>DASXVB010000186.1:0-6920 GCA_036504475.1 Methanosarcina sp.
TTGACAATATAAAGGAAGCAATTGATCACATAAACACTTTCGGTTCCCACCACACCGATGGAATAATAACTGAAGATGCCTTAAGAAGAAAAGAGTTCACAGGGCTTGTTGATTCTTCAAGTGTTATGGTGAACGCCTCAAATCGTTTTGCGGACGGCTATCGTTATGGGAAAGGAGCTGAGGTTGGGATCAGTACAAACAAAATCCATTCCCGTGGGCCTGTAGGCATGGAAGGACTGCTGATCTACAAATATATCTTGCTAGGAAAAGGGCAGGTTGTTGCGGACTATGCAGGAGAAAATGCAAAGCCCTATACGCACAGGAAACTTGACCTTAAGTTTGAAGATGTAAACTGAATCCATAGAAGATTTATGATATATTTATATATCTGAATTGAAATACCAGCGCAAATTGAATGCAAGAGATGGAAATCTGGATTGTGGTTGTTGTTCTCTCAACCACATTTCCAAAATACTTTACGAGGCCTTTTGATTGATAGATAGAAATGACTTTCTCAATGATGTGAATAAAATCGTTATCAAGATCGGCACTTCCTCAATTACAAAAAATAACTGTGACAGTACAAAAGAAAACTGTAGTATTGATCCCACCTTTATGGAAAATATTGCAGCTCAGGTCTCCGAGCTTCGAAGGCGCGGGAAAGAAGTAATTGTGGTAAGTTCGGGGGCAATAGGTGTAGGGCTCTATGAATTGGGCATTGCCCCAAAACCTCGTGAAATTCCTATTAGGCAGGCAGCGGCAGCCGTGGGACAAAGCATTCTGATGCAGTACTGGAGCGAAGCTTTTTCAAAATATGGAATTAAAGTCGCTCAGATTTTACTTACGTATGAATTTTATTCTGACCGAGTATCCTATCTAAATCTCAGGAACAGTATATCCACCCTTCTGGAATATGGGGTAGTTCCCATAATAAACGAAAACGACTGCACCTGTACAAATGAGATTGAAGCTATCTTCGGAGATAACGACAAGCTCTCTGCAATGGTTGCAAGTAAGATTGATGCTGACCTTCTGATTATTCTTTCGGATATCAACGGTCTTTTTGACAAGAACCCAAAGACGCATAATGATGCCAGACTCATTTCTCTCGTGGAGAAAATCACGCCCGAAATTGAAAGTTATGGAGGCGACCCTACAAGCTTCAAGGGTGTAGGGGGGATGAGAACTAAGATAAAAGCCGCAAAGATCTGCAGTATGGCAGGCTGCTATGTCTTAATTGCAAATAGTGAAATTAAAAATATGCTTTTAAAGGCTCTTTCCGGGGAAGAGATAGGTACCCTTTTCCTGGCTGAAAGGCATATTCAGAAGAACCGCGCTCGCTGGATTATTCTTTCAAGGGCTTCAGGTACTGTCCGTGTGGATGCAGGAGCAAAAGCCGCAGTCCTCGGAAAAAACAGCCTTCTTCCAGCAGGAATAGTAAATGTTGAAGGAAATTTTGACAGGGGAGATGTGGTGAGACTCGAATGTGAAGGCAGAGCCTTTGCGAAAGGAATTACAGATTATACCTCTGAAGAACTTATGAAAATTAAAGGAGCACACACCGACGAAATAGAGGGTATTCTGGGATATAATAATTATAGCAATGTAATAAAAAAAGAAAATATTGGCATACTGGAAGAATTGAACTAAGTTTCCGGCATACCCGAAGAACTATATTGGATTTTTCGAGATTTCTGAAAACTCCAAATTTTCTTGTGGTTTGGAAGCTTTTATCAATCGACTAAGTTCTTTTAAACTTATTCAGACTACAAAATTCCTTTAAATTACTCAATATTAACCATAGAGAAGTTCTGAGGCAATTGCCTCGATGTTTATATTTATTTTAAAAATAGGAGAAATTATATGGTAAATCAGAACCGAAAGATAGGATTTATCGGAGCAGGAAAAATGGGCTCTGCTCTCATGCAGGGAATTATAAAGGCTGAAATTGTAGAGCCTGAAAATTTAGGAGCAAGTGACGTGTACGAGCCTTTCTTAAATGAGCTGAAGGCAAAACTGGGCATTAATGTATCTACTGACAATGCTGTTATTGTCCAGGCATCCGATGTTCTTATCTTGGCAGTAAAGCCCCAGACTCTAGGTTCGGTACTTGAAAATCTTAAAGCTCATATAACTGCCGATAAACTTATTATCTCAATTGCAGCCGGCGTTCCTCTTGCTACGTACGAAAATGCACTTCCTGCTGGCACAAGAGTCATACGTGTAATGCCAAACATTGCAGCTACAGTTTCCGAAGCTGCTTCAGGAATTGCTCCAGGCAAAAACGCTACCTCAGAAGACATGAAAACTGCTCTTGAGATTTTTTCGGCGGTAGGCACTGCAGTTCAAGTTTCTGAGTCTATAATGGACGCTGTTACAGGTCTTTCAGGCAGCGGGCCTGCATTCATCTTTCCGGTAATTGAGGCAATGGCCGATGGGGCTGTCCTTGAAGGAATGGACAGGAAAAGTGCCCTCACTCTTTCAGCCCAGACTGTACTTGGGGCTGCAAAAATGATGCTTGAAACAGGACTGCATCCCGGAGAACTCAAGGATATGGTTACTTCTCCTGCAGGGACTACTATTCAGGGTGTTCATGCCCTTGAAGAAGCCGGAATCAGGGCTGCATTTATGAATGCAGTTATAAAGGCAACAGAACGCTCAAAAGAGCTTGGAAAGAAGTAATTTTTTTTACTTACTCTCTATTTTTTATTTATTTTTAGAGATTATATTTGTAAAAATACGTAGAATAACGTAAAGTATACGTAAATCCATTTGGATGAAACTTTATTTTAAAATGTCTCTCTTTTTTGCTTTTTCTATAGGTTATCTATTTTTGTCCTTAATTTTGGTTTTATTCGATTACCTTTTCTTTATCTCATTTTACCCAAACGGTATAGTTAACGATCATTTATTATAAATTGAGATAAATTTTATATACCAGTTATATCAATATTACTTTGATAGTATAAACCTGATTGTGCAATTGGAGATATAGGGGTCATATTTCATCTTATTGATTTTTTTAGTTAATCAGCTTTTATATATGGCTTACAATGAATATTGGTGAAACGGAGTGTTAAACCTTCTTCGATTCGCCGGGGTCCCAAAACCTAACTGTTTTCAACTCTATTTGCTGGAATTTTTCCGTATTTCAAATACCCAATAAATCCGCCAAAATGAAAAATTAAACCTTTTACCTTTGTAGTAATTGTACTCTCTTTTTTGAACTTTAGGAATTTTATATGTAAAAATAGGACTTACGGCTCTGTAGAAAACCTATCAAATACACTGTCAGTAGATTGAAAACGGTAAATCTATCCAATAAGTAATACTAATTTTTGAATTTTTGTTACCTTTGATTTTCGCCTGAATATTAAGGATTTCTACAGAGCCTGTTTAACCACAATGGAAATTGTACTTGATTTCGTACTTCAAGTGCGTAAGTCCTAAAAAAAATAAAATTTTATTTTTGGATTATTTCTTGCTATCTTTTTTCAGGCATAAAAACCAGTCAAGACAATACATGTTTTCCGCTGACTGACTAACTCTTTCTTTCACGGCTTCCATCGAACTGGGAGCTGGAATAATGACATCGTCTCCAGGCTGCCAGTTTGCAGGCGTTGCCACTTTCTCAACTTCGTTTTTCTGCAGAGCGGTCACAAGCCTCTTTATTTCCTGCATATTTCTTCCGGCTGACTGTGGATAATAAAGCATTGCTCTTATCTTTGCCTCAGGATCTATAACAAATACGGCTCTTACAGCCTGCGTGGTTGAGGCATTTGGTTGGATCATTCCGTATTTTTTTGCAACATCCATTTTCAAATCGGCTATTACCGGGAATCTGACCTCTATATTTTTCATCCCTTTATACTCAATTTTTTCCTCAATCCTCTTAAGCCACGCAATATGAGAGAACACGCTATCTATAGAAAGCCCTATAAGTTCAGTGTTCATTTCTTTGAATTCCTCTTGCATACTAGCAAAAGTCATGAATTCAGTAGTACATACAGGTGTAAAGTCTGCAGGATGACTGAAAAGAAGAACCCATTTGCCTTTGTAATCATCAGGGAAATTAATTGGTCCCTGAGTTGTCACTGCTGTAAATGACGGTGCATCATCCCCTATCAGAGGCATGCTTACATGTTCACATTCGGCTTCTACCATATTTTCACCTATTTTTAAAGATCATGCCGTTTTTTCGGGTATAGAAAGGGTATGGAGATGAAATTCAAGTTTAACGACTAACCCCCAAAAACATTTCCTTCCCTTAACGTGCCCCAAAACTATCTTATAGTTACTTCTATTTTATATATCTATTCGGAAAAGCGGATAAAAAGCTTATTTTATTAGAAAAACTTTTTAAAAATTATGTTAGTTAGATATTATTTTAAATAAACACTAAATATCTTTTTTTGATCTGAACTCCATTGATACTTTTTATTATTTTGTTTTAAGTGTTTTAAAGTCTTTTTGAGAAGATTCTTAATGTATAACTCATTATTTTTAAAAAAGAAGTATCTTGCACCTTTCTTCTGGAAAATAATTTATCCTGGAAATCCTTTCTTATATGGGGGTTAAATGAGGGAGTTTGTTCGGCCAAAGGTTGCAATTAGTAGATGCCTTGGGTTTGATCACTGTCGATATAATGGGGGTATAATAAGTAGTCCGATAGTGGCAAGCCTCATGGAGTATGTTGACTTCCAGCCTATTTGCCCGGAAGTGGAGATCGGACTTGGCGTTCCAAGAGATCCAGTAAGAATAATTCTTGAGAATGGAGAACAGCGGCTTGTCCAGTCCGTGAGCGGCAGAGATGTAACTGAAGTAATGGAAGCTTTTTGCGCTGATTTTCTCGATTCCACAAGAGACATTGATGGTTTTATTCTAAAATATAGGTCTCCTTCCTGCGGCATTAAAGAAGTGAAAATTTACCCAACTTTAGCGCTTAAGTCAGCAGCAATTGGAAAAACTTCAGGGTACTTCGGGAGGGCAGTCCTGAAGAAGTTTTCTTACCTTCCTATCGAGGACGAAGGACGGCTAAGGAATACCCGTATAAAAGAACATTTTATGACCAGGATCTTTATGCTTGCCGCTTTTCGAAAAGTAAAATCCGAAGGCCGCATGAGAAACCTTGTCGCATTTCATGCTGAAAATAAGTATCTTCTCATGGCGTATAGCCAAGTAGAACTCAAGAAACTGGGAGTTATTGTTGCAAATAAAGAAAGAAGAGCCTTTCAGGAATTGGTCTCTGAATATGAGAAGCATCTTTACAGCGCCCTTTCCAGGTCCCCCAGGTATACTTCAAGTATTAATGTGCTCATGCATGCCTTCGGACATTTTTCAGAAAAGCTCTCAAACCAAGAAAAATTGCTATTTTTTGACTGGATCCAGAAGTACAGGGAAGGAAAAGTTACCCTTTGCCCTGCAATTAATACCATTAAGTCATGGGCCGTACGCTTTGAAGACCAGTACCTTACGAACCAGACTATTTTTGAACCTTATCCAGAAGGCCTGATGGAAGTGGATTCTATAAATTCCCACCTTAGGGAAGACCTCTGGGAATGAACTCGTAAACTATGTAATTCTGGATGGAGGTAATTTATGAAAAGTGTAACCGCTTTGCTTTATCTCTTTTTACTTGCTTATCTGGCTGAATCTCTCTTAACTTGGCCTTGCCCTAAAACTTACATAGATTATAATATCGGAGACACTGGGGAGAATCTGGTCGGAGAAGATATTGTAAATTCTGAGCCCTGTAATTCCTCGATTACAGAAGAGTCAATTACTTCTGGAAAAATGATCCGAACTTATTCATGGAACTATAAAGGTTACTGCTGCCACCTTACTTTGCCTCTTGACGACAAGCTCTATGATGAATATAAATCCAGAACTCGAAACAGGGACTACGATCTGTTTGCTTTAGATCCATATGACGACTGGTTAATCACAAATATTTCAGATAATTTGTGTTCTCTCTCAAAAGATTATGGACTTGAAGAGAGCGAAGTTCCAGGTCTCTGTATCTCGTTTGTTCAATCTTTAAACTACACTTCGGATCTTGAAAGTTCGGGTTACGAAGAGTATCCTCGCTTTCCTTATGAGACTCTCTATGAAAATGGCGGGGACTGTGAGGATACTGCAATTCTCGCCGCAGCAATTCTTCAGAAAATGGATTATGATGTTGTCCTTCTGCAACTTCCTGAACATATGGCTCTTGGGATAAAGTGCAGCCCTGGGCAGAAAGGCAAAAGCTTCGAGTACGAAGGTAGCAATTACTATTATGTGGAGACTACAGGTAGTGACTGGCAGATAGGTGAAATCCCAAAAGAATATGCAAACCAGCCTGTACAGGTCCTCCCTGTCTACAGGAGGCCCGCGGTCAATCTTGATTTCAAAGCTCGATGTGAATACTCAAAAGAAGAAGGAATTGTCGATATCAACGTAACTGTAAGAAATGTGGGCTCTGAGGTAGCTGAAAATACAACTGTTTACATTGCCCTTCAAGCTGAAGATAAAACTAATGTCTGGGATGAAATTGAAAGTTCTTCAGTTACAATTGAGCCGGAAGGAGTTTACAATTATACTGCAAAAGGCCTTGCTGTTCCTTCAGAAAAAAAATTCAGGGTATATGTACAAGCTTCAGGGGAAAACTTGGAATCTGAAAACATAACAAGTGAGTGGGCAAAAATCTGAAAACCTAGATTTCTTCATCCACAAGGTTACTTATAAATTGAATATAAGCAATATATTATAGTAGCAGATTAAGCATTTTGCAATCAGGAGTGGTCAAATGAATAAACTCTATAGATCAAAAAAGAATAAGATTATTGCGGGAATATGTGGCGGGATAGGTGAATACTTTAAAGTTGATCCTACACTTATAAGGCTTCTATGGGTGCTCATTTCTGTAATGGGTATGGGAA
>DASXVB010000187.1:0-15273 GCA_036504475.1 Methanosarcina sp.
TGGTCGCAGAAACTTGCACTAACAACTATCAATTCAGTTATTTTCGTTTCGCGATGATTCGTTTATAAAAACTCTCACCGCCCAGAATTAACCGAACCGACAAAATCCTCGTCAGTCAAGAAAAAACTCCTGACTCCATTATTAATGAATCGTAATCACTGCATTCATGATGCAGGAAATTATAGTTATGTGCTCATAGTATTTAAATGTATCTGATGCCCTTCAAAATAAGAAGAAACCTTAACCAGATGACTATGATAAAAACCTTCCAGCACAATTAATTCATGCTGAGATAGGAGAAACACATATACATCAGTTTTAATATATAAAACTTTTTGTCCAGGAAAATTGAGAAAAACAAATTAAACAAATGATGAAAATCTGTTTCGTAAAATCCCTGATTTTCACTCTCAAATTATAAATTCAAGAACGATCCGCACTTGCTTTGCGCGTGAGATATACAAAGGAATATCCAATATATATACCTGTCGCCTGTGGAGTTACTTAGAAAAAAATAAAAATAAGAAGGGTGTAAAAGAAAGCAAAAAAGCGCAGCATTAAAATAACAACAGAAAGTTGAAAGCTGCAGAATAAATAACCTTAAAAATCGAAAAAACGATATATAAAGGAGTTAAGGGTACAAAAATAAAAAATACAATAATAAATATAAACTACATATAAGAGGTATCAAACTGGCAAACTTAAAGAAACCTATATCCAAAACCAGACCCGATACTGGAGAAACCGTTACAAGAGTACGCACACCGCGCAGGGAAAATAACGAGATCCTGGCAACTGTCGAGAGTCTCCTAGGTGCAAACCGGTTAAGGCTCCGTTGCATGGACGGCGTCGTTCGTATGGGAAGGATTCCGGGTTCAATGAAGAAAAAAACCTGGATAAGAGAAGGAGATGTCGTTATTGTCGTACCCTGGGAATTCCAGAACGAAAAGGCAGATGTAATCTGGAAGTACACAAGGCCACAGGTAGATTGGCTTGAGAGGAAAGGATACCTGAAGGGATAAAATAGGAATATGGACCAGGAAAAAAAGATAAGGCGTATTGATAGCGCTAAAGACAAATCTCGGGCGAGGGAGAAGGACTCTGAGCGGTTGAAGGTAGAAGAAAACGTATTCGATGTGCCTACGCTTAAAACTCTTTATACCCTAGCCAACAAGGGTATAATAAAGGCATTGGGGGGATCTATCAGTACTGGAAAGGAAGCAAATGTGTTCTATGCGGAAGGTCCGGAAAAAAAGGAACTTGCTATAAAAATATATAGAATTTCCAGCAGCACCTTCAAGGCTATGGACGCCTATATCATGAAGGACCCTCGCTTTACAAACATACGAAACAACAAGCGAGACATTATTTTTGCATGGACACGCAAGGAGTCGCAGAACCTGAAGCGTGCGAAAAGCGCAGGAGTCCGGGTTCCGGAGCCTATACTTACCGAGAAGAATATTCTTATCATGGAATTTATGGGAGAAAAAGAGGTGCCTTACCCGCTCCTAAAAAACACGCATCTTGAAAACGATGAGGCAAAGAATATTTATGATACTATCGTCGAATACATGTGCCTCCTCCATAAAAAAGCAAACCTTGTACATGCCGATCTGAGCGAATATAATATCCTGATTGACACGAACAACCTGACTCCCATATTCATTGATATGGGGCAATCCGTGACCATGGAGCATCCTAATGCCCGGGAGTTCCTTTACAGGGACGTGAAAAATATACTCAGGTTCTTCAGCCGTTATGGAATAGAAGACAAACCTGATGAACTATTTACAAAAATACAGGCGGAATAATATGACTCAATATGTCAAAATCCCCAAAGAAAGAATCGGAGCAATCATAGGACCGAAAGGGGAAACAAAAAAGTTCATAGAGGACAAAACCGCGTGCCAGCTTGATATCGATAGCGAAAGCGGAAAGATAGACGTCACCAGTAAGGAAGATCCATTAAAAGAGTTCAGGGTTCTCGAAACTATCAAAGCGATAGGAAGAGGTTTTAGTCCCGAAAAAGCTCTCGAACTCCTGGAAGACGAGATGCTTATGCTTGAGATCATCGACCTTTCCGATGTTGCTACTACTCCAAAAGATATGCAGCGGATAAAGGGCCGGATAATAGGAAGAAATGGAAGAACCAGAGAACTTGCAGAAACCCTGATAAACGTCAAGATCTCGGTATACGGAAAAACCGTATCCATACTTGGACACCCTGAACAGAACACCATAATCCGGACAGCCATAAGGATGTTGCTCGATGGAGCCTCCCACGGTGCAGTCTACAAGTTCCTGGAAAAAAAGCATCAGGAGCTTTTACAGTCCCAGCTCGACTCGGTTGACTTTTATTAAGAAAGAAAAAAGAAGCAAATCCTCAGGGCCTTACAATATTATATATCAAAATCTCAAGGCCCTTATAATGTTGTTAAACTCTCCTGGAAACTGGCTTTTAGTTTTTCCATTTTTTTTGCTGAACCTTCGTAGCTAAACCTTTAACCTTTTTCTTCAGTCTTTAATTCAGTCCTGAGTTTCGCCAGCCTCTTAGAGGCCTTCTTCGTCTTCTTCGGACCTTTTTCCTTTGCCTTCGAGGAAGTTTCCCCTTCCAGGTTTTGCATTAATTGACTCCTCAATCCAGATTACCTCACCCCTGGAGAGAGTGTATTCTGGAAAAACCCCTCCCATGCCTTCAAAGGGAGTCCAGCCCGCTTTACTGTGCAGAAACTCAGCTTTTATAGAACGAAGCTCGCGGGGATTTACAATAATCAAGTCTGCATCAAAACCCACCTCAAGCCTGCCTTTGGATTTGCGGTCCAGACCAAAGGCTTTTGCCGGATTCCAGCTTGTAAGCATGATCACCCGTGAAAGCGGCAGGATGTTTTTTCTTACCGCAGCAAGCATAAGAGGCATAAGGGTCTCGACCCCGGGCACTCCAGAAGGAGCGGCTCTTATATCAACATCTTTTTCGGATTCCAGATGTGGGGCATGATCTGAAGCTACCATGTCAATAGTGCCATCATTAATTCCGTTCATGAGAGCTTTAATACTGTTATTTCCCCGTAAAGGAGGATTCATTTTTCCAAAAGATCGAAGCCTTTCCCAATCTCGTGTAGAAAGGAAAAGATGATGAGGAGTGACTTCACAGGTAAAAAGAGGTTCCTTATTATCTCCTTTTGCAAGATATTTTTCCTTTCGTATAATACCTGTAGCTTCAAGCGTGCTTATGTGACAAAGATGAGCTCTGACTTTCAGTTTGGAAACAAGCTCCAGGGCTTTTAGAACAGCAGCTGCCTCACAAGCATTAGGGCGTACCCTTGAATGATATTCATAAGAAGTATCTTCTTTTAACAGCCCTTCCAACTCAAGACGCATTTTCTCGTCTTCGGCATGGATGGTTGCAAGTGCACCGAGACGTTTGATTTCTGCAAGCGCGTCTTCAAAGTTTTCTTCATCGATATTTAGCCCGCCTGTAGACTCGGCCATGAAGATTTCCCCAAAAGCAGTAACTCCCAGTTTCCAGAGTTCTTCTAATTTTTCTATATTGCCAGTTACCCCACCATTAATCCCGAAATCAATAATAGATTTTTTTCTGGCAAGTTTAAGTTTTTGTTCAAAACCCCGCCTGTTTGTCGTAGGAGGCTCTGTATTGGGCTGATCGATTACAGTAGCAATTCCTCCGGCAGCTGCCGCACACGAACCCGTATACCAGTTTTCCTTTGAGGTCATTCCGGGTTCCCTGAAATGAACATGTACGTCAATGCCAGCAGGTAGAGTCAGAGCGCCGCCTGCATCAATCACCATATCCGAGCTCGAAACTCTAAGATCTTTTCCTATTTTAGTAACTTTACCATCTTCAATAATGATTTCGGCAGGCTGAAGTGAATTATTGTAATAAATCCGTGTATTTTTGATAAGAATATCAGGCATGGGCGTCTATATACTTATAAACGTACTTAAAACCTGTACATCATAGAGAACAGAAAATGGTTAGAAAGGAAAAGCAAAGAAGCAATTAGAAAAATCAATAAAAATTGAGAAAACTTATTAGAAAAATAAATAAAAGCAGTAATAAGAATTTGGCATTAAAAAACAGTAAAAAATAAGAAAATGAAAAGGAATATATCAAAAACCCATTTTAATTCAGTTTGACTCTCTCAGCTGTAGCGAGATAGATTACACTTTCACAGATATTGCAGCAGTGATCTCCAATTCGTTCAATATAGCGAATCAGGAAAAGCAAATACGTCGCTTTAGAAATAATGCTAGTATCTTTTGCCATCATTTCTATTAACTCAACCCAGACTGCATAAAAAAGCTTATCAATTTCCTCGTCCCGGGCTGCTGCTGCTCTTGCAAGTTCCGCGTCCTGAGTCTTGAAAGCTTTGAGGGAATTCTCAAGCATGTATATTGCAATATCTGCCATTTTTCTCGTATCTGTAAGGGGTTTTATATGCCCACCTTCGATTTTACCTGGAATTTTGGCAACATTCATTGAGAGACCCAAAATCCTTTTGAGGTCTGCTGTGATCTTAAGCGCAGATACGACAAGCCGGAGATCACTAGCCATGGGTTGTTGAAGTGCAAGAAGATCAAAAATAGAAGTCTCAATTCCTTCTTCAAGTTTATCTACTTCTGATTCAAGAGCAAGCGTTTTTGCAGCAAGTTTGACATCAAGATCTATAACTGCAATCATCGAATCTTTAAAAGCTAGATCAACGATTTCTCCAAGGGAGAACATGGATTCCCTGAGCAGATCTAGCTGCTGTACATATTGTTCTCGAGCCATTTTAATCACCCAAATCTGCCTGTAATATAATCCTCAGTGCTCTTTTCCCTTGGATTTTGAAAAATCTGCCTAGTCTGACCAAATTCAATAAGTTCTCCCATAAGGAAAAACCCAGTATAGTCTGATATTCTCGCTGCCTGTTGCATATTGTGAGTTACAATTACTATGGTGTAATCTTTTTTAAGGTTAATGATCAGATCTTCAATCCTTGAAGTGGAAATAGGATCAAGAGCACTGGTGGGTTCGTCGAAAAGAATTATTTTTGGCTTTACTGCCAGAGTTCTGGCAATGCAAAGTCTTTGCTGCTGTCCACCACTTAGGGAAAGTGCAGGAGATTTAAGTCTGTCTGAAATTTCGTTCCAGATCGCAGCCGAATGAAGTGCTTGTTCGACAATCCCATCAAGGTCTTTCCTGTTTGCGCCATGTATACGCGGTCCGTAAGCGACATTATCGTAAATCGACATAGGGAAAGGGTTGGGCTTCTGGAAAACCATTCCTACTTTTTTTCGAAGGTCAACGACATCTATATCTGGCCCGTAGATATCCTTGCCTTCTGTCAAAACTCTACCTTCGATCCTGCAGTCCTTAATAAGATCATTCATCCTGTTTAAACATCGGATAAAAGTGGACTTGCCACAACCTGAAGGGCCTATAAGGGCAGTTACACTGTTTTTGGGGATATGCATAGAAACGTTCTTAAGTGCCTGCTTCTCCCCATACCACAGATTAAGATTTTCTACTTGGATCTGGGGTTGAGATACGTTTTGAACAGCCTCAGTCATTTGGAGGACCTCATTGTCATATAAATCGTGATGTATTGTTTTAAACATTTACTCAAATTTTCAGTTTATTTCTGTAATGCCTGCGAATAAGAACAGCTACAAGGTTCAAACCTAGAACGAGAAGTAGCAGAACCAGAGCTGTTCCGTATTGAATAGGCCTGGTTTTCTCGATATTTGTCCCGGCCGTTGCAAGCACGAAAAGATGGTAAGGAAGTGCCATAAACTGGGAATTGATAGAATCCGGCAGCCTTGGCAAAAAGTAAGCAACCCCTGTGAAGAGAATAGGAGCGGTTTCTCCTGCAACTCTCCCTATGCTCAATACTGACCCCGTAATAATTCCGGGTATGGCAGCTGGCAGTACCACATGCCTGATTGTCTGCCATTTACTGACTCCAAGTGCAAGGGATGAATCCCGGTATTCTTTAGGAACCGTAATCAAGGCTTCTTCAGTAGAACGGATAATTACCGGAAGAATAAGGAGAGCAAGCGTCAGAGAGGACGAGAGCAGAGAAGAACCAAAACCAAAATATTTCACAAATAATGCAAGCCCAAAAAGCCCGAAGACCACAGAAGGAGTTCCTGCAAGGTTGTTAATTGCCATCTCTATAAGCCAAGTGGTCCGAGTTTCTCCTGCATACTCGTTAAGGTATATAGCAGCCATAACTCCCATAGGAAGGGCTATGATCATAGAGCCTATAATAAGGTATATGGTACCTACAATTGCCGGATAGATTCCACCCTCAGTCATCATAAGTCTGGGCATTTCAGTAAGAAATGCAATGTTAATTGCACTATATCCGTTGTAAATAATATAACCAAGAATAACTATTACAAATCCTACTACTGTCAAAGCTGAAAGACCAAGTAGTGCAAAGGCGATCTTTTCACTTATCTTTGCATTAAATCTCATACTCAGTCCGCCCTTTAACCCTAATCGCGTTATTATCACTTTCACTTACTTTTGAGTTTAGCTCCATGCTCAATCCACCTTGAATCTATACCGTTTTTTGATTGAATCCGCGATCAGGTTAACTAGGAGAGTTATGATGAAAAGTACAGACCCGACTGCAAAGAGAGCATGGAAATGGGTACTTCCCTGAGGAACCTCTCCCATTTCAAGCGCAATTGTGGCAGTCATTGTCCTTACCGGAGCCAGAAAACCCCCTGGAAAAGAAGGAATTACTGCAGTATTTCCAGTTACCATCATAAGGGTCATCGTCTCTCCTATAGCTCTTCCTATACCAAGCATTACTCCGGCTGAGATTCCCGATAACGCTGCAGGAACCACAACTCTATATATTGTCTGCCACTTCGTAGCTCCAAGAGCCAGAGAACCCTGTTCAAGAGTGCTGGGAACAGAACTTATAGCATCCTCTGAAATAGTGATAATCGTAGGTAGTGCCATAATTCCCAACATAATAGAACCTGTTAGAGCGGTTTGACCGGTTGGCAGATTAAAGCTATGCTGTATAATTGGAACTAGCACAACAAGCCCGAAGAATCCAAATACAACAGAAGGAATTCCTGCGAGGATCTCAATAAAGGGTTTCAGGAAATCTGCAACCTTTGGGTCAGCAATCTCAGAAATATAGATAGCAGAAGCAATTCCCAGAGGCACAGCAAAAAGGATAGCTCCAGCAGTAACAATAAGAGATCCGAAAAACAGAGGTAATAGACCGAACTGCATGTTTATGGATGTTGGATACCAGAACTTTCCTGTCAGAAAATCCATAAGAGACGTATCTTTAAAAAGAAGTAAACCGTCTCTGAACAAAAAAAGGCATATAAGTAAGAGAATGACGACCGTAAGGGCGCTAACTAAGAACAGCGCCCACTCGATCGTTTTTTCCCTATAATTTCGACTTAGCATTTTATCCCTTAATGTTTTTAGCGGCTATTACTTCTTTAGTGGGATGTATCCTACCGTACTCACAATCTTCTGCCCATTTTCGCCCTTGACAAAATCAGTGAATTCCTTTGTTAGGCCTGAGGGTTCTCCATTAGTATAGAAGTAGAGAGCTCTTGACAGTGGGTATTTGCCACTGAGAATGTTTTCAGCAGTTGGAGCTACAGACCCATTACCCTTGTCTAAGCTTAATGCCTTTATGTTTTTACCAAGATACGCAAAGCCAATATATCCTATTGCATTGGTATTCTGAGATACCTCAGAGACTATGCTTCCCGTCGCAGGTTGCGTAAGGGCATCAGGACGGTATTCATCGCCTAGTAAAACATCTTTCTTGAAGTCTGCATAAGTACCAGAACTGCTGTCTCTGGAAATCACTGTAATTGGTGCATCAGCCCCTCCAACTTCCTTCCAGTTGCTGATGCTGCCGTTATAGATACCGCGCAGCTGGTTAAAGGTAAGGCTAGAAACAGAATTAGCAGGATTTACGACTACTGTAATGCCGTCATAAGCAATAGTAGTTACAACAGGATTGATTCCATTCTTTTTAGCGGCTTCAGTTTCGTTATCAGTTATTTCTCTGGATGCAGTAGCAATATTTACTTCACCGTCAATGAGCGCAGCAATCCCAACACCGGATCCACCCCCAGTGACTGTAACACTTTTTCCAGAGTTTTCATTCATGAATTCTTCAGCTTCAGCCTGCGCAAGAGGAAGAACTGTGTCAGAGCCTTTCACAGAAATACTTCCAGATTCGCCTGCAGAAGCATTTTCTGTCGTAGAAGAGCTTTCGTTGTTTTTATTCCCAGTACATCCAATTCCCAGGAATACAATCCCGATAACCAATAATATGATAAGTGTATACCTCTTTAGTTTATTTCCCATGTGAGAGACTCTCCTCTAAATAATGAGTCATGTGATAAGGATATAAATTTTATTTTCCCTGTTAGAGATTCTTCTCTAAAATAATGAGTAAAATTTACACAATTAGTTGTCTCTAGTATAATGCACATTAAGTGAAGAATATATAAAGATTCGCTTTATATAACATAGAGAAGTATATACAGAGGAATAATAGGGGCTCAAAAAATTATAATATATATGCTCTATATAAAATATAGATAAAAAAGAAATAGAGTTAGGAAAAAAAATCTATATAAGAGTTCAATGACAGGCAAAAAGGAGTTGAAACCCAGAAACAGAAGAGAAATAAGGTTACAGGCTAATTTGTTGTATATAAAGAATCTGAATACCAAAAGAATATAGAAGCTTGTAACAGAAAAGAACGGGCTTAGAAATCAAACAGGGAACTCTGTGCCGCATGTCCATTTTCCTTACAGAAATTTTGTTCCTGAGCCTTTACCTGGCTTTCCGTATTGGAAGAAGACTTTTCCTGTTTCTTTACTTCAGGTTTCTTAGCCTCGAAATCAAATAGTCCTTTTTGCTTGGAATCAAAGTCAAGTGAAGAAGTCTTAACCCCAAAAACTTCCAGAATACGCTCTACCGGGGGTAGGATCTGCTTTTTAATATAATAATCGACATCTATAGAGATATTTTGCTCCCTGACATAATCTGGATCTTCAGCCCGATCAACAAAGAGTCCTTTTCCTGCAGTAATGACAAAAGGTATCCTTGTTCCTATAGAAGGTACGACGCCAGTTCGTTTTTTCAGATTTTCCACAACTGTAAGATGAGGCTGCTTGTTCTTGTAGCTCTCCATTTTTCGTGTAAGGGTGCGTGTGAGAACAAGACTTTCAACAATTTCGGAGTCTTTTGCCGGATCAAGATTCCTAACCTTACTAACTACATCACGAACGTATTCCACAGCTTGGTCAACATCACCTTCTATAAGTACAAGCTCAAGAACCTTGTTAAGGGTTATTGAGGTCAGTTCGCACCAGTCTCTTCGGACAGTTTCCATTCCTTTGACCTTAATCTTATTTTCCCAACCTGAGTTTCTAGGCTCAAAAAGCCAAAGAGCGTAACGTTTCTTTGCAATAAGAAGAGCACGTTTTGCAATTGACTCAAATTCAAGCTCCATTGGATCGGGTAAGGAAGCAGAAACGATATTTGAAAGCCTGTTACCGATAAGGCTAACCTCCTCAAGAGACAAATCTCCTTTGGATTTACAGTGGACAAAGACACTGTCAGTATCTCCATAGGCAACCGCCAGCTCAATTACCTTATCAGAGGGAGAGAGTTTTCCGGCTTCATCAAGGAGTAAAGCCGCCCCATTCCTGAGAACGATTTTCCCTATAGTGCTGTTGATAATTTCCCGAGTATTGAGGATATTGCTTCTTCCGAAACTGGTTACGGCATTTGCAAGCGTCAGGCTGTAAAGCCTTGCTCGAGCATACCCAGAATAACCATAAAAGCTATTTAACAGGATTTTCAGAGCGAGCTGAGTAGCATCAAGTACTCTGTACTCATTTTCATTAGAGGTCCCTCTCATCCTTTTCTTTGTCTGTGTCCTCTTATTAAGCAAGTCTTCGAGAATAGAAGGCACGATTCCTTTGTAAACATCAAGAGGCACGAACTCTCCTCCTGATGGAGGCTTGATAGTTACCCCATCGGGCCTGTCGCCAGTAACTACTGTTGTATAGCACAGGTTGTGTGCCATCATTATAGTTGGGTAAAGGGACTTGTAGTCAAGAATAAGAACATTTTTCAGAAGCCCCTTCTGAGGTTCCAGAACCTCGCCACCTTTAAGGTCAGAGCTCATTTCATATCTCTCGGCCGACACTCCATCATCAGGTTTTGGAAGGAGGACTCGATCGCGGAGCCCGAATTCTCTGAGAAGAAGTGTTTCAACCATCGAAGTCTGGCCCCCATCAACAACTTCCTGAAGCAGGCTTCCGCTTACCTGGGCAAGGGCTACATATTTATCAAGAAGTCTCAAATTAAGGACAAGTTCGAGGGCAAGCTCTGCGTCCCTGCGTGAGTAATCGACAAATTTTTTGAATTTTTCCCCTGTATCGAGCCAGTACTCTTCCATCTCAAGAGGAGGCACATCTAATTTTTCACGGTCTAAAAGTTCCTTTGAAACCGTACGCAGAGTATACTGTTTCAGACTGAAAGCTCTTCTTACCAGAGGAAGCGCATCCACAACCACCCGGCCTTTCATTTCGGTACGGGTAATAAGTCCGAATCGTCTGTAACCTATTTTGCTGCCATCCCGGCCAACAACAGGGTTTATTACTTCCCCTTTAGAAACCAAAGTTTTGACTCTGTCCGTTATGTAAGGAATATCGAAATCCTGATGATTATATCCAATTACGATGTCAGGGTCATAATCGCAGAAGATCTCGAAAAACTGATTTAGCATATCGGTCTCATTCTTGTAAGACCAAACATCGGAATTCAGACCTTCCGCGGGTTTTGCCAGAAGTACTAAAGTCTTATGCCCCTTATACTCCGGCTCGAAAGAAAAGCTGATCATGATTATAGGGGAAACCTCAGGAGAAGGCATTCCCCCATCGAGAGGCAGGCACTCGATATCAAAAGCTAGATACTTCAGGGGGGCGAGGGTAAGATTTTCAACTTTATTAAACCCGGACGCAAGGATTGAAGCGTCACATGCAAACTTCTCACAGTGAGAACTACCTGAACCATTTGTCCGGATATATCTTGTAGGGTCAACAGCTTCCCCTTCTGTAGATACCCAAACCATACCTCCGAGATTTCTGTCAATTAAAAAACGATTTCTGAAGAGAATATCGGTCTCATAAACTTCCCATTTGCCTTCTGTCCTCATTACATCCCGGAGCTTCAGAATTTCGTCTCTGATCTCGGGTACCTCTCTGGGCAGGTGGGTAGTAACCCTGAGCATCTTTATTTTTGTTTTCTGATACCCAATAGGCTCGAATTTCTCAACAATTTCTACTTTTTTAACTTGCGTGAAAGTATCTTCAATAAGCCTAGCTACAGCATTAAGGTCTCCAGAGGCCTTGAGATAGAAATAAGGTTCAAAATCAGGAACAAAACAGCAAACGCTCTTCCCGTCCGCCCCCCTGCCAAAGAGCCGGATTACAGGGCTGCTGTCATTAACGACTTCATAGTCTGCATCCAAGATCTGGAAATCCATAGGCATGGTTTAGGTTTTAAGATAGACATATAGCTTTTGTTGTACCTTTGAAAAACAGGATTCTATTTTCGAGAAAGCCCATAGAATATAAGATGAAAAATAGAAGAACCTCAAGTTAAAACCTCAGAAAGGAAGAACTTCAAGTCGAAAAGCTGCCTGAAGAAACCGAAAATCCAAAATGAGCTGAAGATCGAACAGCTTCAATTATGGAATCTGCCTTCAGATCCTCAAGTGCAAGATATTTGGCTCCAAGTGCACTGGAAATTTCCTGAGCCAGCCCGAATTTAATCATACTACTTTCCGTATCAATAACTGCTGATTGTATGCATTCCTTTCGGAACATGGAAGCTATTGCTTTTGTCTCCTGGATAGGAGATTCCCCATTCATACTGACATTTGCCCTCCCATCAGAGATCAGAACCATAAACGGGCAGGTATCAGGATCGCGGTGGAGTTCTGCCTGTATGATTTCATAGCCTTTCATCAGCCCATGAGAAAGGGGAGTCTTTCCTCCGGTTGGCAATTCCTCCAGATACTTTTGAGCCATTTCCACACTGGAGGTTGGCGGCAGCAACAGCTCTGCCCCTGCCCCCTTAAAAGCAATAAGCCCCACCTTGTCACGTTTCTGGTAGGCATCCATCAGCATTGAAAGTACTGCACCTTTAGAGGCTACCATCCGCTGTTGAGCCCCCATAGAACCACTGGCATCCACAACAAAGAGTACAAGGTTTCCTATCTTTTTTTCCTGGATTTTTTGCCTGAAATCCGAGTCATGAATTACTATGGAGTTTCCGTTTTTTTCCCTTACAAGCTGGTAAGGTGCAGCTGCCCTCAAGGTAGCATCAAAAGCAAGATCAAAAGTCTTTTCATGGGGGATCTTACTCTTTATATACCTGCCCTGTTTGGATTTCGTGAGGGTTTTGCTGCGCCGACCTGATCCATTTCGGTTATCCCTGCGAAAATCAGGAGACAATTGCTTTATCTGGTAACTCTCTCCTGTTGCAAAAATAGTTTCTGAGGAAGCATCCAGCTGTTCCCCGGTGCTATCCTGTGGGTTATCTGATTTCTGCTCTTCGGAATGGGTTTGTGCGTTTCCTGGCTGCTCATTATGCTCCTTTTTTTGCTGTTCGTTTTTATTTTTCTCCTTTTCCTTTTGCTTTTCTCTCTGTTTTTCGATACTCTCATTCAGTTTATCCTGCTTATCAGAGTGGTTATCAAACGGTTTTCTGCGCATACGATGAGGAAGGACTAATTCTGCAGCTTCTTTTACATCTTCTTCTAGAACCTCAGTTCTCCCGTTGAAAGCTGCAAGCGTGAGAGAGGTTTTCATCATTGTGATGTCTGCCCTGTGCCCATCGACTCCCATATCAACACAGATCTGGCTGATCAATTCAAGCATGTTATCTGAGATCCTCACTTCAGAAAGTAACTTCTGTGCCAGAAGAATCTGTCCACAGAGCTCTGACTCTGCAGCCTGCCAGCTTGCTGAGAAAGCTTTAGGATCGGTATCATAGCTGAGCCTGTATTTGATAAGTTTCACTCTTCGGGCTACATCCATGATTCCCTTTATATCCACACACAAACCGAAACGATCCAGTAATTGAGGGCGCAGTTCTCCTTCTTCAGGGTTCATAGTGCCTACAAGCACAAAATTTGCAGGATGGGAATAGGAAATTCCTTCTCTTTCAATAGTGTTTACTCCCATTGCTGCAGAGTCGAGGAGCACATCTACAAGATGATCATCCAGAAGATTTATCTCATCCACATACAGAATACCCCTGTGAGCATGAGCAAGTACCCCGGGCTCAAAGCGTTTTTCCCCTTTCTTGATAGCATGCTCTATATCAAGAGTCCCTACAACCCGGTCTTCGGTAGCACTTACAGGCAGATCCACAACTTTCATTTTTATAGAAGAACTCTTAAGAGTTCCAGTTTTTACCTTTTCCAGGCATTCTTCGCACATTGCATTTATATCATGAGGGTTACAGCGGAATTTACAGCCTTCAACTACCTCGATTTCAGGTAGGAGATTGGCCAGAGCCCTGACCGCCGTTGACTTGGCAGTACCTTTTTCACCTCTGATCAAAACCCCTCCAACTTTCGGATTTATAGCATTCAGAATCAGGGCTTTCTTCATCCTTTCCTGTCCAACAATGGCAGTAAACGGGTAAATAGCAATGTTATGATTTTTCATGATTTAACCTCTAAACATAGTTTAATTTCCAAGAAGGTATTCTTCAATACTCATACTCGGAGTAGATCTTTGAGACGTGGTAGGAAGAATGGAATCCACATTTTCCACCTTGTTCATAAAGGGGAAAAAGGTAACACTGAGATTATTTCCTGTTGTCTTTTCAAAAGAACCAAGGTGAATTTCCTTTGTAACCTCGAGGTCAGAACCAAAATTGACAGTATTTTTATTTTCAAGCCGGATTATAGGAGAAGTTTCAACAACAGTAAGCGCTCCGAACGTATCCCCGTCCTTAATATCAAGAGGGCTTTCAGAAAAGTGTAGAGGGTATTTTAGAGTTACACAGGAACTGTTGCCTCCTTCCAGAACATTACCTACATAAGCGGAAAAGATGGGGATCTCAATACCTTTTATGGTTTTATCATACAGAAACGTATGTTTACCCAGATCAGCCGACTTACCTGGAGAAATTACGCTTGAGTAAACAGCAACATTATTTCTCAAAACAGTCAGGTAGACTTTATCCGATTTTATACCATCTACCTTCAGGGTATACCCTTTTCCAAGGTTCCACTCTTCACCAGAATGAAGAAGTGTGTCATTATCATCATCCATAAGAATATTTGCAATACCCTGATCTCCAAGATATGCATATTTTTCGCCATCCCACCCAACCGCAGAATATCCGCTATTAAACCAGTCTTCCCCGTAATTCTTCATCTCTGGATTCTTATATGGAACCTTGACAGGTGAGGATTCATAAACCAGGCCTCCTTCCGGAATCCAATCATTTTTGGCATCAAGATTCAGTTCAAGCCTTTCTGTGCTGATATTATACTTTGGATCATAAAATAGCATGCCGAAAGAATCTGCTGTCCAGGCATAGGAATCTGGAGTAGAATCAGAACGATTTACAATCAGAGATGTACCTTTTATCTGATATGACTTAATATCATTTTTAGTCATATTGTAAGAACACGCCTGGTATACATCATCAGCAACTTTGAAATCTATCAAATTATCAAGAATAGTAACATAGTCTCCAGGATGCATCTGTATAGGCACTCTGTTTTTCAATTCGATCTTCTTATCGGTAACTTCAGTGACTTCGAACTTACCATACTTATCCCCAACCTTGATATCAAGAGGGGCACTCGAATACTGGTTTACGCTTGTAAGACTCACAACTGGATCCGTTCCATTAAGAACCTGGCCAAGAGTTCCTTCCAGAATCGTACATTTAGTACCATTTATTGTAGTATTGAAATTGAATTTTGAACCTTCTATAAGAGATTTTGAAGTAACTGGGATTGAATTTTGCTGAAGCTCAAGGAGAGCAGAATCATTGTTTACCCCCTGCAGCACCAGTTTATAGCCATTCCCAAGATCGTAATCATTCCCTTGCTGAAGATTCCGGCTTCCGTAACTTATCAGGGTTTCACTGATCAATCCATCTCCAAATACCTTATATTTTTTTCCAAAAAAGCCAGTGGAACCAGAAGTGATTTTTGAGGTATA
>DASXVB010000188.1:0-2391 GCA_036504475.1 Methanosarcina sp.
CCGATTGCAAGAGCGGACATAAGCTCAAGATCATCAGGACAGCCCAGAATGGAATTGACTTTCTCTTTTTGATTTAGAATTTCTCCAAGCCAGACTCCACCAAGGCCCAGTTCGCAGCAGGTAAGGAGCATATTCTCAATTGCTGCCCCTATTGCCTCAATATCTTTTGTCCTGTTGTAAGAAGTTTCATTGTCCAGAAAAGTAGCGATGAGCAGAGGAGCTCCTGCCACAATACCTGAATAATGTGTGCATTCCGAGAGTTTCTGGATAGTCTCTCTATCCCGGATAACAATGAAACGCCAGGGCTGGTTATTCAATCCGGAAGGAGCCCAATGGCCTGCATTAAGGATAGTATTGATATCTTCCTTGCTGACAGGTTTGTCCGTAAATTCCCGAACGCTCCGTCTGTTAAGGATGGTGTTGATAACTTTTCTTTCTCCTGTTACTGGCATTATTTCCCTCCGGATTGGATTTTATACATCTAGATTTATGAATTTTCTGTATACAGGCTGTAAATTTATGATTTTTGATCTTATAACAAATCAGTCATCATCAATCTTCTTGTTGAGCCAGGGAATGTTTGCGCGGATTTGTTTCCCGACAACCTCAAGCTGGTGTTCCTTTTCTTGGCGTTCCATGGCTTTGAGCACAGGATGGTTGACCATGCCTTCAAGAACGAATTCCTTGGCAAATTCGCCGTTCTGAATTCTTTCCAGGGCTTCATACATGGCTTCGCGTGACTCTTCATTAATGACCCTGGGGCCGACGGTCATGCCTCCATATTCTGCTGTATTGGAAACAGAGTGCCACATTCTCTCAAGCCCGCCTTCATAGATAAGATCAACAATGAGCTTGACTTCATGGCAGGTTTCGAAGTATGCCATCTCAGGCTGGTACCCTGCCTCAACAAGCACTTCAAAAGCGGTCTTGATAAGAGATGCAATTCCTCCGCACAGATCAACCTGTTCTCCGAAAAGATCAGTTTCGGTCTCTTCACGGAAGGTAGTCTCATAAACGCCTGCTCTGGTTGCACCGATCCCTTTGACATATGAAAGAGCAATGTCCCTGGCATTTCCGGTTGCGTCCTGGTAGACTGCAATCAGAGCCGGGACTCCGATACCTTCGGTATAGGTTCTTCTCACAATGTGACCAGGGCCCTTGGGAGCAGCCATGAAAACATCAACGTCTTTCGGAGGGATAATCTGGCTGTAGTGAATATTGAAGCCGTGTGCAAAAGCAAGCGCATTACCGGCTTCCAGATTTGGCGCGATTTCAGAATAATAAACCGATGCCTGATTTTCGTCCGGAAGGAGGATCATGATAACATCTGCAGCTTTTGCAGCTTCTGCCACAGTCATGACCTTCAGGCCGTCACCTTCGGCTTTTGCCCAGCTTGAACTGCCGTTTCTGAGCCCAACAATGACATTGAGTCCGGATTCATGGAGATTACGGGCGTGAGCATGTCCCTGGCTTCCATAGCCCATTATTGCAATAGTCTTGTCCTTGAGTGCATCAAAAGTAGTTTCGTCATCATAAATTATCGTTGCCATATTAGATTCTCCTTATGAATATTTTAGTTTTGAGCAAAGCTCCTAATATTTTTTGGGGGAAGTATATTATTATGAAATCTGCTAGCTTCCCTGTGGATTAATTTGACTTGAATCATTTTTTAAGAAGTTGCTTTCTTCAGAGAGGGGCAGTTTTAGAAGTTTCAGCAGATGTCTGCCTTTAATGAAACCTTTAAAGTTTCAAAACGTTTTCGGCTGCCCCAACCGGTGAAAAATAATTCAGCAGCTACTTTTCTTTACCTGCCCTTATTATTTAAACCTTCTTTGGTCCGCGAACCAGAGCAATCTTACCTGTTCGAACCATTTCCTTAATTCCAAACTGCCTGAGAAGTTTCTCGATTGCCTGGATTTTAGCTTCGTCTCCTGTTACTTCAACAGTGATAGATTTGGGAGCTACATCCACTATCCTTGCCCTGAAGATATCCGCAATCTGGATGATTTCGGTTCTCGCACTCACATCAGCTGTGACTTTAATGAGGGCAAGCTCTCTTTCTACAGCTTCATCTACTCCAATGTCCGAAACTTTGATCACATCCACTAGCTTGTTAAGCTGTTTTGTAACCTGTTCGAGAACATAGTCATCCCCATCAACTACTATGGTCATTCTGGAGATTTTGGGATCTTCAGTGACTCCTACAGCCAGGCTGTCGATATTGTATCCGCGCCTTGAGAAGAGTGAAGCAACCCTGAAAAGAACTCCTGACTTATTTTCCACAAGAACTGCAAGCGTGTGTTTCATTACTGTTCCTCCAGGTCAAGAATTCTATCAGCTGTTGCCGTGCGCAGATCAGGCATAGCGCAGGGAGTGTCTGCATGTTCTTCC
>DASXVB010000189.1:0-21419 GCA_036504475.1 Methanosarcina sp.
CGGAAGCATTACTCTTCTCACAAAGCTCTATACCGATAATGTGATTGTCGTTGATAACGCGAGTTCAGATCGGACCGCAGAGATCGCAAAAAAGGCCGGAGCTGAAGTAATTATACATCAGACTAACACAGGAAAAGGTTCCGCTCTTGAAACCGGTTTTAAAGCCGCAGCCGATCTCGGTGCTGATATTATTGTAACAATGAGTTCTAACGGACATCATAATCCTACTGACATTCCCAAGCTTATCTCCCCGATTATTCAAGGTAGTGCAGACATAGTTAACGGTAGCCTATATTTGAACAGCCCTGACAGGACCACTCTTGTTTATCGCCGTGTCGGGCAGGCCATCTTAGAGAAGTTTACCAAAAAAAATCCGCGCAAAATTAGGGATCCTCAAACCATTTTCCGTGCCTACGCAATCTCTGTAAAAGACATTGTTCATTTTGATTCCCAGGGTATGGCAATAGAAAATATACTACTTACAGATGCAGGTAAATCTAGCCTTCGCATAAAAGATATCGAAATCGGTACACATCGTAGCTTTGGAGATCAAGTCCGAAATCCGACCAAGTACATACTTGAAATCCTGAAAGATTTAGTGAGGGATATCGAGGTTAATAAACCTCTGTATTTCTATGCAGTGCCAGGTTTTGCCCTCGCTACATGTGGTTTTTATATAGGTTTGAAATTTCTTGAAGGCATTATACTTGGAATCGAAAGCTTGCATTTCTGGCCAGTATTCTTAATGACTTTTCTATCTATTGCTGGAGTATATATGATAGCAAGAGGAATTGTAAAGCATTCCCTGGCAGAGGTGACCATGCAAACTGAAGCTGTATAATCTTTATACATAATTATTCAGGCGCAAACTATTGGAAATCGTCAACCAAGCTTGTTAAAGTGAAAAATAAAATGAAAAATAAAATGAAGCTGTTTTTAGTCTACTAGAGAAAAGATCTAGTTTTCTTCTAATCATCTTGAACAGCCTTTTTATGGCTTGCTAAGTTGAGGCCTGACTTTAATTTTTCAAGTTTTATTGTTTCTAACTAATTCATCAAACGCGGAATTCCCTCATTATCTTTTTCATCTGTGCATCAGTTTTCAAGATATACAGATAATAAAAGCATATAATCATACCGGAAAAGACAACAAGTAATGTCTGGTTTATTCCTGCGGTTTTAAGAGCAATAACGATAATTCCTGCAGGAACGAAAAGAATAAAATTCGAGAATATTATTTTCAGGGCTTTTGAAGTCTTTACTCCGGAATAGGATATCATCTTCAGGCAAAGGTAACCGTATACCACAATTCCTGATATTGAAAAAAGAATAAGCGCCGTGCGTGCACTTCCAAGCAGGCCGCCGATTGTAAGGGCAAGGATACGTGTGGTTAAATTAAAAAAATTATAATGAAAGCCGAAGTGATATTTTTCAACTACCACATATATAGCAGTTAATGGAGAGGAGATAAACCATACAAAAGCCCATAGGCTCAGGATTTGGGTGTAAACGCCTGCTTCTACCCAGTTTTTCCCAAAAATAACCGTAAAAACATCGCTGCCTATAATTGTCAGGATCAATATCGGAAACATGCCTATAATCACAAGCATTCTGAACACATTTTCAACAAGGGCAGGAAGGGTGCCTTCGGATAAAGCTCTTGATGCTCTCTGGAAAAATACTTGTGATATTGAACCTCCAATGAAGCTCATTGGCAACTGCAAAAGACGAAAGCCAAGAGAATAAAAACCTACTACCGCAGGCGTGAAAAAGGCTGAAAGAAGAAAAGCAGGAAGTTGCCAGGAGATTGAGTTCATAAGGGCAGCCCAGGTATCTATAAGCGAAAATTTGTGGTACTTCTTAAACCCTTCATAGATTTTTTTCCAGCTCAGGCTTTCTACAATTAATCTCCTATCATCTTTCCATATCTGTCCTCCAAGCACGAACGTTGCAATATACTGACCAGCAAGGCTTCCAGCTATCAACCCTCCTGCACCTGCTCTTTCTGCAAGCCCAAAACCTATCTGTGTTGTAGTACTTGAAACCGAACTGAAGACTCTTGAAAGGGAAAGCCTTTTGAAAAGTTTTGTTCTTGAGTTCCAGTTATTCAGTGCAAGAAATAGTCCATTTACAAAAATAAAAGGAGGTACAAGCCAGAGATAGTCTCCTATCTGCTGAGAATTCAGAATATTAACTATAAACTCTTTAAAATACCATATGATTGGAAGGGTTAAACCGCTTACAAACAGCACTGCCAGAAAACTCAACCCTAGCAGATTTACAGCCTCTTTATCCGATTCAGGCAGCATTATAGAGTACTCGTACCTCATGCATGCGATGACACTAATAATACTAGTAATGGAAATGTACAGAGCCCAGATTCCAAAATCCTCAGGTCCATAAAGGCGGGTCAACACAGGAGCAGATAGAATCATGAGGATTTGAGCAAAAGTTGTTCCGCCTGCAAGTGTCAACACATCGAAAGTAAAGCTTTTCTTCTTGCTGTTATCAGGTCGTTTATCTATTGCGTCTGTTGTTATCTCATCCATATCCAGTACCTTAAATGAAGTTTCCTTAAGAGCTAAACTCCTTATATTAATGCATTTTCAAGCTGCTTTTGTGTTCGAAAATGCAATTACTGGGGGATGAAATTCTCAAGCTGATATTGGATATCTGACTTTTTCCCCCTCTAAGACCCCTTATAAATAAACCCTCCTGAAATAAATTTGTCTGCTTCCTTACTTTACATACATAATAACAACCAGAATATGATCTCTCTTACTACTTTACCATAGGTTTTTATGGGGTTTGACGGAATGCCAGCTATGATCAAAATTTGAGCAAAATGTTATTGTTAACTTTAAAATGAATTCAGGCTCCCTAAACCAGAATTGATCACTTTATCCTGCCTTCGGAATTTCATCCAGTTAAAAAAAAGTTTATTAATCAACTTGTCTGTGATGCTGATTAATATCATTGATTTGATTATTTGTCTTATTCATGAAGAGAGCCTTGATTTATTTTAGTGCCGATGATATCAGCAGAATATTCTCGATTATTGAGACTTTTTTCACTCTATTGGTTCAATATTGGTATACCACCAATTATATATTTCTTCTCCGCTTGTAACCCAAGCTTTTTTGTCGGAAACGTATTTGAGGAATTTCTCGTAATATTTAAGGCCTTGTCCATCAATGGATGTATTATTGTGCCACAGAACTGTGATTACGCCATTGTACTGTTCAACCTTATCAATAAGGCTTTTTATGAGCTCCCAGGCCTTTTTAACGTCTAATCGCATGTAGTCTCTTAATAAAGTTCGATCCATAACTATTAGAGGAAGTTCAATGATATCGATTTGTTCTCCGGTGTTTATATTGTAAGGCCTGAAAGGATGACACATACCATTTCTAAAGCCTGCACAATCTGAATACCCGAATGTTGTGTCATACTTAAAATTTGCTTTACTTAATAATTCCCATGTATCCGGTACTTTGAACCTTAAATAATGATTCCTGTACCCTATAACTTCTTTGCCTAAAACTTTTTCAAGCCTTTGCTTTTTTTCCTTTATATCTTCTAAGCTGTTGTAAGATTCGTGCCCTCCATGCAACCCTATTTCCCACCCATTAGCGGATATAAACTTTAATTCGGCTTCGAGATCCTCAATTTCATAATTGAAGTCTTTTTCTCCAGGTCTCAAGGCCAGAAAATAAAAGCTGGATTTTGCATTATATTTTGCCTCTAGCTCCATTATTTCTCTAAAGTTCCAGCAAGGGTTCCACTTCTTGTTAATTCTGCAAAAAGGTGTCTTCATAACATCTGTTAACTTCCCTTTAGCTAAGGCTTTGGCAGTTCCAACGATCGGGTAGAATTTTTCCGGATATGCCACATCAATATCATGAGTAAGGCAAACTGCGAATTTTTTCCCCTCTGGATATTCGGGACGTAATCCGTTTTCTACCAGAAATTTTGAAACTCTGGGATCAAAGACATTTCTCTGGCTACTTAAATAGTAAGGAAACCTGTCGTACTGATCCGAAAAGGCCAAATTATATTCTTCTTTTTTAGTAAATAATTCCCAGAGTTCCGGATTTTGTTTCAATTTTTCGATCATCGTCTTCACTTTTTCTCTCAGTTGAAAAATGAAACTAATATATTTAAGACTATATCATATTATTACATGCTCGTTCTTATCTCCTCTTCCTATTCCTTTATAGACAAATCCCTTGTTAATAAACTCGTCCGGGTTGATTACATTTCTCCCGTCCACTATGACCGGATTTGCCTTACCTGTAACTTCCTTTATCCAATCAGCTTTTACATTCAGGTAAGCACTATGCCCTGCAAGCACCACTACTGCATCCGCATCCTTGACAACCTTCTCAAGGTCGTTTGAAATCTCAACTTTTGGGTAATTTACAACATAAGGATCATGCACCTTAACCGTTGCACCTGCTTTCAGGCAGAGATCTCTGTAAGGCTCTGAGGGCGTGTTCCTTGCATCATCTGAATCCCGGATAAAAGCCCAACCAAGCATTGCAATCTTTGAGCCTTTCATCTCCTTTCCAACTCTTTTAAGAGCTGCAGCAGTTAGGTTATACATGTGTACAGGCATGAAATCATTGACTTTTCTTGCAAGCACATAGATTGAATCTGCATCTTCTGGATAGTCAAGTTGTCCATTTCCGATCTTAACTCCCCTTTCCAGATGGTATGTATCCTTGGTAAGGCAGTGACCTCCAACGCCTGCTCCTGGCCATAGTATAGCTCTTGTAATACCTTCTCCTTTTAGACTGTCTACCCCAGTCCTGACATCGTACACGTTTATACCCATGGCTTCACAGTAAAGAGCAAGTTGGTTAATTGCTGCGATCTGAAGGTCGCGGAAAGTATTTTCTGCAGTTTTTGTGACCTCGGCTGCAGTTGCACTCATAGGAATTACTTTTCCTACAGTCAACACAGGAGAATAGAGCTCAATAGCTCTCTTGGTACTTACTTCATTAATACCGCCTACGATTCTGTCGTGTTCTCTGATATTCTTCAAAAGTCTGCCTACCATCACTCTTTCAGGGGCATGGGCAAGGGCAAATTCTTCTCCCGCTTTCAGGCCTGACTCTTCCTCAAGAATCTTTTTTGCCATACCTTCGGTCGTGCCAGGGGTAATTGTAGACTCAAGAACTACAAGCATTCCCGGCTTTAGGTACTTTCCTACGTTTCTTATACCTTCAATTAGCGCTGAAAAGTCAGGCTCCAGATCTTTAGGATTTGCAAAAGGAGTTTGGATTGCAAGCGTGACAGCATCAAGTTCTGATATCCTTGAGAAATCGGGAGTGCACTCGAACTTACCAGCTTTCACAACTTTGCTAATAAGATCTTCAAGGCCTGGTTCCTCTCCTTTGAGAGGACTCTCTCCAAGGTTGAGCATATCTATCTTGTAACTCGAACTTTTTGAGTTGCGCTGGAAACCGAGAACTTTATTAAAACATGGTGCATCCGCGAAAAGAACCGCTGAAGGAATACCTACGTAGCCCATTCCAAGTACTCCTATTTTTTTGATTGGACCTCTTTCCGTAATAAGTTTTTCTAATTTACTCATATTCATCACTTTCCAAATTGTTTTTTCAGATTTTCTCAAATCTTTTCTATTTTCAAAGTTTTCAATATATTATTCAGAGCTTTTTCCAGCTCATTGTCCTACTTCAATTAATCTTTCTTCCTGGTAGGATTTTATGGCGGCCATTGCTACTTCAAGGGCGTGTTTTCCATCTTCTCCACATGGATTAGGGCTTTTACCCGTTGCAGCACAATCTATGAAATAGGTGAGTTCGTTTTTCAGGGGTTCACTATGTTCTACTTTGGCTTTTCTTATCCATTCGTTATCATGTAGTTGTACTGTCTGATTGATATAATCGAGATAAGCAACCCCTTTAACTCCTATTGCTGTCAGCTGCCTTACCTTATGCGGAGTCAGCCAGTTTGTTTCCACAACTCCTGCAAAATTATGATCCATACGCAGGATAATTGAAGCATGGTCTTCAAATGAGTGAATGTCAGCACCTGCGATTGCATAAACACTATTTATTCTCTTACCATAAAGGTATGAAATTACATCTATGTCATGGACACCAATATCCAGGATTACTCCCACGTCCCTAATCCTCGGGTTATAGGGTCCGACTCGCTTAGTCGATATCGAAACTATCTTTCCCAATATACCTGAATTTATAATCTCTTTGAGCTTTATGACTGCGGGGTTAAAGCGCTCAATGTGCCCAACCATAAGGATTTTTCCTGCCTTTTTTGCGGCTGCAATCATCAGGTCCGCATTTTCAGTCGTATCTGCAATAGGCTTTTCTACAAGGACATTTACTCCTGCTTCAAGAGCATCAAGTACAACCTGTTTATGCAACTTAGTAGGCACAACTACACTTACCGCATCAAGTCCTTCGGCAAGCATTTTCTTATAATCTGTAAAAGCTTTTGTTTTGAACTGCGTAGCCATTGCTTCAACACGCTTTTGGTCTACATCCGAGATTCCGGCAAGCTCTACGCCATCCATTTCACTGTAAATCCTTACGTGGTTCTGCCCCATAGCACCTGTACCTATTACTCCTACTTTAATCAAAAATCTCACTTCCTGGTTCTGAGAATGCAGTGGCTGGAAAACTAATCAATCCTTTGCATAAAATTCTTTGGTCGCTTCGACGATTTCCTGCAAATCGGTTCTGGATAATGCAGGGTGCACAGGGAGAGAAAGAACCTCTTCTGCTGCTTTTTCTGAGACCGGTAGGGAGTCTTTGTATCCAAGTTCCCTGTATACAGGCTGCTTGTGAATGGCTATAGGATAATGGACTCCCGTTCCTATTTCTTTTTCTTTCAGGAAAGTTGCCAGTTGATCTCTTTTTTCTGCCCTGATAGTATATTGATGGAACACATGAGTGCAGCCATCTTTTATCACTGGAGGGACAATTTCGGGAATGCTTTTTAACCCTGTTGAGAGAACTTCTGCGTTTTTCTGCCTGGTTGCGGTAAATCCGTCCAGTTTTCCAAGCTGTACAAGCCCAATTGCAGCTGCAATATCAGTCATGCGCAGGTTAAATCCTAGCATTTCATGCAAATAACGAACTTTTGAGCCGTGAGCCCGGATCATTTTTGCCTTCTCTGCAATTTCCTTATTATTTGTGGTGAGCATTCCGCCTTCGCTGGTTGTCATATTTTTAGTAGGGTAAAAGCTGAATGTTCCTGTTCCGAAACTACCCACCTTTTTTCCAAGGTATTCTGCGCCGTGAGACTGACAAGCATCCTCAATTACAATAAGCTTATTATCTTCTGCAATTTCCGTTATAGCTTTCATGTCTGCAGGATGCCCATAGAGATGAACAGGCAAAATGGCTCTGGTTTTTGGAGTTATTTTCTCCTGAACTCTTTCAGGATCTATATTATATGTGTCTGATTCAATGTCTGCAAAAACAGGTTTTGCCCCAGTATAAAGGACGCTGTTTGCTGTTGCAATGAAACTGAAGGGACTTGTAATCACTTCATCTCCTTTTCCTATGCCATGGGCAAGAAGCGCAATATGTAAAGCTGCAGTGCCAGAGTTGACAGCAACTCCATACTCACAACCAGTGTATTCAGAAAAAGCAAGTTCAAATTCTTCGACTTTCGGGCCCTGTGCAATCATGCCTGAACTCAGAACCTCTGTTACTGCATCAATTTCTTCCTTACCCAGTAAGGGCTTGGCAATTGGGATCATCTTAGAACCTCTTTTAATAATTCCGGTAAAATTAATCTACTTAACATTGATTTTTTATTAGGTTTATATTCTATTCAATTCCTTTAAATCTTTTGGAAGTTCCTGTATTCTTGCAGGCGCTCCGATTGCAAGCTTCCAGGCGGGAACATTTTTCGTCACGAGTGCTCCTCCTGCAACCATTGCTCCTTCTCCTATTTCAATATCTGGCAACAGGGTGGCATTTGCACCTATAGACGCTCCTCTTCTCAAAACAGGACCCTTTAGCTCGTACTTCTTTCTAATAGGGTATTTATCATTGGCCAGAACCGCACAGGGCCCGATGAATACATTGTCCTCGATAATAACATTGGTCGGAATGTAAACATTTCCCTGAATGCTGACATTGCTTCCTATCTTCACATGTCCATCTATAATGACATTGGTTCCGATAAGAACGTTGTTCCCAATTTCCGTATTTTCTCTAATCATTACATTATGCCCGGTTTTGAAATTTTTTCCAGTTTTTACGTTAGAAAATATCGTTGATCCAGCTCTTATAATCGAATCTGGACCTATAGTACACCCTGGAAAATCACAGTCCTCAATTTCAATGTTTTGCTTCAGGATTTCCATCAGTATCCTGTTCTCGGGATATCCCAAAATCACATTTTCCATTATTACTGTGTCTTTCCCAATTACAGAAGTGCCATATATCTTAGAAGAATTGTGAATTTTAAATTCAGTCGAGTTCATTGTTCCCTCCGTTCTTCTGATTTTTATTGACCAGAAAAATTTTCTGCTGGAGCATAAAAACATCTGCTTAATTTTTCACAGTTTTATGTAGCTTTTCGTTTTCCATATTCCCTGTATACAGACTAATATAAACTCTTAGAGTGAACCTCACGGGTTAATGCTATTACTTTTTCTGATATTTGCTCCATTTGCCTTTCATGAATATCCTTAATTTTTACTTGAATATACTTCGTAATTATTTAAATAAGTTAGTTTGTTTATTTATCTTCGTTTTTACCTTTTATCACATTCTTCAGTTTATATTCTATTTTTGCACTCTGGATCTACAAGTACACCTTCTATCTATTACTTATAATCTTTTTGTCATCTTAAAAAATTAAATAAATTGATACTTTCGAAACTTTCAGTAATCAACCAATGGAGAACATTTATCCATTGGTTAAGAATTTTTTTCTAGATTGTTAACGGGCATGTGCTAAATAAAAAGACACCTGACACAGAATTTAGTTATCTATTAAGACGGTTTCTGCCCTTTTCCAAAGCTCAAGTTTATTATTTCTACTCTTGATTTTTGTCGGTGGTATGAGCAGGATTTTTATATCTTATTGCTTATTTGTCTCTTAAATATCCGAATCAACTCAAGGAGTTCTCGCTACGCTTACAAGTTTAATTGCATCTAACTCATTTTCTTCAGGTGCGCTCTCAGCGGTGACCGTAATACCAGGAATCTCGGATGGTGCATCTGTAGCTACAGCAGTCTTACTTTTACTGCTTTTGTTCAGGTATTTCCTTCCTATGTCAAAACACTGGGAAAATGCTGTCAAAGTTTCTTTGAATATGGGAATTATTCCATTGCTGTTTTCCTTTGCTGCTGTTATTCTTTTTAAGGTTGTTGAACTATTCCCTCAATAATTTTAGAAGAGTGCCGCTGGGCTTCTCAAGCCCTTTTAAAAAGGCTTGAGCGCAACTTTTCCGGTGGAAAGCTTGACCACAAACCTTTTTGAAAAAGGTTTGATCGAAAACAAGGTAACGTTTGGGTTTGAGAGCCTTATTCCTAATCCCTCTCCGGCGTGATAAACCGGCGCAACGGTTTTGGCTCAACGCTTGTGCTCAAAAAAGACAATAGTAATTGACTTCAATTTCGATTAGGGTAGGCAGTTTGCGATCCTTATTTATTTTTTTCGCTCAACTAAGCTATATTATACCTAAACTCTTCGTTCAATCCTAATAAAATATCAATATAATGAAAAAATAGAAGAGTTGCTAATACTTATTTCCCCATTCTGTAATGTTGAAGTTTCGTTTTTGGCTTAATTCCCTTATCAAATATCTTTCTTCATTTTCTGAATATTATTGTGAATGAAAAATTTAAAGAAGAAGGGGAATTATCCCGAAAAAGAATAAACACATAAATCCATGAATTAACGCAACCAACGGGAGACTCCGTGTTCTGTTAAATAGGTAGCCTAAAAGAGCCCCTACGCAGAATATATAAAGAGTCTCGTAGATATTTCCATATCCTGAGTGCATTATCCCAAATAAAAAACTTGTAATAATCAGTGCCTCTACACTACCTAATACTGTGCCTAGCCGATTTTGCAGGATTGACCTGAAAATTATTTCTTCTAAAGGACTCACGAAAAAGACCATGATTATGGTGAGACTCAGGAGGTTAAAAATTGAAAGATCTTTTATGAGAGGGTTTCCCCCGACTACGATGAATTCTCCTATTCCTAACAAAAGGCCCAGCAATATTGAAAACGGGATGTAGATCACTATTTTTTTAAAGGTTATTCCGAGCTCTGTGCGAGTAAATCCTTGATTGGCGACTACAATGCTTACGGGAATTGCCAGTAGACCGTATACGAAAATAAGGTTATACAACTTTTCTTCATAGAAAAGCGGCATTGAAATATCTATCAGACGTAATATCGGCAGGAGAATGAGCGCCTGATAAGTTTTCTGGATTTCTTCACTTCTTATGAACATTATGGAAAAAGAGAGTCCAAGGAGAATTAGTGCGTGTATCTCTATGGCTTCGAATTCCCTTCCAAGATATATCATTACTTCCGCAAAAACGATCGCTATAATTGGAGCTATCAGATAAACCCATTTGTTTTTTATCTCAGGTACTTTTTCATTCAGATTTTCAGATGTCCTCGTTCTTGTGTCTTCCGGACTCTTTACATTCAGACTCTCAAACGTTCCCATCTTTACACCTCCTTTTTAACGTTTATCCAGAGGTGCAGGTCTTTGTAGGGTACATTCTTTTCAGTCTCATTAAAAAGCAGGAACTCGAGCTTCATATTATTTCCCTCAAAGGGAGGTGTAATCTTAAGAGGCTCTTCCAAAGTAGTATTATGGTCTAGCTTGATATGTTGCAGGTTTTCCGGAAGGGGTAGTGATTTATTTTCTAATCTTACTTCCATTGTATAGTTCATTGTTTTGTACTCATGGTTTACTATTCCTATAGTATAGTTCCCACTTTCTCCCTGTATATACTGCGTTGTATAATTATTAGCCATTCCATTGGTCCCTAGGATATAAAATTCTGTATATGGATTCTTCTCCTGAGGCACTAGAACAACGTAAGCTCCAGTTCCGATCAAGATAAGGAAAAAAAGGGCTAGAATTATCCTAAGACTTTTCTCAGTTTTTGATCTTGGCTCTGCCCCTGATATTAGATTGAAAGCAAGGGTTCTGAAGGATACCTCAAATGCTCTGTCTGCAGGTAGACGACTTCTTCTAATATACGCTATTAACAACATGGCCAGGGTAAACCCGGAAAAGCTTGTAGTGAGAGGTATTTCATTGATTCCCCAAGATGTCTGGCCAAGTGCAAGCCCTATCAAAGGCACAACTGAAACGCTCATTGCAATAGAAAGAGCTATCCTCTCCATTCCTTCAAGTCCGCTTTTCTCCGGAAAAAGCATGGCTATTAGGGCATACCCTGGAAGAAAGAGTAACAAGGGTAAACCAAGAGCTGTACGAATAAGACTTTCGCTAAGTACAGGAACTAGTACGAAAATATCTGTAAGAATTACTAGGCCTGCTACTAACAGCAGGTCAGATGGAAACTTCTGGTTTCCGGACATATGACTCCTCATAAAACGATTTTTTTTGTTTTTCTTGCTTCCCAGCTTTTTGTTATTCGGGTTAATCTGCCAATTTCTCTGTTCTCATGAGGTTTTTCGGAAACCTTCCTACTTCCTCTCACCAACTTCTTTGGTCTTCAATTGTAAAGAATACGCCGGAAAAGTGAAAACTGTCCAAGCTTTAATCTCGACTTTCTTTTGATTTAGCAGAGTTTATTTCCTGCATTATATCTATTTTCAAGAATGTTTTAACCCGATCTACTCAATTACCTAGTTGTATAAAATCTCTTTCCCTTTTCCTGCTTGGTATATAAAATATTTTTCTCTCCTTTTTATCTTCCTGAACGAAATTTGCTCCCTTTAAACTCAAGATTCTGCAATTTATTACCAAGTTTTGGAAGCGAGTGTGAAAGTATGTAAAATTTGACATCTAACAAGATGATCTTCGATTTCTTATATCAATGTAATTTTTCTTCTATTATTCATATATACCAGATAATTAATACTTCTAGCTATTATTCAGGCTAATATATCTTCGATATGGACCTCATTATTTTTATTGCAGAAATTACTGCTTAATTATTTTTAATGTCTAAATGCTTATATAGCTCATATATTAAAACAAATACAGGTCTTATATTAAATGCCGTGACTCATTTACGGAGTATTTACATTCCTTCTTTTGAATAAGAGAAGGAGAACAATTCCCCCAATTAATTCTCTGTAATATGGCCATAGGAGACCTTTGAAACCCTTTAAAAATTATGGAGCGATGACTCTGAAAAATATATTCGCCGAATTTGGAATTCTTACTAATTCTTATCTAATAAACTATGTTATTATGGATACTTTCCAATTTTATCTTCAAAGAGGTAGATGATTGCATATGGCCATTACGATTGCAGCCATGCCTGCCTATAACGAAGCCCACGCCATTGCAGATGTTATCAAAGGCTGCAAAAAATATGTTGACAGGGTAGTAGTTGTAGACGACGGAAGTACCGATAATACCGTCGATATCGCCGAATCACTTGGCGCTTATGTAGTTCGTCACAAAACAAACAAAGGATATGGAGCAGCCCTCAGGAACTGCTTTGAAACTGCTCGTAAGCTCGATGCAAACGCTATGGTCATAATTGACTCTGATGGTCAACACGATCCTTCTGAAATTCCCAAGCTTCTTGAACCCTTGAAAAATGGGTTTGATCTGGTAATTGGCTCAAGATTTGTTAATGGAAACGGTAAAAATGTCCCTATTTACCGTAAATTTGGGATGAAAGTACTTGATATTGCAACCTTTATTGCAGGCGGTCTGAATGTTACTGATTCCCAGAGTGGTTTTCGAGCTTATGGAAAAAAAGCTATTGAAAATATAAATTTGAATGGCACAGACATGTCTGCGGGCTCTGAAATCCTCATTCAGGCCAAAGATTACAATTTGAAGTTTACTGAGGTGGAAATCCATTGCCGGTATGATCTTGAGGACTGCTCAAGCGAGAATCCTTTTATACATGGGCCTAAAGTACTATTCCGCATCCTTAAAGATATGGAATATAGGCGGCCTCTGTACTATTTCTCCGTCCCTGGCCTGATCATGGCATCTGCAGGTCTTTTTATGGGGCTGAGGTTTTTACAGAATTATCTTCTGACAGGAGGATACTTGCGCTTCGGGCCTACACTTCTTATGGTGATGCTGACAATTATAGGAGCCTTTATGGTATTTACAGGAATAATACTGCATGCCATCTCAAGAATGATATTTTTAAATGAGCAAATCCGAAAACAATGACGTTAAAACGGGGTCAATTTTTATGAAATACCCTTTTGTTTCAGTTGTAGTAGGTATTCGTAACGAAGAAAAATTTATTGAAGAATGTATTGAGTCCCTTCTTAATCTCGATTACCCGCAAAATTCTTATGAGATTATTATCGTTGATGGCATGTCCACCGACAAAACACGCGACATCGTACAGAAATATCCTGTTAAACTCCTTCTTAATGAAAGAAAGAATGTTGGTGCAGCGAGAAACCTTGGTGTGAAGAATGCCAGGGGAGATCTTGTTGCATTTACTGACGGCGACTGTAAGGTTCATCCTCAGTGGTTGAAAACTCTTGTCCGTGAAATGCAGGATGCTCCAGATGACGTTATGTGCTTTGGAGGCCCAAACCTGATCTTTGACACTGATCCTATATTTGGTAGGGTGGTGGGATATGCTCAGGAGTCTTTCTTGGGTTCCGGAGGCTCGGCTCAGTCTAACAACTCTACAAAAAAACATTATGTAGCCTCTCTCCCCAACTGTAATGCAATGTACAAAAAATCTGCAATTCAAGAAGTTGGGGGGTTTGATGAGCTGTTTATAGTAGGCCAGGATTGTGACCTAAACTATAGAATAGGTAAGAAAGGAAACAAGTTTTTATATGTCCCGGAAGCAAAGGTTCTACACCACAGACGAGGCACTCTCAAGTCCTTTTCTGTAAGGATGTTTAAATATGGTATGTGGATGGCAGAACTTTTCAAGAAGCATGGAGAATTTGTTCGCTGGTATGCGTTTCTACCTTCTATTGCTATTGTACTTGCAGCGGCTTTGCTTGTCGCTTCTATCAAATACTTAACTCCAAGTCTTCTTCTTCTTGCACTTATGACCTTATATTTTGTTCTTGTTTTCATCACCTCAATTCAGGTTGCCTCTAAAATGAGGTCGAAATCCGGCCTTCTTGCCCTGTTTATTATTCCTGTGCAGCACTTTGCTTATGGGCTAGGTTTTTTGTACAGCTTTGTAAATTCCCCTCTTGTGTCAAACCTCAGTTCTTGCTCAGACGTTTAATATTCACGAAGTTATTTGACCATATGTTCAAAAAATAACCGAAACACTTGAATATATATAGGAGGTTCTTCAGGGCAAAAACTTCTTAATCAATATGGCCTGATGAACTCTCATCGATTTTCAAGCACAGAAGTTTGGATAATATATCATCAGATTTGTGAAATTATGATTATTTAAGGCATGGAGATAGCATGTTCGGATTAAGTAAAGAAGCAGGATCCAGATTGGATAATGATCGTATAATGAGGTTAATTTCCTTTCTGCTTCCGATAGCTATAATTTTCGCAGTAATATTAGCGTTTTTATGGATGTTTGTAACCGAAAAGTTTGGTTATGTTCTTCGGGGGCTATTTACAGGAATACCTGCAATACTTTCCTGTCTTTTCATATTGTTCCTCTACAAAAAAGATGTAAGTTTGCACGATATAGATATTTGTTCGTCACTTAGTACAAAGTCCCTCACATACCTTTTTGGAATATTTTATATCAGCTCCTTGGTAACACTCTTGTTGTCTCAGGGAAACAGACCACCATATTATTTCGTCTTTATTTTAGGGCTTTATCTGTTGTTATTCCTGCAAATCTTCTCTAAAGATGTAAATCCATCCCTTGTTATGGCTGAATCTTTCTTAATTGCGATTAACCTGATTTATAGTGTTACGTTAAATTACGATTTCTATTTCGGTACTACAGACCTCATGCCTCACATTTTTCTTTCAAATTATATTGCAAAGACCGGACAAATGATTCCTACTTCCTTAAGTGACTACGCCTACTTCCCTCTTTATCACATATTTATTGCAGAAGCTACTGAGCTCCTACATTTAAGTACAAAGTCATCACTTTTCCTGGTAACTGCACCGGTTTATGCAATAACCATAATTTTCCTTTACTATCTTTTTAATTACATAACACACAACAGGCAGATCTCGCTCCTTTCATGCGTGCTTTTCTCCGCGAGTTCTGTAGTACTCTATTACGGTACATATGTAATCACTCGAACAATGGCATTCATAATGTTCGTTGTATTATTGTACTTGATTTACAGTGTCAATTTCAAGAAGGACGAATTTTCCTTAAAAATCCTCTCAGTAATCGTTGCGATTTTTATAACTTTGGTTCATAATGTTTCTCTTCCACAATTTGTCCTATTGCTGGTTATTCTTCTCGCATCGGAATACATCATAGGAAATGGTAGCTACATTAACAAATCCTTCTTTATATTGGTTAATGTTACTTTCACTGCTTACTGGTTCTTTGTAGCATATGTGTTTGTACAAAGAAGTCTAGCTCCCCGATTTAATAGCCAGCTGTTTGATTCTGTAGTTCTAACTGCTGGAGGTACAGAGACACTTCAGCAGAGCTTGACTAGTTTTGTAGGGCTTCTAGATAATTCAGTATTCTTATTTTTTGCCCTGATAGGAATAGGTTTTCTCCTGAAAAATTACAGGAAAAATTATGCTTCTGTGATAGGGCTGTTTGCTTTGCTAACTCTTATATTTTACATTCCCAATCCTATCAATACAATCTGGCAGCTCGTAGTCCTCTTTAGAACTGATAGGTTTATGCTTTTTGTCAGTCCATTTATGGCTTTCATAATGGCGTATGGATTGTATGTATTCTGGAATTCTATGGCTAACAATTCCTCCAAGAAATTCAGTTCTGCTTTCTTAGTGATTTTATTGTTTTCTACTTTTGTTTTAGTCTCTTCGGTTTTCAGCGTCGCGGACTCTAGTATTCTCGGTAACGAAGCAACACACCAATATTTTACTTCCGAAGAATTAAGTGGGTTTAATTATGTTACTAAATATATTTCTACCAACTCCTCAATTTACACCGACTATTACTCTTCAAGGTACTTTTATAACCCGCTAATGAATAATCTCTCGTCTTACGATAACTACAGAATCGGTGATGTAAATACAATCCCTCAATACAAAGGTTATGTAGTTCTCAGAACCAAGGAGTTTCTCAGGAGTGGATTATACTTTGGTAGTGAGGAAAGCACCCTAAAAGATACTGCGAATTATTTCTATCAGGGGCTGCCCGAAAACCAGCTTAAGCTGGAAAGTAACCTTGCAGGTCTTGATAAAATATATTCAAATCCTTCGACAGATGTTTTTATTCCACATCAGGGATTAAATAGTCCCTGAAATTTATTTTTATAAATAATATTATTTTCCTGTGCTTGTTTTCGTTTTATAAGGATGTGGCTAGCAAGCCATATGTATAGGAGTAAAAGTTTTTGCAGACTTTAATCTGCTATTATGTGGATTGAGATCTACAATCTTACAAGCTTAGTAATTAAAAAAGTAAAGATCGAAAGTTAGGATTTATTACAAAGACTTTTCCAAAAGTTCTGAGTATATATCCACGGTCTTTTTTGCATGGGCTTCCCAGGTTAGTCCTCTTTGGATTATACTTTTACGTCCGAGCTTGCCCATGTTTTCTCTCCGGCTTTTATCTTCAAGCAATTTATTAATTTTTGTGGATAATTTTGCAGGATTTTTTGCAGGCACCAAATAACCTGTTTCTCCATCAACCATGAGTTCAGGTATTCCGCCTACATCTGTTGCTACGATCGGGACTTCACAGGCAAGGGCTTCAAGTACTACATTTGGCCTTCCTTCTGAAAGGGAAGGCAATACCAAGATATCCGCGGCTGATATCCAGAGTGGAATATCCTCATGGTTTACGGGCCCAGTAAAGTTTATAAAATCCGTAATTTCGAGTTCATGTGCCCTTTTTTCTAGATTTTTTTTCAGGCCATCGTCCCTGCCTACCATATAAAGATTAGTATTTGTATTTACAAAATTTTTTGCAGCTTCAATAAGGTAGTCCACACCTTTTATTTTTCTAAGGGCTCCGACAAACAAAACAATATTCTTGTCCTGCGGTAGGTTTAACTGGTTCCTTGCGTGTACTTTTCCTAAAGGCTTGAACTCCTCGGTATCAACGCCGTTTGGAACCACATGGACTTTCTCTTCATTTATTCCTAGATTTACTATATGGAGCTTGAGGTCTTCACTGACAGAAAGAATCTTATCTGCAAAGTTCATTGCCGCTATTATTTGTCTTGAGGTGTAGGTACCTTCGTAAGCGACTTTTCTTTCTATTGTACCTAGCGCACTTATTACAAGAGGAACTTTCCATTTCTTTGCAAGATTCATCATTCCATAGCCATCTGGATACGAAAAGTGTGCGTGGATCAGGTCTGGCTTTGGTTTTATATTTTTTATTGCGTATTCCGAAATGAAGCGAGAGTATGAAATTCCTGTTACAGAATAAAAATACTTTTTAGGAACGGCATATATATAACGTGGATAGTGAAGGTCATACTTTTCGGTGTGCTCAATCCGCGGCAATTTAAAAAAGTTGTAATATGGAAATGCGGAAAAAGGAAGGACGAAAGGTTTTGGCGAAATAACAGTAACATCTACGCCCTGGTTTGCAATCGAGTCTATACTCTGCTTTATGAATGTTCCAAGTTGAGGATAATATCTGTTAGGAAATTCCTGACACGCTTCAAGTACTTTCATAATCTTTTGCTCTTTTTCGCTTCGGAGGCCTCAAAGCAGACAGAGAAGAGAATTAATCCTATAAATAGTTCTCTCCAAAATGCATTAAATTCTTGTTCTGGAGTTTTATACTAAACAGTTGTCCTTAAACTTCATAAAACAATAACTAAATTTATGGGATAAGCTAATTAACTACTTTTGCTATTCTGGTAACCGGCTACCACTATGTTTAAAAAAGTAAATAATATTTTCTTAGTTTATTACGGCTCTTTCAACACTAAATCAGGTTCGAATGTCCATATTCTTGAGCTTCTGAGAAATTTGAAAAAATATACTGATATAGTTATGTTTGCACCTGGACAGAAGAGTGTAGATCGCACTCTTTCAGGAATAAAATACGTGCCTGTAATAGACAATAAATATCTTGTACAGCCTTCTTACGAATTTATGCTTTCTTTTTATCTCCTTTACTCGTGCATAAGAAACAGGCCTGATGTGCTTTATCTTCGCCAGAATTCTTTTCCGTTTTTTCCCATATTTCTATGTAAAATTTTAAAAATCTCTTCAATAGTAGAAGTCAATGGGATAGTTCTGGATGAGTTAAAAGTTAATCCAAATTCACAGTCTTTTGCATATAGAGTTTTCTCTTATCTGGCACTCCGCTCTGAGAAATTTAATTACAGATATTGTGACAGAATTGTTTCTGTCACAGATAAGCTTAAGGACGAGCTTGTGAGACTATACTCGATTCCGGAGAACAAAATCCATATTATTAACAATGGGGCAAATACTGATGTTTTTAAGCCTCTGGACTTAGAACAGACAAAAGCAAAACTACAGCTCGAAAACTCAAAAAAATACGTATGCTTTGTCGGCCACCTTGCAGCCTGGCAGGGAGTTGAATTTCTAATTCGTGCATCTCCTCTAATTTTGGATAAGTGTCCAGATGCTCGTTTTCTTATTGTCGGGGACGGAGTGATGAAGGATAAACTACTGGAATTAACTTCGGAATTGGGACTCTCAGATAAATTTACTTTCACTGGAAGAATCCCCTACGAAAATGTCCCTCTCTACATCAACACGGCTGATGTCTGCGTTGCTCCTTTCATCAAAGAAAGAAACTCGAAAATAGGACTTTCGGCGTTGAAAACATATGAATATCTTGCCTGTGGGAAGCCAATTGTAGCAAGCAGTATTTCTGGAGTTAGAGATTTAATTGAGTCCTCGGGTGGTGGAATATCAGTAGCTCCCGAGAACCCTGAAGAACTTGCGGCCGCTGTGGTAAAATTACTTCTCGATGAAAATGCCAGGGTCCTTATGGGAGATAAAGGCCGAAGATATGTCGTTGAGAATCATAGTTGGGATGGAGTTGCAAGAAAAATTCTGGATATGTGCAAAGATATTGTCTAATTAAATTTTTTGAATTGTAACTTGGTTATGTGCAGCTTTAATTTCATAGCTGCATTTTCAGATAAATGTAGCTTAAGAGGAGTTTTGTAACTTACGGCATTTTCCAGTTTGGATAAACTACTATCTCTATTCCTGTTGTCCTTCTTCAGTTTGATCTCTTACAACTCTGCCTTAATAAATTCTGTTATTTTTTCCATGAACTTACAAATAGTAAGCTCAGAAGGATTATTTGTTCTCAGCCTATCAGTGTTGTGAAGGTTCGAAGAAGCAGATCTGAATTCAGATATAGTGATTCACTATACGTTCTAATTCTTTATTAACTCTTATATATTACTCATTTTATTCACACCGTTTACTGTAAAAATTTAATTATAGACCCAACGTAAACGTCTTTCTTATATTCTTGCGGAGATTCTATATTATTATAAAAACTGGTTCAAAAAGCTGGAAATTTCTTCTAAATTCTGTATTTATCGCACAAACTTAGGTTCAGCAGTTTTCGTTCTAAGTAGTTTTTCAGGGCCTTTTTCTATATCCTCAAAATCCCTAAAATGATCACATATCTAGATTTTTTGTCAAACATATCTATAAAAACTAAAAAAAGCTTGTTAATTTTTGAATACAATCTAAAATTAGTATATAAGATATTGCTCAACTGAATAAATATTTATGTTTACTTAATAATATTAAACTTTATTATGATTCATCTCAGACGATCTCGATGTTAAAGCGAGGACTAGGAATCTTTTTATTGGTGGGTTGCCTTATAATTGCCAACGTTTCTATAGCTTTATTCTTTACATTCTCGTAAGGAAATTCGTGTAATTCGGAGGAATTGGAGTGAAAAACAGGCAGATTAGTCCTAAATTCCATATTTATAGCATATTTTTAGGTTCAATAGTTCCTGTTGTAAATAGCTCTTTCAGAGTCTTTTATATAGTCTCATTATTCCTCAAACATACACATGTAACAAAATAGTGTCAACTAATTCTAAAAATAGAACAAACTTTCTCAAATTTTAATTTACAGCTATAAATTTTGAGGAGATGTATACACGTCACTAAACGAATATCTATCTATTAAGAATACTAATGAATTTTATTCTGATCTCCCCCATATGATGCCTATGTTAAAACGAGAATTAGGAATCATTTTATTGGTAGGTTGCCTCATCTTTGCAAGCGTTCCTACAGTTTTATGCGCGACTAGCTCATCAACAGTATACGTCGCGGGGGATGGAACTGGGAAATATAATTGTGATGGAAGCGCTGATCAAGTTCAGATTAATCAGGCCCTGAAGCTTGTGGCAAACAATCCTACTAAATATAAAACTGTTCATCTTAAAGGGCCTTTTACGTACGTCATTAATGATTCTCTTCTAATCGGTAGCAATACTACTCTTGAAGGAGATTCTAATGCCGTGCTCAAACTTGCTAATAATGCCGGGTGGACTACAATGAAACCTTTGATCCAGCAGATGAGTAGTTCAGGGAATAATAACATTGTAATAAGAGGATTCGAGGTTAATGGAAACTATGCTGGTAATTCCGCAATTTCTTTGGGAAAAGGGTATTACAATATAATGTACTTCACTTACTGTAATAACATAACAGTATACAATATGTATATGCATGATGGTCTTGGCGACGGCATGAGGGCAAATTCTTGTAAAAACATCAAGTTTTATAATAATACGATTTACAAACTCGGGCATGATGGTCTGTTTGTAATTCGTTCTCAGAACGTAACGGCATGGAGCAACAAAATAACTTGCAGGACTAACAGTGCCCTTCGAATTTGGAATTCAAACAACGTAGTTTTACGTGATAACGTGATCGATTCTTTCTACCACTGGAGTGCAGGTGGTCCAGGTATCCAGATAGAAAAAGGTGGAACGGGGACAGGTACTATGAATAATATTAATATCTACAATAATACTATCAATAACACTTATGGTCCTGGAATCTGGCTTGTCAACTATGATACCACTTCTTCTACCGGAGATCTTGGTAAAAATGTCCACATTTATCATAATGTCTTCTATAGTACAGGTACTAATCCTAGCATCACATGGGTTGGTGGTA
>DASXVB010000190.1:0-16733 GCA_036504475.1 Methanosarcina sp.
TACATCATTGAAATCCCGAGAGTAGGTCACCGGCAAAAAACCCAAGTATTGCTCCTAAATTAAGGAAAGGAAGTCCTGCTTGAGCGCTGCTTCCTTTGGTAGTTACAGTGAACATAATTATGCAACCAAGAAGTGTACCGACCATTGCTCCAATTACAGGATAAGCATTATGCAGAAAAATGTGAGCGGAAACAACTAGTATAGTAGGCTCAACAATATCCCCAACCCCTAAGAAAAAAGCTTCGTTGTTGCCTTCTTTTTTGAAGCCACTTTTGATAAATGAATAGTTCAAGTTGTTTGGAGCAATCAACATAAGTGGTAGTTTTGAATCCATGCCTGCATTTACTATGGTTATCATATGCTTTGTTTTGTATACTGAAATGGCATCATAGATCGCAAGAAGCACAAGAAGAATTATCGCCGGTATAATAGAAAAAGAAATTCCGAATAACGCGGCTATACCACTAGCCGAACATATTCCGATAACATCGACGATATACCATTCAGGATACATGTAAAGCAACACTGTTAGTGTGATCGCTACAACAAAATTGGCAATATTGTATTCTGCTACTGTTAAAAATGAAAAAAATGGAATGAAAGTGAATAATATCATGAATGTGATATAAAGAGTTAACATGGTTGAAATGTATACAAGAAATTTAAAGATCCATTTAGAACCAATCCGAAAAGCATGTGACTTACTGTAACTTTTACGGTCGCGGTATGCACAGTCTGAATGGATACTCGGTGTTATGGATATATAGTAACTTTTGGAGCATGCCATTAATGACTTTTCTGATAGATTTTTAATACCGAATTTTATCAATATTAGACTTAATATGGCTGAAATCAACATTAAACCAATAAAAATCGCGGAATTGGAAATCTGTGTCGGATCTCTAAAAACTTGCAGCCCACTTTTTGCCATCAAACCCGACAAAAATAAAGCAAGAGCCTGTACAACCACAAAGAAACTGAGTATTAAAAAGATGGGCAAATAATCCTTCTGTGATCTCTTGTTGTCAGTCATAATAACCTCAGCTACTTTTAGAAAAAAGGATTGTGAACAGATACAGGTGGTAAATATTTGTAATATGTAATCGATCATTAGTGAAAGTAGAACATCCTCCTCAAAGCTAATAATAAAAATAATATTATTTGAATTATAAAAACATTAGGTATCCGGTTCCGCTGCAAAAAATATCATAATCAAAGTTGGGCTGGCGCACCCCGCTCCAAGCAACGGAGTATGTTCGCACCACCGCTCGAAATTCCGTTAAAGGAAATAATAACCTTAAATAATTTAGTTTGAGCAGACGTTAACAACCGAAAAATGGAACTGAGAAATTATATAATCATCAACGGTTACAGGGGAAGTTTTCCATCCCCTCAGCACGCTAGCGGGGATATTCGACTGAAATAAACCCGGTTTTATTCAGGCATTTTTAACGCATATTTACTACCTGCCTTGAGAGATCCAGATCCTTGGCAAGTTCGTACATATACCTTTTCTTCTCCCAGCAGGTAGAGCAATTTTGGCTTTACAGGATTTTCCCTCGAATCCTGATATTTAATTCCATATAATTCATGAATGGATCTAGGTCTAAAACAGGCAGTACAGGAAATACATATAAACCAGCTTATTGGATAACATATTGGAGAGTATATGAAAGTTTCAGAGTGCAACACCATTGATATTGCCCCTACGATTTCGAGACTTCTGAAAATCCCTATGATCCCACCTACTGGCAGGTCAATTCCGGAAGTAGAGAGCTATGCAAAGGAAAGGGGCTGCAAGAGAGCAGTAATTATTGTAGTTGATAGTCTAGGGTATTCTCTTTACAACCATTTTTCTCCATTAATGAAAAACTTGAGCGAAATAGCTGAAAAAGGAATACTGTTCAGATGCAAATCGGCTGCAACCATAACGTCCCCTGCGATTGCGTCAATCTTTACAGGCTACTTGCCAGAAGAGCATAATATCTACTCTACCGCAGACATTTATACCGAAAGGACAAAAGACTCGGAAAATCCAAGACTGAAAAGCATTATGGAATGGGCTTATAGGGCTGGCATGAAAGCGGCAGCAGTCATAGAGTCAGAAGGTGCGGAAAGTTTCAGGGGGAGAATTGAAAATTTTTATGGAATCCCAAATTCCGAAGATATTCTGGATTATGATCTTCAGATTACGAATTATGCGGTACATGCACTCAAAGAAAAACCCGATATCCTGGCAGTTCACCTCAGAACCCTTGATCGTTTTTCTCATAGGGCAGAAAGCTGGAAAGAGCTAGAAAGAGCTGCAAAAGCTGTAGATGAAAATCTGGGAGAGATTTATCGGAATGCAGAAAAAGGAACGATTTTCTTTATCTGTGGAGACCATGCAATCCATGGTGGGAAGAAGTGGCTTAAGGGTGCGGGAGGAGAATATATCGAAAACCACAGGCAAAATCTTGTGGCCCTTATAGTAGCCTGTAATCAAAAAGTATAAATTTATTCAGTCGTTTCCAGGAACTACGATTCTGAAACTGAAACTACTGCTATGAAACTTTACATATTTTTATTTTGAAAACTATAATCTATTTTTATTCTGGAAGTATAACCTATTCTTATTCTGAACCTTAAAATACACTATTATCAGGGTCTAAAGTTTTAGACCCTGACACTTCTCAGTTTGAGTATATGAGTTAATAAATTCCCTGGAAAAAGTCATATCAGAACTTTTGCTCAACTTCAAAAATCTTACTGAAACATCGGATTGTTCGGTTACTGTTCCTATGCAGAATTCCAATACCTCCTGCTTCTTCCCATTCACGGATGTTTTCAGAGTTATCGTCAATGAGAACCCTTGAAACTCCTGATTGTAAAGCTTTTTCAGGGCGGTAACAGAGAATTGCAGTTTCTGCGTAAGAGGGCCCGAGTTCTTTCCTGAGCCATTTGATTTTTCCTTCTCGGGCGTTTGTTAACGCTTTTTTTCTCTCAGGGCCAGGGAGCGCAGAAAGGATTGTAGGACAAAGGCCCGAGCTTTTAAGGAACCCATGCAGCTCTCTTCCTCCGGACATCCAGGACATCTCCGACCAGAATTCAATTCCTGCAGATGTAATCCTCTTCCAGAAGAGCTCTCTATCGTTGCTGTACCAGAGCATCATATTGTCACCGAGCTTTTCACAGGCGGCTGTGAAATCTGTAAGTACTCCGTCCATATCTAGGAAGAGTTTTATTTCTTGTAAAGGCTCGGGAGAATAAGAAACATCAAGCGACTGGTTTGAAATAAATTTCTCAAAGCTTACTGAACTATTCTGGATAGAATTGCGTTGATTGAAAGAAATAGGCATAATAAACTTCCCTTATTGCTCTGGCGGCAAATGACTTCCCATTAATCATAAAGATATCATAATAAAAGAAAGTACTCATACTAAAAATGTTTGCTCTGTAAATAAGGTAAAAGGAAAAGAGGATATAAGAAAATGAACTAAGTTAAGCTTAATCCTCATGAATGAACACCACAGTCTTTGCGAAGATATCATGAAAGGCTTGCTTTTTTGAAGTAAAGAATATTGATAAAAATCCAGCAAAAAGGGGAATTGCAGCGAGAATTTTCATAATAAAGCGTTTTGTTGCCTGCTTAAAGGAAATTTTATTTCCATTAAGGTCAGTAACAATGAGATTTAAGGCCTGCTTACCTACCGTTCCTTTAAGGGTAGAACTCTCCTGAGAAGCAAAATAGATCCACATAGTCAGGAAGAATAGAATGCAGAAGAGGGTTTTATCCACGGTTTCTGTAATTAATTGGATAAACACAAAAAGCAGAATAATTACAAAAATATCAATTATCGAGGCTATAAACCTCTTGAAAAAACCACAATATGATTGCATTCCATCCCCCTAAGTTATTTTATACAAAACCAATACTGAATAATTGCATAAATAGTACTGAGTAATACAACTAATTCTCCAAACCGAAAAGAATAGCTTAAGCCCCAATTGCCAAAGTTGAATCTTAACTCAAATCAATCTAAACACCATCAATTACTTTACTGGGAAAACAATAGGATAAGAGCAAAGCAGATAACTAAAAGAGAAGGTTTAGAAAGATATTTACCTTCTCAGTTGAAAGACTTTACTTTTTCATTATCGCTTTCATTTTTTCTTTGAGATCGGGCTTTCGATCTTGTCCACAAGTTTCTTTACATCGGTCTTGATATCTGAGGCAAGTTTCTTTGCACTGTCTCCTGTTGCATCAACTAGTTTTTCAACCCTGGTAGTGAGACTCTTTACCTCATCCTTTACATCAATTGACTTTATTTCTCCAGATAGGGACTTTATTTCCGAATTTATATTTTTTGCAAGCTTTGAAGCTTCATTTCCTGTTTTCTTTGCAAGAGTATCAATGTCGTTTCCAAGCTTTCCAACTTTTTCCTGTATTCTGGAACTCTTTTTTCCAGTTTCGGTTCCTTTACTTTCGCTTTCCGGTGTTTGTGCCATATAAACCCCATTTGGTATTTAGTAAAGATAATTAATTTCTCTTTTAAAGAGTGCCTATTTTTTTAGACATTTACATATGGACTTTCGGAATTATAAAATTATCCTTAAAAGCCCGGGTCCAAGTTATTTAAATATTATTTCTCTCAAAAAAGGGCTGGAACAATATAAATTTGTAGAGCCTGAATTCCATAAAGAATCCCTTGAAGTATATACGATGATTAAGGTTAAGCTTCCTTGCTTTCAGGCACTGGAATGTAAAACCTTGAATCAAAGCCGATTTTGAAAATATTTTTGTTACGCTTAAAAATAAAATTTATTACGCTACAAGCTTATAATGTATAAATTAAAATAGTATGCTTGTAAAAAGTAAGTCAACTTGACTGATTAAAAGAGTTTATGGAAAAACCCCAACAGGAAAAATATAGGAGCAGGTTAGAATACCGTATTCAGGAAAATCAGCTTTCTGCGATAGAGTAAGCCATCGAAGGCTAATAGAGGAGATATGCAGACCTTAGTTATATGCATAGATAGAGATAACGATCTAGGCGAAAAAGCAAAACTCGAAACCCCAATAGTAGGACGGGAAGCAAATGTTCAGGCTGCCGTCGCGCTTGGGATCGCAGATCCTGAGGACTCTGATACCAATACTATTTTCGGTGGAATCAAGATTCTTGATGAGCTGCGGGCAAAAGGAGCCGATGCTGAGATCGTTTCTTTTGCAGGAGACAAAAACGTTGGAATCATTTCAGACCAGAAAATTGCCGAGGAGCTTGAAATTTTCCTCAATACGAATAATGTGGAGAGGGCGATCTTTGTCTCAGATGGGGCAGAAGACGAAACACTTGTGCCTATTGTCCAATCCCGCATGAAAATTGACTCTGTGAAAAGAATTGTAGTAATGCAGAGTGAAAATCTGGAAAGTACCTATTATATTTTGAAGCATGTCTTCAGTGACCCGAAGATCTCCCAGACTTTCTTCGTACCTTTAGGACTTGCTTTTCTCATTTATGCAATATTTTTGCTTGCCCACTATCCCGAAGGTGCAGTTGTGGGAATTCTTGCAGCCGTAGGGCTTTACATGTTGTACAGGGGCTTTGGGTTAGACGATCTTGTCGCCCTTGAAAAAGAAAGACTATGGGATGCTTTTTTGGAACAGAAAATGGTTTTTATCAGCTATACCGCTGCCCTGCTTATAAGCGTTGTAGCAACTGTATACGGAGCTATAGAGGTCTGGAAGCTTTATTCGGCAGAAGGAGTATGGTATCAAGGAATCCTTACACTTGTCTCAGTATTCATCAATGCTTCAGTCTGGTGGTATGCAGGAGCCCTGCTGCTTGCTGATCTTGGAAAAATATTTGATTTAAGGATGGAAAATAAACCCATTTACAAAAATATCGCAATTTCTCTGTTTGTAATCGCAACCGGACTGCTTTTCTGGGGTGCAAGTACATACATTTTAGCAACAGCTTCCCTTTCGGAAGGAGTCACAAATAATGTAGCCCTTGCCCTTCAGTACTTTGTATATTCGGTCACAGTTGCAATTCTTATTGCTCTAGCAGGCATAAAATACAGCATATCAAATCAGGCTTTCAAAAACGAAGATAGAGAAAAAAGTAGAAAAAGGAAATAACTTGCCTGACCGCAAACGGCCTGCCAGAGCTTTTAAAGCTAAATAAGTCCAGGACGAAATCAAAAATGAGAGTAACAGTAAAAACCACCAGGAAGATGATAAAATAGAAAAAGTATCTGAAAACGTTGAAATTGCAGTGCTCGGTGGTGTTGGTTTTAACTCGTACCAGGAATTTGAAAACCAGTTAGTAAATACTCCTTATGGAGAAGTTACCGCCTACCTTACCGCCATAAAAGGTAAGAGAATTGCGATAATCCCCAGGCATGCTGGAGAAAACCATATCCCACCCCACAGGATTAATTACAGGGCTAATATCTGGGCTGTACGCTCCATCGGGGCAAAACGCGTAATCTCCACAAATTCTGTAGGATCAATGAGAGGGCATCCAGTGGGCAGTTTTGTAGTACTTGATGATTTCATAGATTTTACCCGTAACAGGCCTTCTACTTTTTATGATGACTGGACGGTACATGTCGACGTCTCTGAGCCCTACTGCCCGGAGATTAGAGCAGCCCTTAGATATGCTCTGGAAAAACAGGGGCTTCCGTATACCGAAGGAATTTATGCCTGTACGGAAGGACCACGTTTTGAGACCAGGGCCGAAATCCGCATGATGAACCAGTTTGCAGATATTGTAGGCATGACCGGTGTGCCTGAAGTAACTCTTGCAAAAGAGCTCAGCCTTTGTTACGCTTCTCTTGCCATTATTACAAATCAGGCCTGTGGAATGACCACACAGAAACTGACAGCTGATGAAGTCACTGAAGTTGTGGGAAAAGCTCAGGACGCAATTTTTGAGATTATTTCGGATACAATAGGAAATATTCCGCAAACTCGAAACTGCAGATGCAGACTTGCAAAGGAAGGAGCATGTTTATAAAACAGTATTTTTAAGAAGCAATCAGGAAGCATCTTCTGTATAAAAAGTTTTTATTTTAGTATTTTTCAATAAGTAGTTTCTCTCAATAAGTAGTTTCTCTAATTGTTTTTCCCAATAATCTCTTTAAATACTTCCTTTGTCTCTCTCCAACTAGTTCCTTAAATTATTAATCAGTGAATTCAATACTGTCGATATTCGAGGAAACTATAATTTATAAATTATATAATAAGGAAGTGATAAAATATTTATATAATAGTTACCTATAAAGTGAGGTTGCAAATTAGATGAATATATTAAAATCAGGAAGATGTGCTAAAGAAGAGTAAATAAACAGTATGCCTGAACAACGCTGAAAATGTAAATAATAAATTTGAATAGGCATTCACTGTAAAACAAAAATTGTGCTACTAGAAGTTAAGTAGATAGCAGAATGTTGATTTTTCAAACTTCTAAGTCAAACTCTGGAGAGAAATTTACAGATTTTGAGTGAAGGTTTACTTATATTATTCATATCAGGATAAATAATCATGCTCTGGGTCCTAGGCTACGCTGAAAAATCGAAGATAAGAGTTATGGCTATAAAGGACCGGATGAAACAGCCGATTTATATGGCCGAGCTCCATATAAAAGATAGTTACAAAGGGCCCCGCCCTCTTAAAATCAGGCTTCTCGCCGGCAAGAAAAAAGAAGAATTCATTCCTCCCCAGCAGTTCATAGAGCTCTTACGCAGTGCAAATCGGATAATGCTCGCAGAAGGAGGGGACCCTGCAAATGAAGCTGCTTTTCTGGAAATGCTCAAAGGTTTTCAACTCAATGCGGACAAAGTTAAAATCTGCAAACACTGCTGGATAAATAAACGTTTCAACTTTATAAACAGTAAATCCATCAAATACAATAATGAACTCATCTGCCTGGACTGTGCAAAAGAAGAACTTTTGCGTGCAGTCCGTTCGGCTGGTGTGCAGTATGGGGAAAAATCCATAGATTTCCTGGAACAGGTGCTCTCGAAAACTAGGGATCTGGACAGGACTATTCGGATGCTAACCCCTGAAAGGCTGGACCCTGAGTTCACACGCTATGATACTATAAGGACAAAACCTTCCAGTGCTACAGTCAGGGTAAAGAGCCTGCCCCTTCAAAAGAAATTCAAGGAAATGCTGCTCCAAAAATCCGAGACCCTGCTGCCTGTCCAGGCATTATCGGTAGAAGCCGGACTTCTGGAAGGAAAAAACCAGTTTGTAGTCTCGGCGACAGCAACCGGGAAGACTCTTATAGGGGAGATGGCAGGAATCCAAAACTTGCTTAACAAAAAAGGAAAAATGCTCTATCTCGTTCCCCTGGTAGCACTTGCAAACCAAAAATACGACCAGTTCAAAGAGCGCTATTCAAAACTCGGGCTTACCACTTCCATAAAGATTGGTGCAATTCTTATAAAGACCTCTCAGCGCGTGAAAATGCAAACCAGCCCGGGTGCAGATATAATTGTAGGGACTTACGAGGGAATAGACCATATGCTTCGGTCGGGAAATGCCGATTTTCTGGGCAAGATCGGAACTGTAGTTGTGGACGAAGTCCATACCCTCGAAGACCAGGAAAGAGGTCACAGGCTGGATGGGCTGATTGGAAGACTAAGGTATGTTGCACCCGAAGCTCAATTTATCTACCTTTCCGCAACCGTCGCAAATCCTGCAGGTTATGCAAAGAAACTTGGAGCCCAGCTTGTCCGTTACGAGCATAGGCCGGTTCCTATTGATAGACATCTCCTTTTCTGCCAGGATAACGAAAAGGCAAAGCTAATTTCTCAGCTTGCGAAAGAAGAATATTCAATGTTCTCTTCTAAAAAACACAGGGGGCAAACAATTGTCTTTACAAACTCCCGCCGAAACTGTCACAAATTTGCAGGAGCCCTTTCGATTCAGGCGGCTCCCTATCATGCAGGGCTTTCCCAGTACGAGAGAAAAAAGGTTGAGACTCGCTTTGCAAAAGGAGAGCTCCCAGTGATTGTGACCACGGCTGCTCTCGCGGCAGGTGTGGATTTTCCAGCTTCACAAGTGATTTTTGAATCGCTTGCAATGGGAATAGACTGGATTTCAGTCCAGGACTTTCTGCAGATGAGTGGAAGGGCAGGGAGACCTGATTACCATGACAGGGGCATTGTTGTGCTTATGCCTGTTCCTGGAAAATCCTACTCAGGTTCCCAGTCTGATACCGAAGAAGAGGTTGCAATCAAACTGCTCCAGGGAGAAATGCTCTCAGCAGGCGTACAGTATGGAGAAGCCGAACAGCTTGAGGAAGTGCTTGCCTCTGTTGCAGTTACCTCCTCGGTGCAGGATCTCAGGACGATCCATAGCTTGATGTTCGGAAGTTATGACCTTGACAAAATAATTTTGCGCCTCCATAGCTATCGCTTTGTGGAACGAAAGGGAAACCGAATAACGCTTACGCGTTTTGGAAAAATTATTGCAGCTCATTTTCTGCCGGTATCGAAAGCTTTTCTGATTAGAGATGCAGTGCTAGAAGAGAATGAACCCCTAAAAATCGCAACAAACCTGGAGTTTTTCGATGCAGCATATTTCAAGTACGCAAACCAGATAGGGAGCTCCCTGCATGTGAATATGCCTTCAAGAGTTTTTCAGGGGGCTACTCTTGATATAATTTTTGACGGAGAATCTCTTTCCCAGCTTGATGCGAAAATCCGGGAGCTCATGTTGAACTTTGCTTCGGACTTTTTAACCTGTGCATGTAAAGATTCACCTTACTGCGGCTGCGCAGAACAGAAGTTTTCGGAAAAAATTATTAAGTTGCGCACAGAAGCTCTTGACCCTGTACAGATTATAAAGAAACTTGAATATAAGTATGGGATCTCTGCATTCCAAGGCGATATTTTCGGGTACTTGGACAATGCAGTCCGCAATCTTGATGCCGTGGAACTTATAGCAAAAGTACACTCCAAAAGAGGAGTTGCAGAAGAAGCAAAGAAACTTAAAAAGAAAGTCCAGGGCTAAAGAATCAAAAAAGTTTTTGCAGATAACATTGCATAATGAATTAAAATGTTTTTGATTATGTTTGAATGTAGCATTTGTATAATAGGACTGACCGGTTTTTTCAAGGACCGATCAGTATATGAGACTATATCAAATTACAAGATACTCTGAGAGTAAAAATAGAGGTAATTTCATGACCGAGGATGTTGAATCCAGGGAAAATATTGAAAGCACAGTTTCTAAAAAGGTTAAAAAAGGCATTACAATCGAATTTGTGAAACCTGATAACTTCAGGCAGATATACGCTATCGGAGCTGCAGGTGGGCATAGCCCTTATGATTTCAGGATCGGTTTTTACAATGATACTCCAAAGATGTTCGGGGAAGCCTCAGAGTCAAGGGTTATCCAGAGGTGTGTAGAAACCGAAGTAATACTTTCTCCGGTCGCTGCGCTTGAGCTTTCCCGCTGGCTGACCCAGCACATAAATGAATACGAATCCGTTTTTGGACCCATTGCAAGAGCAATCCCGAGACCAAGAAAAGAACCTGCAAAATCTGTTGACGAAAGTACGGATATCCAGGGTTACATCTGACATTTGTATTTGGCCCTTACATCTTATCTATATAAAATGTCCTTTAAGCCGCAAACCTTTTTTAAAAAGGTGTGATCACAAACCCTTTTTGAAAATGTTTGATCGAAAAACCCCTAAGCAGTGGCGTGATCAACCGGCGCAACGGTTGCGGCTCAACGGTTGCTGGTAAACCAAAAAGCTTGAACTATAAGCTTCTGGAAGGAGCTATTTGATCTTAGACGTCTTTTGAGAGCTTTGGAAATCGATGGTTATATATCTTTGTAAAGGGTATGTAATTTTCAGTTTTCTTAAAAGCCGGTGGAGTGACGATATAGAAAGATTTCTCGGTTACTGGCAGGACGCGACTAATATAGGTAACAAGCAAACTGCACGTGTGGATGCGTCTCTGATGGATGCGGCTTATCCCGCACCGGCTTGGGATGTAAAAAAACATAAAACCCAGGGTACGGGGAAAATTGAGAATAAATCAGCGAGGGTTTAAATTTGTTCCCAAATAAAAAAGTTCAGAAAATCGTTGGATCAAGGATCCAGGTAGAAATGAAAGGCGACCTTAATTTGCTTGAAGGCACTCTTAAGAGTGTAGACGACTACATGAACCTTCATCTTGTGGACACTATGGAAATTGTGAAAGGAGAAAAAGTCCGTTCTCTTGGTTCAGTAGTACTTAGGGGTAATAACATTATATTAATCACTCCTGTAGAAGAATAAAACTTCATAAGGAACCTTATTAGTGTGGAATCATGGATCTTGAAGAAGAAGCCTATAATATAATAAAAAAACATAAAGAAGGCGTTTTCCAGAACGTTATATGGAAAGAGCTGAATATCGATAGTAGAAAATGCTCCAGAATCATAAAAAAGCTTCTGGATAAAGACCTTATTATACGAGAGGTTGGAGTTTCAAACGGGGCAAGAACATACCTACTGAAAGCAAAGGAAGAGGTTAAGGAAAAATATGACCTCCTGCTTGCAGGAACATTGTTTTCGGCCTGTACAGGCTGCACCGGTGACTGTCAACCCGAATACTGCGGGAGACTCAGCGAATGGATTGGCAACCTCATACAAGAAGCTGAAAGATCAGAAGAGACCGGAGAAATAGAAGCTAATATCGAAGATGAGGAAGAAGTTGAAGAAGAAATTTGAGAAAGGATTGTCAGTTAATATTTAATAACATTCTTGAAAATCGTTTTCAATCAAGCCTTTTCAAAAAAGGCTTGTGAGATTTGTGAATAAACAGCCAATAACATTCAAAAACGCTGGCAACCGCTAATTATATATAGAAAAGCCCCTTATTGAAGAACCCCTTCAATAAGGGAAAAATAAGATACAACAAAAGCTCCGGTAGTGTAGTCCGGCCAATCATTCCGGCCTTTCGAGCCGAAGACTCGGGTTCGAATCCCGGCCGGAGCACCATACTTTTTTCAGAGTGGACTTTTACATAGCGTATTGGCTAAATTGTTCTTTTGTTTTTCTATAAAATACCCAAAATTTAAATACCCAAAATTTCATAATGCGCAATTTAGAAAGTTATTTTTATCAGTTGCTAGTTGAAGCCGAGCGCGAAAGTTCATAACTTTTAGCTTGTCCACTGACTCCCTAACTTTAAACAGCATATAATTAAATTTTTTAGGTATTATGTTAATTATTTTTAGAATGTCAATAGAAGCCATTGCTGATGTGTTGGAAGTTCAACCAGCTACGATTCGCAGATGGTTGTTTCGCGCAGCGAAACAATGTGAAAAATTGATAAAAACTAAAGATAAACATCTTTCAGATCCAAAGCCTCTTTTCGTTACAGATGGATTAAAATTTTATACAGAGTCTCTTTTGAATAAGTACGGTAAATGGATAGAGTTTTCAAAAACAAATAAGAGAGGAAGACCTAGGAAACCAAAAACAGTACCTGATAAAGATTTGAAGTATGCTCCGGTTGTCAAAAGCAAGCAGGGAAAAAAGCTCCAAAAAATAGAAAAAAGAGTTGTTTTTGGCCAAAATATAGATCAAAGTAAAGTATCAACAAGTTTACTTGAAAGACAGAACTTGACTTTTAGACAGGACAATAATAGAATTTCAAGAAAAACAATAGGATTTTCAAAGAAACTTAAAGGACTATACAACCAAATAAGACTTTACTGTACTCATTTTAACTTTTGCAGAGATCATAGAGGATTAAAAAATAAAACGAAGAGGGAATTTTGGAAAACAAAACACCTGCAGAAAAATGTGAAATTACTAATAGAAAATGGAAATTTACAGAGTTATTAAAATACATTGGTCTCAAAAATGTCAACTAATTAATGAGGGAGCACCGAAAAGTATGGAAAAAGATAAAACCCGGAAGAAACCTTAAACGGTTATTTCCGATTACAGGCAGGGCTACTTCTTATGAAAATTATTATAGAGACTCCAAAATACAGTTTCTGGAAATATAACAAGACCGAAAAAGGCTATGAAAAAGCTTTCTTTTCCCCCTTGTTCACAATTTTCAACTACGGCTTCATAGAAGGAACGAAAAGCGCGGACGGTATGGAAGAGGATGTAGTGGTGCTTGGGCCCCACCTGCCGAGAGGGAGTAAACTTGAAAGGGAATCTTTTGACGGGATAGTAAAATTTCTGGACGATTCGGTCAGGGACGATAAGAAAATCGTATATATTAGCGGGTTTCGTTCTCCTACCCTGATTGCTTATTACTTCAGGCTTTATGCCCTTTTCAAAGTATTTCTGTATGCTTTCCGCGAGAGAAGAATTTCAAAGTGCAGGTTTGAAGGAATCGAATTCCGAAAATTGCGCTGAAAGCTTGTCTTAAAATTCATTTCCATTCGAAGGTTTAATCCTATCTAGCTGTTTTTTCTCGTAACAGCTTAGAAAAATACTAATAATTTAAAGAAGCTTAAAAAAAAGGTGCTTTAGATATGCCTTTTCATGTGATGCTTATCCCGACCCTTGGTTGTCCTGCTAACTGCAGCTATTGCTGGAGTTCCGAAGAAAAATCTCCCATAATGAGCATCGAAACCGTAAAAGAAGTGGTTGAATGGCTTAAAACATTCAGAGGAGACTCAGTTACTTTTACTTTCCATGGTGGAGAACCGCTCTTGGCAGGAGCGGAATTTTATCGGGAAGCTCTGCCGCTTCTTGTTGAGGGTTTGAGCCCCAGGAGAATAGCTTTTGCGATCCAGACAAACCTCTGGAGAATGACACCTGAAATAGCTGAAATTTTTGCGAAATATGGGGTTCCAATAGGCTCAAGCCTGGACGGCCCAAAGGAACTTAATGACCTGCAGAGAGGAAAGGGATATTACGATAAAACCATGAGAGGCTATGAAATTGCCAGAGATCACGGGCTTGATGTAAGGTTCATTACTACTTTCACTTCCCATTCTGTAAAATATAAAGAAGACATTTTTAATTTTTATCTTGAAAACGGTTTCACGCTCAAACTGCATCCTTGTCTACCTTCATTAAAAGGTGACAATCCAGAGAAATGGACCCTTGACCCGAAAGAATACGGGGAACTCTTAATTTATCTTCTTGACAAATATCTGGAAAACCTGGGTCGAATAGATGTCATGAATATTGACCACCTGTGCAAATGTGTATTTACAGGCAGGGGCACGGTCTGTACCTATGTTGACTGTATGGGAGACACCTTTGCAGTCGGCCCGGAAGGAAACATATATCCTTGTTATCGTTTTGTTGGAATGCCCGAATATGTTATGGGCAATGTTTATGATCATCCTACAATGGCAGATCTTGCGCAATCCGAATCCTGGAAACAGATGCACAGGTTTAAAGAATATGTGGATACTGCATGCGGCAAATGCGTCCATATCAAATATTGCAGAGGCGGATGCCCTTACAATGCTATAGTACCCACAAACGGCGAAATAAAGGGTGTTGATCCGCACTGTGCTGCATACAAGATGATTTTTGATGAAATAAATAATCGTGTCAACGAAGAAATGTTCGGTGGTTCTTCAGGGATGGACAATATGTTTATGCCCCAGACGATGAAACCTTCAAGACCGGGAATAATGTCCCTTATGCTTAAAAAACTCTGAAACAAGCTCAAAATATAAAGAATTTATAAATTAATTACACTTTTAATGTAACTGTAATTTCGAGAGCGATGTCTGGGAAGAGACATCAATCTTATTTTTTGGAGTCTATCATTTTTAAACTGATTTTGGAAGAGTATAATTAATCTTTTCAATTTTCACCCTTTTTCTCTATATTTTGTATAGTAAATATATATTAGATTACTTACTTCAAGAGATCTGTTTTGTATATTCTAAACTATAGAATATATCGATAAATATTATATAGATTTCTACTTTTAGTATAAGTCGTACGGATAACGAATTGAATATATGTAAACTTATAATGCCAGTGAGAATTTTGACAAACCTCTATTTCAATAATTGTTTATATACTCTTTATAAACACCCAGCCAAATATTGGGGTTTTCAAATTCTCTAATATTATTAAAAGGAGTGACTTAAATATGACAAATAAATTAAAAACTTATGCAATCCTTACATTACTTATAATAGGATTTGTATTTCTGGCTGGATGTGCTGGAAAAAATAGTGAAAGTTCCTCTCCTGCCCCTAATACTTCCTCAGAGGGGACCCCAGTTCAGGGAGCTAATGCTGGCGAAGCGCAGAATGCTAGTGCTGGCGAAGCGCAGAGTATTTCTGTGAAAGGCTCTGATACAATTCTACCTCTTGCACAGGCTGAAGCTGAAGCATTTATGAATCAGAGTTCCGGAAAAAGTATATCAGTTACGGGAGGCGGATCCGGTGTTGGAATTGCTGCTCTTATTGACGGGCAGGTAGACATTGCTGATGCATCTCGAGAGATGAATGATAACGAAACCCAAAATGCTAAACAGAATGGGATCAATCCTGTGAAAACTACTATTGCTTATGATGGTATTACTGTAGTTGTAAATCCCTCAAACCCTGTCTCTAATCTTACCTTCACCCAGTTACGCGGTATCTACAACGGAAGTATCAGCAACTGGAAAGAAGTTGGCGGAACTGATGCACCAATTGCTGTAATTTCCAGAGACAGCAGTTCAGGAACTTATAAAGACTTCCAGGAACTTGCTATGAATAAGGATAACTACCGGCCTGATGCCCTTACGCAATCTGCTACAGGAGGAATAGTTTCTGAAGTTTCTCAGAATCCCAATGCAATCGGATACATAGGCTTTGCGTACCTTGATAATAGCACAAAGGCATTAAGCCTTGACAAGGGTAATGGGTCTGTGGCTCCAACTCCTGAAAGTATACTTGATGGCTCATACCCACTTTCGAGATCCCTCTACATGTACACCAATGGAGAACCTTCAGGCCTCGCAAAAGAATTCATCAACTTCATCTTGAGCGATCAAGGACAAAAAGTTGTGAGTACAGTCGGGTATATCCCATTAAAGAAGTAAAATAAGAAGTCTTTAACAAAAATTGTCTATAGGGCTGCAGGCATCTCTTCCCCTGCAGCTCACAATATCTATTTTTTGATACATCCTGTCTTGACAACCACAAAGCATTATTTTTTGCCAGGGAAAAATTAAGTAAGAACCGAGCAAGTACTCGATATTGTAGGCCTGCTGCAATTTTCAGATGTTATCATTGATTTTTTCGGATAGTTTCTAATAAGGGTGAAAACGTTTTATGGGCTTTTTGATCTAAATAAGCAAAATAACAAGTTTTCTTTGTGATTCTGCCCCTAGGAATCTGACTTCCTAGAAACGTATAATAATTCAATTCCCTATTTTTTGGTTATGCATCATTATACGGTTGATATTTACAGGATTAATTCCAGTGATAGAAATGCTTACGTTTCGTGCATCAAAGCATGTCTACTATAAACCTCACTGAATAACCTCACTGAATTGCAAAAAAGAGATGATGCGGCATTAAGAGTGTTTTTGGAAATAACATCAACCAACTAATAGTTCACGACCAAAAAATTATGCTACATAAAAAAAGCCGCTGCACGATGCAGAAAGAGTTATAGAACGCTTGAGCCGGATGATAGGGAAATGTCCTGTCCGATTCTTAAGAGAGAAGGAGAAAACAATCTCTTGTGACTTATCCAACCAGAACTTTCGGTACACTGCCAACTTTTTATCTACTGATTAATTCTTCTTTTAATC
>DASXVB010000191.1:0-6094 GCA_036504475.1 Methanosarcina sp.
ATGAACCCATTCAGAAATAATTCAGCTGCAAAAAATTCAGAATAAAATTGATGAAAAGTTTAATTGATGCATAAGTTTTACATCAAAACCTATAATACTACAGAGATATCAAACAATTTTCCGCTGAACTTGGCTCAAAAAAGAGAATGAATTATGGTCCTTCCAAATTGGTGCTAAAACTAAGGGTATGCAATACTTATTTTGGACAATAGATATGCATTTAGAGTTTCCCCAATTAAAATACACTTTAAAAACAATTTTTTAGATAAATAATCCATAATAATCTTTTAAATTGAGTAAAAAGCGAGATAAATACTTTATTCTTTTACAATTTATATTTATTTGTAAATAATGCATCTGATATCATTTTTATTCATAAGAAATTCAATGCTAAAAGGAAGGAAAAACAAACGTTTAATTTTCCAATTGAAGTACCTAAGTTCTTTAAATATCAAATAAACTGTTTAATAGATGTACCTTAATTGGGGAGGACTAACACTATATTTAATTGGGCAAATCAGGATTAATATCCCTTAAAAAAATTAATCATCTTTCAAGGGGTCTAATGAATATATTTCATGAAAATCAATGTAAAAAATAGACGGACATCTAGTCTATAAACACATTGGGAAGAGGAAGGTATGGCATACAGGCCAGAAAATCACGCATGATAACTACTATCGGCTCTTCGTTGTCTTGTGTGGATATCCTCATAATATTCTCATAAAATCCAGTGCGGTCATGAATTGAAAATAGTATTATCCATAGAGAATAACGAAGAGCCCTATTATCTCTGTATTCAGTTAATTCCTGCCGAAAAACTGGTCAGAAGCTATAAAACAGATCAGAAAAATGCAGGAATTTTCTGACAAAACCTCTGCATGTATGTAGAACAAATTTACAGAGAATTTAAACGCTGTCTTTTCTTGTAAAGCTTTAATTTATTATAGAAGGTTTCATTTGATTTGATTAAGATACTATCGATAAGAAAGGTGTTATTTTTGTTGCAATTTCTGTAAACCTATAAATGTAAATTGAGATGTATAGATTATTGCAGTAGTCATTGTAACGTTAACATATTCCTTAACCGAATACAAATGAATTGTAGTCTCATTTATTTGTAAAATCCTTAGCTTTGTATTAATTATCCTTTTTTATTAACTGTTGTATTTAAGGTCGTGCGCTATTAGTTGGTTGATGTTATTTTCAAAACACTCTTAATACCGCATCGTCTCTTTTTTGCAATTCAGTGAGGTTATTCAGTGAGGTTTATAGTAGACATGCTTTGATGCACGAAACGTAAGCATTTCTATCACTGGAATTAATCCTGTAAACATCAACCATATAATGATGGATGATCGTATTTAAATATCTGTAAAATTTAAGGTATTTTTTCCTGAATGCTGACCCAATGATAGTAATAACATTGTTTAATATGATAGCATCAAATAATATGAAAATAAAGAAAAGTATTAAATAAGAGTTACTCGTATATACCCATGTCTAAGCGAACAGACAAAATAGAGAAAAACCTCCTAAATCTGTAAATAGAACGTGCAATTCCTGAACTCCTTACCTGTATGTGCAGGCAGGCGAGGAGTTTCAGGTTTAAGGATCGAGCCAAAAAAATCGCTAAAAATAAGAATTACGATGAAATTTTAGAATCTATTTTCTAACTGATATTCAAAAACACAAGATTTTCATGTAAATTTTGGATCTTGTTCACCTGCAACTCTGAAAATCTTTTTTCGAACAGTTGAACGATGGACTGAAATATCGTCTGCAACTTTAGCGAGACTCAAACCGTTTTTAACCAATAATAAAGCTTGAAGCCTCATCTACTCATGTACGTGCGTTAAAAATATTCTCCGCTGATTTACAACTTTTTGCCCAGCAATTACCTTAAATAGGATAAGTTTGACCACAAAATTTTGAGATAACACTACTTTTTTAACCCTTCTAATAATTTATCAGAAGGGTTTTGACTAACCTTTGTATCGAGGCCAAAACCGATCTAGGAAAGATGAAGTGACATTGCAAGAATTGTATGTATTGGGAAATTTATTTCAGTCATAGAATTTGTATTTGTTAGTAGGATCGAACATACTTTTTATTATGAAAGTGATGTGAATGAACAGCACAAATATGACAGTTATACAAGCAATCGAATTTGGTGCAAAAGCGCATGCAGAGCAGCTTGATGATGCAGGGAATAACTATTTTATGGCCCACTGCTGGCAGGTTTATGAAATTGTTAAAATACTTTATCCTAATGACTTTGAACTGCAGGCAGCTGCTCTGCTTCACGACACTTTAGAAGATACCGACACTACATACGAAAAATTAGTTACTGCTTTTGGTGCAGATATAGCTGATCTCATTCGAGAGGTTACACATGAAAGAAAAGAAGATGATACCGGGTGGTATTTCCCTCATCTGCATTCTACACGCAGTATCGTCTTAAAATTTGCTGACCGTGCCTCTAATTTGTCACGGATGGAAGGAGTGTGGGATGCTAAAAAGATTGAAAAGTATATAAAAAAGTCAAAATTTTGGTAATCTGAAGACGTGTAAAGAAGACATAACTAAATGATATAATAAAGTCTACGTTTCTCATTTTCCATACATCATTTTATATTCTTTTATCTTTAGGTTTTGTAGAAATCCTCTAAAGAACAGATCTCATTAATTTGAACCCTAATTGCTGAGATTTTTACTAATTTTCAGCTACTTGCGGTTTATTAAAATATGTCTCCTATAAAATTGGATTTTCTACTTACTAATATACAAAATTTTAATTTTACGAAAAAAAAATGGAACACTACCGAGATATATTTATATTAACGTCTCTAAGTAAGAATAATTATAAAAATAAATTTATCTTAACACATAATAAGTGAATTTTAACAATAAATAGAATAGCAAAATACGGATATAGATGAGTAAAAATGAAGATAAACAAACAAAAACTAATAGTCACACTCCTTCTAACCATTTTAATAGCATTCATACCCCTCGGAGCGGCAGCTCCTGTTGGAACTTCAGAAAATTCAACAGTAGAAGCCGCAAACAGTTGGCTTGGAGTTAAAGAGATACATGGTGGCAATAACACAACTGCCATTGACTGTTCTCACTTAGTATATCAAGTATATGAGAAAGTCGGTGCCAAAAGCATATTTTTCCAAAAGGTACCCGATATGAAAAAAAATACAGATTATGTTAATACTAGCTCTCCTACCCCTGGAGACGTAATCTTTTGGCAAAAGGACGTCACTCAAAACGGCAAAACATACTGGCTTGCTGCTCATGTGGGTATCTACATTGGGAACAATCAGTTTATACATCCAGATCACGTAGTTACTATAGATAATATTACTGGTGTGTATGCAGAAGGGATGCCATACTTTGCAAAATGGTCCCATACTTAAGAGAACATCAAATTTTTATTGTCTATCCAGGATATGAGACTTCTCGTAAGACAATAGAAGATTACATTAAAATCTTGAATACCTGAGATTGAAATTTTTAGCTGTTAGCAGGGCGTAATCTGGTGACGTCTCTAAGACACTACCAGGCCCCTCTTTTACATTCATTTTAGATCCTTGCAAAATGATAGGTACCCTTACCTATGATGTTTCCTTTTCCAGAAATACCGTAAAATTTACAATCTTGATTAGGACAAGAAACATCAGTAAACTTGGTTTTGCTACTCGTTTTCCCATTAATGTATCTGTGTATATTTGGTAAAAGGAAAATAAACACAGAAAGAAATCAAAGTTTCTCAAAAGTGCAGATTTGAGAATGTTGGTACCGTGAGAAGTCATAAGTTATTTCACAAGAGCATACATACAATAATCAAAGAAATTACCATTTTTATAGACACCTTTCTTCATTATGCCCTCTAAAACAAATCCGGCTTTTTCAAGAGCTTTTCTTGAGCCGATATTTTGTGCATAAGGCTCTGCAAATATCCTGACAATATCATACTGCTCAAAAGCTGTCCGACAAAGCTGTTTTATTGCTTTGCTCATTATTCCCCTGCCCCAAAAAGGTTCGCCAAGCCAGTATGCAATTTCTGCATTCTTACAATAAACATCGTTTTTAAGGAATAATGCAATGCACCCTGCAATTTCTCCGTTAACAACAATTGCCCGGCAACATTGTTGTGTTTCATCATTAAAGCTAAAGCTTTCTACAGTTTTTCTGCAGTCATCTAAAGTGGAGGGAAAAGAATCTCTCATGTTTTTTACAATTTTTGTATTGTGGGAATATTTGAAAAAGCTGTCAGCATCGGTTTTTTTCCATTATCTCAATTCAAAGTTCATTTTGACTACATCCGGTAAATATAAATAACCTTTTTGTACAGCTATAAGAAAACTACTTATTGAAAACCTGAAAGGCTTTAATAAATTTACTTATTATGCTGTAAAATTCGTAGCAAAATCTACAAAGTAAAGTAAAATATTAAAAAACATAGAAAGTAAAGAAAAAGAAAGGATATAAAGCCAGAAACTGTAGCTTTACTCAGATTCAGTTTTCATGCCCGTGTCCACAAGCCGGACGCTCGATTTGCTCTTTTTTAAACCTAATATAAGTCTCATTGATGGATTCCAGGCAGTTTGTGCAGACATTTACATCTTTTTCTATGATTCCTTTTGAGAAATCGGGGATCTGTAGTTTCACAGGGTAAACCGTACCTTTTTTACCACACAGAGCGCATTTGTTATTCCTAAATGAGATTTCATTTTTTTCGATGCTTAAATAGGTTTTCTGGGCAGAATCAAGGCAAATTTCACAGAGTCCATTCCAGACACCCTCAGGATAGGCGAATTTGAGGAGGGGACGGAAGACCCGGACAGGAATGACGCTCGGAAGTGCACGTCCACAAAGATCACAATCTGTCATTTCTCATACCTCCTTAGATCAGTACCTTTGCTGCTTCCATTGCCCCCTGCAAGAAGGGTTCAGGCCAGAGTCCCATAGCCAGCACGCCTGACGCTGCAAGCAAGAGGGCTGCTGCATATGAAAAAGGCAAGCCAATCTTTTTGCCTTCAGGGGGCAGGAAGTACATGTACCTTACAAGTCGTGCATAATAGAACAGTGAAAGGGCACTGTTCAGGACTGCAATTACCGCAAGCCAGGTCATGCCTGCTTGAATAGCTGAAGAAAAGAGCACGAACTTGGCCATGAAACCGGCAGTAGGGGGAATCCCTGCAAGGGCAAAGACGAAAATCGTCATGCAAAGAGCTGCCAGTGGCATTCTCTTTCCAAGGCCTCTGAAGTTGTCCAGATGGTCGGTAACCTCCAGATCCCCTGTTCTTTGAGTAGTTATCATCCAGATAACTGCGGCTGCTGCGATAAATGCCCCTCCTTTCATAAAGGCGTGGGCAAGGGTATAGAAAATTCCACCTGTAAGAGACATTGGGGTCATTACCACAAAAGCCATTGCAATGTATCCTGCCTGCGCCAGGGAAGAGTAAGCAAGCATGCGTTTTACGCTGGTCTGGGATATTGCAACCACATTTCCGAAAGTCATGGTTACGACTGCCAGAATTGTAAAAGCTAACTGCCAGTCAGGCTGAAGGACGGAAAGAGCCAGGATGAAAACCCTGAAAGCTGCTACAAAACCCATCTTCTTCGATCCGGCTGCAAGCAGGGAAGAGACAACTGAAGGTGAACCCTGGTAAGTATCCGGAGCCCACATGTGGAATGGCACAAGAGCCATTTTAAAGCCGAAGCCTGCAATAAGCAGCACGACGGCGACGAGTCCGATAGGGTTTTCTGCCAGGAGAGAGGCATTTTCAGCAATCATAGGAATACTGGTAGTGCCTGTTGCTCCATATACAAACGAAATTCCAAAGAGCATAAGTGCTGAAGAAACAGCGCCCATCATAAAGTACTTCATGGCTCCTTCGAGAGACTTTGGATTCTGTTTTTCAAAGCCTGCAAGGGCATAGGTAGCAAAACTTGCCAGCTCAAAGGCGCAGAAGAGCAGGATAAGGTCGTTTGCGGATGCAACAAACATCATTCCAAGGGTTGCAAAAAGCACCAAGGAATAAAACTCTTCGGTATGGTCGCTGTTTTCATTATACTT
>DASXVB010000192.1:0-2240 GCA_036504475.1 Methanosarcina sp.
GCCTTCGGTAAGCACAGGCAATTTTATTTTCTTCCCAATTTCTTCAAAAGCTCTGTCCATTTTTTCAAGCGGCACAAGAATTTCCGCAGGGACAAACGAAGGGCCAAGCCTCTTTACTTTCATTGATTTGAACCATTCATCTGTCTCGTATTTTGCAATTTCTTCTGGAAGGATTGTCCCGCCTGCACTCTCGATTGCTTCTTTCAGGCCGGAGACCTCCCTGGAAGCAGGGTACATGAAAGTTGAAACGTAAGAGACTGGCAGTAGAGGTCTGTCTTTATCCACGACTTCTCCGTAGTGGAGTTTCCTGGGTGCTTTATTCTTCATATCCACCCATTCGGGATTCAGGAAAGAAATTGACCAGAGAGGAATATTCTTTCTTCTTATTTCTTCAACAGCTTTTTTCAGGGCTGAAGCGTTTGGGAAACTGGCAGAAACGGCTTTTCTTTCTTCGAACTTCTGGATTTTCAGGGTTATCTCGGTGATAATGCCTGTGGTTCCCATTGTCCCGATTAGCTTTTTCAGTTCAGGGCCTGAAAACTCCTGGATATCTCCTGTAGGAAGAACAACCCTGGCTTTTTCTATACTCTCGTAGCCCCAGCCAAATTCGTAACTTCCATAACCGGCTCCACTCTGGGATAGCCAGCCCCCAACTGTCGAAGAAGGAGCGCTTGAAGGAAGTGCTCTTACCGAAAGCCCATTTTCTTTAAGTTTCCTTTCCAGTTTTTCCCAGATAATCCCACTCTTCACAATTGCTTTCTGCCCTTCTTGATCGATACTTATTATCTTATTCAGTGGTGTAACATCGGCAACTATTCCTCCCTTTGTCGGGATTACCCCTCCGTAGCCTGAAGAGGCTCCTGCACGGGGTACAACCGGAATCTTATGCCTGTTTGCAAATTTAAGAAGCTTCACTGCGTCTTCTTCTGTCTGGATTTTTACAACAGCTGCAGGGTCGGTATTCCCGATTGCCTTTTTTACGAGCGGAGGTAAAGCTCCCATATCATGATTGTAATAGTGACGTTCGCGTTTGTCAAGATTGACATATTCCCCAAAGAGTTCGGAGATTTCTTTTTTCTGGACTTCTGAAAGTTCCGATACACGGCTTATCATGTTTTTTCTCCTTTTTCTCTCCTAACTTAGTTGATTTGTATACACTTTCCAGTATGTGGGTCCTGTTTTGCTAAATTCAAATTCCGGAAGTGTTTTCCGGCTCCCCAGTATTTTACTATATATGTGATGAATAATAATACTTATTATGTTGAGCCAGATCCATTTCGTTTTTCTATCTATATAAATAAGCAATAGAAATTAATAGACAATCAAATTCAAAGTTGCAGGGCATCTTTCGGACAGGCACTCACACAGCGCCCGCACTTAATACAATCAGGTTTTGCATCATCCTGAAGGATTTTAAGCTGCATGGGACATACTTTTTCACATTTCTTGCAGCTAATGCATTTTTCCTTTTCGAGTTTAAGAGGATACTTTTTACCACCAAGAAGGCGTTGAGCTGTACCCATAGGACAGAAGGAACACCAAGTTCTTGGGCTCAGGGAACTGCCCAGGAAAGTTGCGATTGCAGTTGTTACCAAACACATGGTTACAAACACCATGCCAATTTTCTCAAAGGTATTAAGGCTCCCTATAGTAGTTGCTATCCTGTATCCCATAAAACCCATTAGCAGGAAAAAGATAGGTAAGCGGATCCACAGGCTTCTTGAAGAGGCAGGTATCTTCTTTTTCCTTGAAATTTTGCTGACCCAAAAATCAACAAAGCTTCCTCTGGGACAGAGATTTCCGCAGAACCATCGGCCTTTGAAAGGGCTAATCAAGAATATTGCAGCAAAAACCAATAGCATAAAGTACCCAAGTACCGGATACCAGAGCCCTCCTATAGAGACGATAAGAACTATTATTCCCAGGTAAGGTGTTATTTTAAGCAAAGTAAATTAGCCTCCGTTTTCCCATTTTTCAAGTTCTTGCCCTAGCCGGTTGGCCCAGGAATTCACCACAGTCATTATGATATTTTTTATTTTAGTCCTTGAGTTGATCTTATACTTGAAGACATAGCCCCCTCCATCCAGGTTCTGCTGCGTCCTCTGAAGAATTTCTTTTTCATGAAGTTTTTTGACAGAACGCTGGACTGTGGAGATATCCAGTTTCAGAACTTTTGAAAGAAACTCCGTGTCAACCCACTGCTCTTTCTCATTTAAAAAATACTTCATAACCTTAAGGTC
>DASXVB010000193.1:0-2577 GCA_036504475.1 Methanosarcina sp.
TATAATATTAGGATAGACGGAAAGTCAAATGCTTCTAGTGTCAAGCTAAAGATTACAGCTACCCAAAAGGTGGAAGTAGATTCTACAGGAAGTCTAACCTACAAATATGATACTAAATCTATACCAGCAGGCAATTTTGAAGTAAAAATAGGGAGCAGTATAAAGCAGGTAGAATTAAAGCCTGGAGAAAGCATACCTTCGGGAACAACCCCTTATTCAAAGCAGAAATCACAGAATATATGGATAGCTGGTATTTTAGCAGGATTAATAATATCCTTGGCATATATAAGGAGAAAAAAGACATAATAATAAAATAGATAATTAAAATTATTTCTTTCTTAAAATCTATTGAAAATTAGTTCGATAAACTATAAATACTTTTTAATAGTAGATATTTCTTGAAAATATAATTTATTAAGGTTAATCAATTAAATAGCTGAGAAATTTAAGAGAATATTTTCCAATGTAAAATTAAAAGGTTAATCTGAAGAGTTAGTGAATTATATAGTAAAATAAAATTTAAAAAATATATGGCACAAATTTAGAATAAAAAAATAGAAGTCAATAGAAGGGGTGTAACGATTGAAGAATAAGGTTGAAGAGGATAAAATATATAACAGAAGATGGAAATTAACCTTCGCTGTTTTGATCTGCATTTTTTCAATGATTTCGGTATCATTAGCTTTTTCGGACAATGATCCATGGGTTGCATCTGTTGAAAAAGGTGGGGAAAGCTTTCTTTTTGCAGATCACAGTGGGAACCAAAATGAAGACAATTGGATTCATCTCAACGGAGGAAAAGAAATCCAGCTTCCACAACCTCTGAGTTTTACTTATAATGGGCCAGACACCCTACTAACTAAAGAGGGAGCTACAATTAAGCTAAAATCAGAGTCAGACAATGGAAATAATACAAAAATAGTATTTACATATCCATATTCTACACATCCATTTTATACTGAAAACCAGAAAGTAAAAATGAACTTTTATGGTTCTTCAGCTTTTAATAATCAGGAAGTGAATATTTATCTTGTTAAGGCATTTGATGCGCCTTGCGCTAAAGAAATCCTTGGAAATATTGTGGATTGTAACGCCACTAGTGTAGAAAAAATTTTAGATAACAGCAGTATTCCTTATACAAAAGTAAGCGCGACCCTGGATGAAAACGGGGACCTTGTTAAACCTGTTAACTTTGGCTACCTTACGCCAGATAGTTACGGCATCATTATGACACTTGCGGACAAAGACAAAGAGGAAAATACACAGCCGGATTCCAAGGAAAAGAACGAATGCAAAGTTCTTTCAGCAACCTGCTTTGAAGTAGTAGACTACGAACTGAAAACGAAAGCAACAAATACTCTTAAAGAAGGCAAAAACTTTGATGTTGACCTGAGCCTGATAGATACATCTGCTAAGGAAAATGTCACCTATGGTGCTATGCTGATAAAGAAAGATGCCTACAAAGCTGATATTAACCTTAGCACTAATGGAACAATAGATGGGACTGATCTTTTCATTAATGATATCAGTATTCTCAGCAACCTGGGTATTGATTCCACAAATAATAATTCAAATATCAGCAAGAGCGAACTTTCAAATGAAATCCAGATTTTCATTGGAGCAGGTAACGGTACTATGAGCATAGGTGAAGAGAATCAGAACACTCTTTCCCTAACAACCTTCGACCTCCTGCCAGGAGACTACATCCTCTTTACAGGAGCCTATGAGGAAGGCAAAGGCCTTGTGGGTATAGATCAGAAAGAATTGACTATATACACTGGAACTTCACCAAAGTAACTATAGCAGAGTAGAGTTAAAAAGCTAAGAAGGCGGATTATATTACACAGCCGCTTTCTTTTTTGACTTTTTTCTCTTAGTTATTCTGGTTTTTTAAACTGTTTTATATTATAAGCTATCAATGTGCGGTTCAAACTGCTCAATGTTTATTTATTAGTTTGAATAATTCTCAAGTACTTTCCAAAAGGAAAATTCTTATTGATAGACTTTAAGTAGAAAAAATTGATTAAGAATTATTAGAAAGAAAAAAATTAATTAAAAACTCACCCCAAAACTGCTTCTTTAGATCTCAAACTAGCAAGGATGACCTCATATATTTAAAATATAGAACTTTAGACAATTAATTACATTCGAGCTGAGATGAACTCTAAAGGAAATACTGAGTAAATATAAAGGATTCATCCCTGTAAATACCTGAACAGACCCGAGAGTGAATGAAGCAAAATTCCGGTAAAGGTCATAAACGTCCCAAGAAGGATCATCATGACCATCAAAACCGTTGGCTCGAAGGGTAGGTTTCTACCAAGATGAAAAGTACGTGATAAATAGAGACCTATATATAACCCGCCTGAAAAGAGAACAAAACCTGGTAGGGTAAGCCAATATAAGGGATTAAATTCCATTTTTCTAAAATTATTAGATAAAGTAGTCAGACTATCTTTTAAAGGACTTTTAGCCAAACTATTCATGTTATAGAATTGAATTATATTTTTAAACGTAAAGTAACCTCCAGGCCAATAGATATCCCTACTATTTATATAACCGGACTAATTTTCTTGG
>DASXVB010000194.1:0-2638 GCA_036504475.1 Methanosarcina sp.
CAGTAAATAATTAATATAATACCTTTGTTTGTTCACAATTTCTTTTTATTTGTAACTAAGGCGTCTGGTGTCATTTTTATCCATCTAAACTTCAATGATAAATTCAAGGAAAGAACGATATTTAATCGATTAATTGAAGCATTTAAGATATCTAAATAGTAAATAAACCATTTAATGGCTGTACCTTAATTGGAGAAGGACTGGCACTATATTTAATTAGGAAAATAAGACTTAATAACCCTTAAAAAACTAATCATTTTTTGAGGGGGCTAAAAATCTAGTGATTTTGAATTTTACACTCATCACTAGATTTTGGTACTGAGTCTATTTTTATATTATTTTGGCTTTGTAGAAAACCTCTCTAAACCAGCTTCAAGAAGCTGAAATTAAATATGTAAAACGAGATTACGTCATTCAGTTCAAATAAATGGAGATTAGTCACTTCTGAGGATTTCTACAAAGCCACTTTTTCATATTTTTCTTTTTACATCTATCACGAAGTATAATTTTACCACTATTAACTTGCGTTTAAATTTGGTTTTACATGCATACAAAAATAGATAAATTGGTTCCCTCCGTGCAGATTCCTCATTCGTAAATCATGATTGAATCAAGCCTTGCAGTACCTACCTTTGTCCAGTATCTGCATACAGGGCAGTATTGAGTGTCGCTTACTGGATTCACTTTCAGTATGGAATGGCATTCTGGACAAATTTTTAGACTTTTCATAAATAAACCTCCATGGTAAATGGATATTTTTCTAAATAGAATATTAAATAAAGGATTTGCAGAGCTCCTCTAGAAACCTTCATAATTCAGGCTATAATATATAAAGTCACAGAATTCCCAAATATGTTGTTAGATTGGATTTCCTTCAGTTACTGTCTTTATGAAATTTATGAGCTGCAGGGGAAGAGATGACTACAGCCCATATCGGTCTGGTTGAAGGTACTGGAAACCTCTTGTTATAGGTAGAATTAGTTTATTATATATTTTTTGGATATATCCTATATAGAGATAAAATACAATAATTAGTTTTAACGCAAATGTTCCTTACTATATATAATTTACGCACTTGAGGTCCAAAATCAAGCATATTTTAACTAGATTCGTATTTTAGACAGCTAAAGGCTTAATGTTATTGAATTCTCAGTTAAACAATGTAAGTCTTATAATTTTAATTTACATCATATCTATAGTTAATGTCATAACAATATATTAAATGATTATACTCAATATATTTGCTCTATATATGCTACTCTATATGCTATTTGGAAAATTTTTATATATTTTCATATTTTATAGAGAATTGGACCAATGAAGTAAACTCTTCTAGACTTATTCTGGAAGGTTTATTGACAGAACATATTCCCTTAATAAGTTCTGTGGCATCTGCGGGAAATTAGAGATCTTTACGACTAGCATTGAACGTATAGATTCTCTCATTCTCCAAGGACTTCTATAACCCTAAATGATCCAACTCTAAAAAAACAAACAGATTGATATAGGAGAACCATAAGATGGCAAAAAAAACTTTAGTAATTCTACTGACAGTACTTTTTGCACTGACTGGATTTGCTTCAGCCGTTAGTGCAACTTCCTTTAATGATTGCTATAAAACAACTAATCAATTTAGTATGATAAATGCATGGTCAGCGACGTCTTCTGATAAATCAACAACCTCCTCTGATGAGTCAACAACGTCTTCGGATAAGTGTCCATTATCAACAACGTCTTCAAATACTTGTCAATCATGCAGTTCTTGCCCATCGTGTATAGGTTCTTCATGTTGTTCAGGATTATACTGCGAAAATGGATCATGTGCTTCATGTTGTTCAGAATTATCCTGTGAAAATGGATCATGTGTTTCATGTGGTTCAAATCGTTCTTCAAACTGTGATTCATGCAACTAAAAAAATGAGACTTTAGGTCTCAAATTTTACTTTTTACTCCCAAAATATAAAACGTGAAATACACACCTGAAGTGCAAAATTAATCCCAATGAGCTTTATTAATGATTTGGTGTTTTAGATAGTTGAAGGTTTAGCGTTATTGATTAATCAGTTCAACCGCTTAAGTTTTCTCAAAAACAAGTCACAAGAATTACCCTCTGAGAGTAAAAGACATATTTGGGAGCAATCAAATTTGCGGTGGCGCACCTCGCTGCAAGCAACGAGTTCTGTTCGCGCCACCGCTCCGGTTATAATGTAACTATTAAAAATCGATTATTTTCATTTGTTGATACGCTTCTTTTTCTTTCTTATTTCCTTGATTTTCAATGTATTTTTGGATGAAATCATAAGTTGTTCCATCTCATGGTTCCAATGTAACCTCCATCATTCCATAGTTCACCACTCCAAAACTGTTTTTTGATTTCAGGGTATTGTTTGAAGATTTGTCTCGCTGTAATACTTTTTGTAACTTGCATTACTTTTGAAGGAGAATACTTGGGTTCAGCTCCAACAAAAATATGTACATGATCACCATCACAACCAACTGCATCAAACTCAAAACAGTATCTTTCACTAATTTCAAAACATACACTTTTTAAAAAGTTGACGATCTCAGTACCTAAAAGAAGCTTTTTACGGTACTTAACACAAAAAACCATGTGATATCTTATTTTATAGACACAATG
>DASXVB010000195.1:0-3163 GCA_036504475.1 Methanosarcina sp.
CAGTAAATAATTAATATAATACCTTTGTTTGTTCACAATTTCTTTTTATTTGTAACTAAGGCGTCTGGTGTCATTTTTATCCATCTAAACTTCAATGATAAATTCAAGGAAAGAACGATATTTAATCGATTAATTGAAGCACTTAAGATCTCTAAATAGCAAATAAATCATTTAATGGCTGTACTTTAATTGGGGAAGGACTGGCACTATATTTAATTGAGAAAATAAGGCTTAATAATCCTTAAAAAACTAATCATTTTTTGAAGGGGCTATCTATCTGGCAATATTAGCGACTCTGCAAACTATGAAATTATTTTGGATCCAAAGTACATGTCCGTTGGAAACTATAAAATAAATTTTGAGACGGGACAAAATGAAAACATGAGCATAAATAGGGTTTTTTCAATAAAATAAAAATTTTTTCTTTACCAGAACATCCACCAGGCTTTTTTCTCTGTAACTTCAGGCAAAAGCTTTGTATTTAACTTGCTGTTTTCTTGAATAAGGCTCTGGATATGTACTGCCTGCTTCGACTGTGACCCTGCCGAACCTTGCTGCTGGCCATTTACCGGGTCACAGTCTAAAGTGACCGCCGCTTTGGCAAATCGTGAATCGTTATCGAAAAGCAACTATCTAAAGTGCAAAAGTGTAAAAACTGATTGAATGCTAACGTATTAGGTATGCCTAATTAAAAAATTCCTTATGTTTATTATAGAGGGAAAAATTGCCTTCGTGAAAAAAAAATCGATATCAAGATGCTTAAAAGTAGTAAAGTTATTATTAGACAGTTGTTTCTTGCTGTCTATTTTTAGGCTTTTTAACTAATGATTTACATGCTAATTCTGAGATTTTTTTTGCAACTGAACCAAATTAATAATAAGAAATGAAAATTTACAGAGTTGTTAAACTACAGGGTCTTAAAAACGTCAACTAATTAATGAGGGAGTACCTAAAATTAGGAATTCTGAAAAATAAAATAAGATCCTTCTCCCCCAAAAGGAGAGGGTATTTTAATTAATTTTTTTGAGCTTAGGAGTAAAGCTGTTATTAATTATAATACTTTTTCTAATGTATGAAGTACTGTTTTTTGGAAATAGCTTTCGCCTTCCACCTTAATAGATCCATTTATTATGAATTTAAAGGTTTCCATAAAGGGATTTTTTGAGTCAAGTACTTCTCGTATGGTTTTTTCATTGGTTTTCACTGTTATAGAAGGCTTGAACTCTGATTTTTTGTCATACTTGGAAAAAGTATTTAGATTTATTTTTCCGTTGTTTGTTGTAAAAGTTACAGAAAGTGTTCCACCATTCTCAAGTTTTATTTTCACTAAAAAATCTTCACTGCCCACAAGCTCCTTGACAATTGGAACTTTATCACAAATCTGATTATAGAGCCCGGTTTTTGCACTCAATTCTTTGAAGAGATCGTCGCCAGTATTATGATTCTTAGACGTTTTTTCTAGGTTTGCATTAATATTGCCTGCGTTTGAGACAGCACCTGCGATCGGTACAAGTAAAAACATAATGAGAACTAATAGACACAAAGCTCTGGTTTTGCTTCGAGTATACATAGTTGAATAATAGTAGAAAGATATATAAAAAATTTATTGATAAAATCAATCCTAAAGTACGAATGGACAATGAAAACTGAACATATTGAAAAATATGATTAAACAAGAAAATAATAATAGAAAGTAAAGGATTAAAGGCTCTGAGTTTTTCTTTCAATAAATATACTTGAATAACAAGAAACAGATGTACAAAAAAGTTATTGATTAGATAGATACAAAAAGGATAAGTAGGCAATTAAATATTCCAATGTAGAAAAATCTGCAAAGGATATAATAAAATAAAAAGGAAATCAAAAGTAGTGACATGTTATCTAATTTTTTTAAATGGAAGCATTTTGTAGGTGAAATTATCTTATTGAATGTTACTTGACTTTGTCACATTTCCATTTCAGCAATTTTCGGTAACGTCTTTATAATTATTTCAACTTTGTCAGGTTTCTGTTCAGCGATATCAATTATTTTCTTTGCTTGTGGAATTGTTATCTTTTTGTTTTCAACAACTTCAAGCACTTTTTTCGCCACCTCGTCACCGGTGTTCGCTTTTTCTTCGATATCAACAGCCTGAAGTCCGGCATTTAGAGAGATTGATTCGTCTTTTAATGCCATTTCAGCCATTTTACTGCCTGAATCAGCTTTGGCTTTGAGTTTCTCAAGCATTTCTACTTCGTAACGAGAGGAACCAACTTCAGCAGCAATTTGATTACGAGTTTCATTTTCAGAGGCTTTCTTAGCTTTTTCAATTCGTTTGGTTTCATCTTCCTCTTTGCGTTTCGCTTCTTCCTCTGCTTTCTTCTGTGACTCCCGCAGTTGTTTAGCGGCTTTCATTGCCTTGATATCTTGCAATTGGTTGATCTGCGCTGCAAGTTCGGCCCGAGTTATTTTACTTTCTTCTGTGACTCCCTCACCCGATACGATTTTTATTGTTGCTATATTTTCGAGTGCGGTCGTGGGTGAAGGTTCATAGTGATGGAAAGTGGAAATGGTTTTTTCACTTGAAAAACCCTCAGCCGAATTCTGCGGAAGGGTTTTTTTTCTTCTGATTTTGGGCGTCCTCCATTAACACCATATATTCCAGCGTCTCTCATCTTTCTTCTCGCTCTCTCCGCCTTAATCTTTGCCAATTTATTAATTTCGTTTGCCTTTTGAATTCGGGTTTTCTCCCTCTGCTTATTACACTCAATCATTGTTTCCCATTCATCCAGATCGTCATCGAAAGCCCTTACCTCGCACCTGATCTTGTCAGCGCCCATTACTATAAGGCAATCTATCGCACTTCACACAAAAAAAATTAAACTCGTATGAGCACATGGAAAAAATTTATTTCAGAGGATCTTGGGGATCAACGAGAATCCTTCTCATAATTTTTGCAACAGAACCCTTGCCCATTTGTCTCAAAATTTGAACTTCGCTAATTTGTCTTTATTTAGCTTACCTACCTAAAAAGATGATAGCTGATACATCATTGAAATCCCGAGAGTAGGTCACCGGCAAAAAACCCAAGTATTGCTCCTAAATTAAGGAAAGGAAGTCCTGCTTGAGCGCTGCTTCCTTTGGTAGTTACAGTGAACATAATTATGCAACCAAGAAGTGTAC
>DASXVB010000196.1:0-6275 GCA_036504475.1 Methanosarcina sp.
CATCACACTTGATGAACTGATGGGCCGTAGTGACATCAGCCAGCACCCCGAACATAAAAAGCCCAAGGATCTACAAAAAATCCTTGAGGATCATGAAATAATGTTCAGTGGTACTCCCCTTACAGATGAGGACAAGCAGGCTATATTGGATATAGTCGAGTTGCAGTTATATAAACGCGCTAAGGAACTTAACAGGCGAAAAAAATAACCGATCCCCTAACAATCATTAAAAATCAACAACGTAAACAAAATAACACAGAAAAGAGTGTGCTATTTTTATGACAAATGAAGAATTCCAAAAATTAATATTAGATAAATTGGCTACTGTGGCAACTAAAGATGATATTAAACAACTTAAAGACGATATTGCTGTTCTTGATTCTAAGATTGATTTATTAGCACAAGGTAGTCAAGAAGATGTGAAATCTATGATTCGCCTTACAGATAAAAAGATCGACCGAATTGACACTAAAATTGATATACTAAACAATCATTTGCTAGAACATGAAACCGATATCCAGTTACTAAAAAAAGCATAGTGACAATTGAAAAAGCACAGCCATAAGAAAAGCTGTGCTTTATTTATACCACCTTGTCGAACATTAGTTCTTTTTGTCGGAGGATGGATTGCGATGGACATTAAACGTCGTGTGAGAAATTTAGTTAAAAAATATCATACCCGTAACCCCTATGAGCTGGCAAGCTATTTGAAAATAGAAATTGTTTTAACGCCCATGCCACCACATCTTCATGGCTTCTATGATCGAGTTTTACGCAAGAAATTCATTGTGATTAACAGTGAGTTAGAGCCATACAGACAACGGCAAACTTGTGCTCATGAATTAGGACATTCTCAACTCCACAAAGGCTGGGGCTATTACTTCATGATTGAACATACCTTCTTCTCCCCTGGCCGCTTTGAACGGGAAGCTAATGAATTTGCTTGGCTGTTGTTGTTTGATGAAGAGAGCTGTAGGGTTGAATATGACAATGATCTTAGCAGGTATGTTCGGGAGGAAGGGATTGTGGATTTGGTTGGGTATAGGAGAAATTAATAGAGTAAAATACACTAGGCTATGTATTTTACTCTATTAAGTATTGCTTGTTGAATGCTAAGTTCATTTTTCTGTGACTTGCTTCTATGATTTTTGGTATTCGCTGAAGTCCATCGGTTATCCCCTACCTATCAAGAACAAATACTCTCACCCCATGGGTACGCCCTAGCTCATATAGTTCTTCGTCTGAAGCGTCTATATGAACGTCAAACACTTTACCTTTAACCGCTCCCCCGGTATCTTCTGCAATACGCCGAAACACTCTGCCGTCAGGCATAACAATCTCAACCTCTGAACCTAGTGGAACTACATCCGGGTCAACGGCTACAGTCCTGCCCGAGGTAGCTATTGTGCCTGATGCTGTTTTACCTATATCGTTGTACCAAGTCACCTGTGCACCGTCTATGTAGCGAGCCACTCTGTGTCCACCACGGCTAGTTGGGTAGACATCACGCTGGAGCGCCAGCTCACGCCTTAGAATTGCTATGTCTTTTTCCATGTCCTCAACCTTTTGCTGGTTCACTTGGGCCTCAGAGGTTATTTGTGCTATTAGCGTTTCGTCTGCTTGCTTTTGATCAAAGATTGCTTTGTAGTTGATGCCAACGCCAAGTATTAAGGCTATTATCATCGTGCCGATAGTCAATTTTAGTCTCATCCTATCACTCCTTCAAATGATATTAAGGCTTAGCTTATATTATATCGGTAAAGTGGAAGCGATATCAATGGATAATTTTTCTTATTCCATTAGAGGTCATCAATGTAACTGTTTGTCCTTACTATCTACAACTAAAAGTAAGCGCTAAATAGCTTACGATAAAATCAAGTATTTTGCCCAATTAGGGCTAGACATAAAAAAAACCGCCCGTTGTATGGGCGTATCTGAGGCAGCGTTAAAGTACAGAATTAAGGATTTAAAACAACGGCAAGTTCGTGGCAGATTAAATGCTAAAGAATTGCACAACACATGTATGTAAATTAAGCATATTGAGCACCAAGAGAGCTACCCTACTAAGGGTATATTTTTCACCCAAATCACCCAAACATATGTACAAAACAAGAACGTTTCAGGAAGAATTAAGCACTTTTCTAAAATTCTCCACAAAAGTTGGGCTACTCCTTTATGATCGAGCATACCTTCTTATCGGACGTAATAAACAAGTATTGATATTTATAGCCAATCACTGTAGTTACAACGTAAGCGCCTAATAACATAGTGGATAGAAAAAAAGCAATAACCGAGATATACTCAAGTCATCGCTTTATTTGCAGACTTTTTGAACTTCGAGGTTCCATGGAAGATAATCTTCAAGGAATTCAGGATGTTGCCCAAACTGTACGCCGGGTAATTCACTAAAAATGAATTTCAAGTATTTGTAGGGATTCAGCCCATTGACCTTAGCGGTCTCAACAATACTATAAACAACTGCGCTTGCGGTTGCGCCTCTGGGACTTCCGCTGAACAGCCAGTTCCGGCGGCCCACGGTAAAAGGACGTATACTGTTCTCGACGAGATTATTGGAGATGGAGCAATTTCCGTCTTGAAGGTAGTTCATCAAACCTTCCTTGTGATTGAGGGCATAATTTACAGCTTCGGCTGACTTTGATTTTGGCAGAAGTTGGCTTCTTGCAGATTCTACCCACGTCCAAAAGGCATCTAAAACAGGTTTTTCTTGTTTCAGACGCTCAATTTTTCGCTTTTCACCACTGAGATCCTTAAGAGCCCTTTCGATCTCAAATAGCTTATTGCAGTATTCAATGCCTTGACTGGCAAAGGTAGCTGCCGGACTTTTCGTGTCCTTCGGAAGAGCATCTACAAAATATCTGCGCTGATGTGCCCAACAAAAGCATCGCGTCACTCCGGGGACTTTGTTGTATCCAGCGTAGGCATCCGAGTGGAGGAACCCCTGAAACCCCTTTAGGAATTTCTGCGGATAACTACCACTTCTGCCCGGTTGATACTCAAAAATCCGGATGGGATATTTCGAGTACTGGCCGCTGCTATACACCCACATATATGAGGTAACCGTATTTTTACGTCCCACTTCCTGCATCACTTGAATGGGTGATTCGTCTTATGTAGAGCCATATATTATGCGGAGTCGTAAGCAGTTATGCCGCAAGGACAGTAGATTTGCGGCATAACGCTCAACATAATATTGTCAGATGTTTTTTCGGAGCCATGCAATCAAGGCTTCTTTTTCATTTTCACTGTACTCCTCGACGGACTCCGTAATTAGGTTACCAGCCTGTTCAATATACTTTCTTTTCAATTCAGGGTTGCACCTTGCATATATCTCCGTTGTGGTAACAGATGAATGTCCAAGAAAGTCCCTGATATATATCAAGTTCACACCGTTTTCAAGTAGATGCATTGCTTTAGAATGTCTTAATATATGAGGATGTAGCTTAATTGGATATAATTCTGGCTGGGTTTTACGAGCCATATACCCGTATTTATCGAGGATATAGGAAATTCCCGATCTGGACAGTGCATTACCATATATGTTGAAAAATATTGGATGCGCGGTTTCGGAAATGCTGGCAGATTTAAGATAAGCTTTAACGATGTCTGCGGCATTTGCGCTTATGGGGATTACTCTTGCCTTGTTCCCTTTTCCGGTAAGGGTAACCGTGTTCGGACTCCGAAACACAATGTCTCCCACCCTTAAATCAATTAGTTCCTGAACTCTGCAGCCAGATTCATACATTAGTGCAATTATTGCAAGATCACGAATACCTTGATTAGAATGGCGGTCAGGCATTTTGAGGAGATATTCAACAGCATCTACGGTTAGATACTCAACTGGTTTCTGAGGAGCCTTTTTAATACGAATTTTTAAGATACCTTGGCACAGAGCGCTTTCTTCCGGGCTTTTGCGTGCTACATAACAACAAAATGCTTTTAACGCGGCAAGTCTCTGATTTCTCGAACTGATGCTGCACCTCCTAGACTGTTCTAGCCAGTCTAGAAATCCACTTACGTTGTCTGCATTCAGCGTATCCATTTTTAGTTTGCTGATTTTGCAGATACCGGTTTCCTCAAGATATTTGAAAAACAGAATGAATGCATCTCTGTATGACTTTATGGTATTGACCGACAAACCTGCTTCACTACCAAGATATTGTGTAAAAAAACTGCTTACATAATAAGATAATTCCTTCCTGTGCATAGTTACACCTCCGGAAAAATCTTCTCAGCATCTTGTTGACTGAGCTGCAGAATGTTAATAAAGTACTGCTTTGTCAGACGGAGATATTTTTCTGTTGATTCAATACCCTTATGGCCAAGATAGGTACTAAGTATGGGCAGTGAGCAGTAAGGATCCATTCCTTTATGAATCATTTGTTCTAAAGCATGTACACTGAAAGTATGTCTCAGGTCATGTACGCGTGGGTACTTTCCATTACTCAATGGGGATATGCCAGATTTTTCCTCTAATCTTCTAAACTGATTCAGGATGGTTAACGAAGAATATCTTTCATTGTGAAGTGCTGGAAAAAAATATGGATTTCCTGCTCTTTTAACCATTGAATTATACTTGATTAAATATCGTCGCAGAGATTCGGATAACGCAACCAGTCGAGAAACATTATTTTTGCCATTCATGACGATAAGAATTCCATTATCAAGATCAACGTGCTTACACATAAGGTCAAGGGCTTCACTTATTCGTAATCCGCATCCATACAGCATACGAATTATGGCGGGATATACATACGGGGTATTTACAAATTTGTTCTTGTTTGGCCCAATTGTATCAGCTTCCCGAATAATCCGGTCAATTTCACATTTGGTGAAGATATAGGGAATAAAATCTTCAGTAACTTTAACCAGCTCCTTTGGATAAACGTAAGCCGGAATGCCTCTCAGGTTTAAGAAAAGAGCAAACTGTCTTATGTGGGATTGTCTGGCATGAAGACTCCTGGTACTTTCATTATCCTTTTTCGATGCATACTCATTAACCAGTTCTGGTTGTAACACCAGTATGGGATTTGCTTTTGAGTGAGCGTATATAAAGGCAAGCATACGATTTACTTGGGCCTGTTCGTGATATGAATACTTAAATCCAAGGGAATGCTTGTAATCCACATATTCCTTGGCAATGTTACGGTAAGTTGCGGGGAAATCAAAGGTGTCATACTGTTTCATAAGGCACCTCCAAAGCTAATTCTCTAAGTGTGTCAACATCGATATTAAGATAAAATCTGGTGGCATTGATATTGGAATGTCCCAATACTTCCTTGATTACATGCATTGGGGTATTGTTATGAAGCATGTTGCTAGCTAGCGAATGGCGCATGGCATGCGGACCATGCTTACGTTCCGATATGTCAATGCCAGCTTTTTTAAAGTATTTAGAAACTATCTGGTGTATGCAGGTATTGGTTAATGGTTTCCCACCATTTTTTATACCTATAAAAATGTACTCGAAGTCGCTCATCGGGTGCCAACTTTGTAGATAGTCAATCAATGCATATTTGATATTTTCTAATAAAGGCAACTGATTTGAAAATTTAGTTTTATACTGAACAAACTCAATCGTATTGTGTTCCCAATGTATGTTCGACATCTTAAGCCGTAAAATGTCTCCGGATCGAATACCAAGTTCAGCAGCCAGCAATACTACGATGAAATCCCTTTTTCCATAAGGGGTGCTTCTGTCTATGGCAGAAACAATTCGCCTAATTTCTTCAATGGAATAAAAAGAAAGTATACGTTCACGTTTGTTAGTAAATATGACTGGGAACAGCTCATTGCCTGAAAACAGCATAAGGTTTTTGCCATTTAGATAATTAAAAAAGTGGCGCAAAATAAATGTGCGTCCACTTATGGTAGAAGAAGATAGATTAGTTAGGGTAGTTAAATAGCCAGTCACATTTTTCTGAGTTAAGCGATGAAAATCCTTTACGTTGTTATCACTTAGATAATTCATGAAAGAAATAACCGTCAGTCTTTTGGATGAAATTGTCATTGGCGACAGGCTCTCGAATTCCTTTAGGCTCAGGTAATTTTCCAGGATGTCCAAGAAATTATTACACCTGAGAAGAATCTTTGTGGTATTGTTATGCATTTTGATGCACCTCCTTATTTATAAGGATTACATCAAAACATTATGTTTAGTCATAGTTCCAAAAAAATGAGTACAAAGCCTATAATACAATAACTTTTCAACATAATTTAGAATGACTTTGCATAATATATGGCTCTACATAAGACGA
>DASXVB010000197.1:0-3687 GCA_036504475.1 Methanosarcina sp.
TAGCTAAGTTTTTAGGCAAATAACATATCAGCTGAAAATAACTGCCTTTCATTTTGTAGCTATAATCTTTTTATGGAAATCGGTTTATTACTATAAAACGTATATATCTTACGAATTGTAATAAAATCTAATAAACCACAAAACATATTTCGTCTTGTTTGCAAAAATTGTTTTGAATTTATTACTCTCAATAATTTACTCTAAGAAATTGTTTTTAAAAACGAATATTCTCCTTCATATTAAGTATCCTCTTGTTTACTCATCTTTTAAAATCGCTATCATTTAATGCCTGCTATGCGTTTGAGTAAAATATTATTCCAAAGACCATGGAACGGATTTTACGGTCTAAAGAGCATAATCAGAAACAGTAGCCAGAAAAAAATCGCTATCCTAATCAGGATACAAAATTTATTCCTTCGATGAGTATTATATTAAACACAAAAAAACCTGTAGAAACACGAAGGTTAGACTGAAAGCATAAACGTAGGATGTGATTTCACTACAAACGATCTTTAGACCATTTCTTTTAGTTCTATCTATAGCACCGGCTTAGATAACATCTGGCAAGACAGCATATTGAGCAATTTTGTAGGAAGAAATTACTGCGTTTTTTCATTTGGTCAAAAATGATCAAAGAAAATCCTTAAAAAATTGTTTTATAGAAGTAGACCAATGTTTGATCATGCCAACTGAAGAAAAAAGGAAAATTCAGGCATGGATACCTGTATCACTCTGGATCAAAATAGATCAAATAGGATTCACAAGTCAAACGGAAGCAGTAACTCATGCATTTAAAAAACTACTAGAAGATCAAACGAGATCCAAAAATGATCAAAATAAATCAAACATGGATCAAATAAGATCAAACGAGATAAAAGAATTCAACCAACTGCGTGAAGAAAATGAAAAAAAAAGACATGAGTTACAGACGCGTTTAGAAGAAAAAGAAAACATCATCGCTGAATTGAGAGAGCACAATAATACATTAAAAGAAGAACTTGAAAAAGCTCATCAAGATAAAGAAAGTGTCCAAAATCTATATGATAACTATATGCGACAAATGCAGACTTTAATTCAGCAGAAAGCAATTGAAGCGCCTGGGGAGAAAAAGAAGTGGTGGAAATTATGGTAACGTTCTAAAGACCTGTAATAGTCCCATCAAAATTATTGCAACACTTAAAGGACATAGAGTTAATCCAATTTTAGATAACTTTTAATACACCACCTATTAAGCTCAAAATGTTTATAACATATAGCATCCTATAGGATACTATATGGCTGCTACAACTACAGTTTGTCTTGAGCCCAGAGTAAAAGAGATGCTTAACGGCTTGAAAACCCACAAAGAGGAATCTTATAATTCTGTTATCGAAAGGATAGTAAATATGGCTTATGATAGTGAGCCTTTGACCAATAGTGAAATCAAAGGAATTGAAGAAAGCTTGAAGGACATAAAAGCAGGAAGATATTATAGCGAAGATGAAGCAAAGAAAATGTTAGGTATAGACTGATGTACACTGTTCAGTATACTTCACACGCTATTAAGGACATTAATAAACTGCCGCCTGAAGTTCGAAAAAGAATTTTTGAAGCTATTAATGGGATTAAGGAAGACCCATACTCACATGTCAAGAAATTAAAAACATCTCCTGATTTCCCTATATATTCTTTGAGAGTAGGAGAATATCGAGTACTATTGAATATTACACGGTCACAGCTTATTATTTTTGTCATAGGAGCTGGATATCGAAGCACAGTCTATAGAAAATTTTAATTAATTCACCAAATAGGGAATTAGATTATAATATAAAAACAGAGGTCCTAAATTTTCTTTTTTTTGTTCTTGTTGTTTTTCCAAAAAAATTCCCAGTAGGTAAAATAAATTCGAGCTTTTTTAATCATAAATATGCGTTTATAATGTAAAGAATATAAAAAAAGTTAACAATAACTTTATGGTAAGAAGATATTAACTTACAGAAACTAAAAAATATTCAAATAATAAAACAACATTAGTGTTTAGAAAAGGTAATTTGTAGGAGTTACAGGTGCCAACTGTAACCCCAGTCCCCTGAAGATAGGAGAGTAAGTTATGTTAGCTAGTTGTAATAGTGATACCTTTGGGTATAAATCTTTCGATTACCCAGTACAGAACAGCAAAGTAAGTCAATTTCTTACCTTACTCAAAGATCCTGAAGTCCAGGCCTATTTTTTATCTCTTGCCAGACTAGAAACATCGCAAAGAATCCAGGAGGATCTAATATGAGCCTTTCGGATTACGTCCCCGCGAGATTCATAGCACTTTTTTCGGATCCTGGATTTGCAAAAGCTATCAAAGGATACACAAAACATCTCCTTCACGAAGATCAAGAGTTTCGAAAGGAGATCATAGTATCCATAAAAGAAGAACTTGGCAATTCTTTTGTGGATAATGCAATTGCAACAAGTGAACTTCGGATTTTGAAAAGACTTGCTGCAGTAGAGCAGATATTAGGGCTTGAAGATTACGGACTAGAAGAAAATTCAGCTCCTACATTGCCACAGAGGATCGAACAAATTGAAGAGAAAGTAAATGGTTCAATAACTAATTTTAAACCCCCTGTAGAGCCTAAGATTCAGCCTACAACAAAGACGGAAAAAAGGGCTGTTTCGCTTATAGACCATTTGAAGGAAACAGGGAAAGATCACCTGACATCTCCTGAGATTTTCACCTTTTTGAAATGCAAGTTACCGGATAACTGCAAGATTAATGAGAATATCCAGAATATAAGAAAAGTAAAGCAGGATGTCCTCAAAAAAGCTGCGGCAATGTATCCAAATGTGTTTTTAAGTAAAAAGAATACAGGACACCGAGAGGTGAGACTTGTTTTAGCATCGTAACCTGTTGTAACCGGGTTACATACAATTGAAAGAATGAAATCACAGAAAATACATGGATCTCATGACATCCAGACAATAAAAAGAAAGCTCCTAAAAATAAAGAAGAAATCTTAAAAACAAAAAGATTGAACTTCTTTGAATTAAATATACAGAAAAACGTGATTAGTCGTAGCCATAAAAAAGAAATTAATAATAAATAAATCAAAAAAAGATTTAAGCTAAGATTTTTGTTAATTGTATGTAACCACGTTACAATTGGTTACGACTTTTCTTCTTTTGATGAAGACTATTATTTTAGCAAATTTGGTATATGCTGAAATTTTTTCTTTCCTCCTGTCTATAGACGAAATTAAATAAAGTAGGGCTCTGTTGCAAAAATATCTGCTGAAAGTTAGATATTTGAAGAGATATTGGTTAAAGGATGTTGGATTTGAATACATAGGTGTTGGTAATTAGAGACTAAAATAGTGTTGAGGGATATTGAATTTGAATACATAGATGTTAGTGATTAGAGACTAAAATAATGTTGAGGGATACTAGATTTGAATACATAGAGGTCTAATGAATTGGGGAGTAATGAATTGGGGAGTAATGAATTGAGGAGTAATGAATTGAGGATTAATGAATTTGAGGATTAATGAATTGGGGATTAATGAATTTGAGGATTAATGAATTGGGAATTAATGAATTGGGAATTAATGAATTGGGAATTAATGAATTGGGAATTAATGAATTGGGAATTAATGAATTGGGAATTAATGAATTGGGAATTAATGAATTGGGAATTAATGAATTGGGAATTAATGAATT
>DASXVB010000198.1:0-9590 GCA_036504475.1 Methanosarcina sp.
TTGGAAAAGCTGATTAGAGATCACTTGTTAACTGTCCTCATACCCCAGACAATTAAATCATCTATTCTTGATGCATGGAAAACAGTGGGGGAAGAAAAAGCTTATGCTGTTCGGTCAAGCGCTACAGCCGAAGATTTGCCGACTGCATCTTTTGCCGGTCAGCAGGAAACTTATTTGAATGTAAAAGGAGCAGATCAACTTCTTCAGGCTGTAAGGAAATGCTGGAGTTCACTATTTACCGACAGGGCAATTATCTACCGTATCAAGAATGAATTTGGTCATCGTTCGGTTTATTTATCCATAGTAGTGCAGCGAATGGTGTTTCCGGAGGTTTCCGGGCTTATGTTTACCGTGGACCCGGTCAGCGGACACAGGAATATTATTTCCATTGACGCCAGCTTCGGATTGGGTGAAGCTCTGGTCTCAGGAATTGTTTCCGCCGACTCTTATCAGGTCCTCGAGGGTCAAAGTGTCAAAAAGCAAATTGCAGAAAAGAAAAAAGCTGTTTTTCCGGTCGCAGAAGGGGGAACAGTCACCAGGGAGCTTGCTCCTGAGCTTCAAAACAAGCAAGCTCTTCCTGATGACAAGATTTTGGAGCTGGCTCAAATAGGTCAAAGGATAGAAAAGCACTATTGTTCGGAACAGGACATTGAGTGGTGTCTGGCAGGGAACAGGTTCTATATCTTACAGAGCCGTCCCATCACCACTCTTTATCCGATTCTTAAGGTATATGACAATAAACTTCATGTATATTTGTCGATTGCTCACCTGCAAATGATGACAGATGTCATAAGACCCATGGGAATTTCTATTTTTCAAGGAATATTTCCCTCTGGAAAAGATTCTATAACTCTTTCCAATCAAGTAATAGTGGAAGCGGGAGGCAGACTTTTTTATGACGTCACCCCTATTTTATACAGTAAGGCTCTTCGGCGGTATTTTATCTGGAGAATTGCTATTGTAGACGAACTAATGAGAGACGCCCTGGCAAAAATAGTCTCAAGCGAGATCTTTCAACAGGAAACAAAAGCAAACAAAGACACAACGAAACAGGTTTTTAAATTATTCAAACCAATGCTTCCACTCTATCTAAAGGGTCTCCCGGTTATTGTTAACAATTTATTATTCCTCGATCCTTCAGGCATTATTGAGCGGGCTACAGCTCCTACGGGACAAATAATCGATAATTCTAGACACAGTATTATGCAGGCCTCAGGGACAGAACGGATGAAAAGAGTTCAGGAAAGTATGGGGAAGTTGCTACAGGAACTGATTGACAGCATGATGTACGTACCGTTACCATTCATTGTCCTGCCCATTGCCAGCCGTTTGACCAGACTATGGTTGAATGAGGACCTTGATGTTGACACGCTGAATAAATCCCTTCCTGGTAACGTGACCGGCGAGATGGGATTAATGATTGGGGATCTGGCCGATACAGCAAGAAAATATCCTGAAGTGGTAGATTATCTAGAAAGAGCGGAAGACAGCACTTTTTATCAGGAGCTCATTAAAGTAAAGGGAGGGGATATATTCAGGACCGAGCTGGACATGTTCATGGAACTGTATGGTATGCGCTGCCCTGGTGAAATCGATATCTCAAACATTCGATGGAGGGAAGCCCCTACCCTTCTTGTTCCATCCATTATAAACCATATTAAAAGCAATGCTCCGGGTGAACACCGAAACAGGTTCAGACAGGGTCGGAAGGATGCTCAGGAGGCTGTACAAAAACTTCTGGAACGTATTAGTAACACCCCTGCCGGAAGCTTCAAAGCAAGACTAATGTCCAGGCTTCTTTCCATTTACCGAAATTCTACAGGCTTGCGTGAATTTCCCAAGTATGTCATTGTTCAATTTTTTGATATCTATCGTCAGGCTATCCTGGCAGGAGCACGAGTTTTACATCAAAGAGGAGTTCTGGAGAGGGAAGAAGATGTATTTTATTTGTATCTCGATGAGCTGGTTGCATTGTTAGAAAATCGTTTTAGTGAGGACCCGATGCGGCTTATAGAATCCCGTAAAAGAGCCTGCGAACAGTACCAGAAGATGACTCCTCCCAGGGTTATGACCAGTGAAGGAGAAGTTATTACGGGTGTGAGGAGCGATGCTGAGGCTCCAAAAGGCGCTTTAATTGGGACTCCTGTTTCATCCGGGGTTGCAGAAGGGCACGTAAAGGTTATCCTCAAACCCGAAGCCTCAAAACTGAACAAAGGAGATGTTTTAGTAGCGCCTTTTACTGATCCGGGATGGACTCCCCTGTTTTACTCCGTTGAGGCTCTGGTGGTGGAGATTGGAGGTATGATGACACATGGCTCTGTTATTGCGCGGGAATACGGTATTCCTGCGGTTGTCGGTATAGAAAATGCTACCAAAATCTTAAAAGACGGACAGTATGTCCGTGTTGATGGTACCAGGGGTTTTGTACAGGTTCTGAGGTGAGAAAAAGGTTAACCGGAGTTTTTTATTGAATACTTAGAGCCTATCCGAAAAGTCAGTAATACATGTTGAAAATTCACAACAGATCCATAATATTGAAGTATCCACTTTGGTTTATTTTTTTTACTAATTGAAAGTGAAGTGTTACTATTTATTGGGCTCATAGATCGTTCGTAATACTTTTCTGCCCTGCATTTCTGTCTGGTTTATTGCTGCACGAATTGCCGCCCGAATCATTTCCATTGGGAGGGTTTCTTCTGTTGTTCCCTCTAATGTTACTGCCCGGCAGCATGTTGTATTCCCGGTCAGATCACCGCAGGAGGAACATTCTGTATACTGCACCCCGGCTCCCAAAAGACGTTCAATCGGTATGTCGTTAATGAGCACCAAGTTCGACTCTTTAATTCGGTCTTCCTTGAGAGCATTATCGATGATCTCTACCTGTATTCCTTCCAGCTCTCCTGATTGTTCCAGTGATGTGATCGCCTCCAAAATATTCCCGTAGGTACCACTGCATCGTTCACAGGTTTCGCCACCAATATCGAGATGACGCCATTCGATAGTAAGATTCTTTTGAACCAAATTATCCTTCATTCCAAATCTCTCCTTTTCCCGCTGTTCATCAGAGATCTCATAAACATTCAAATTTTTTCGTTTTGTCATAATTATATATTATGTCTAATATAAGTAATTCTATTTTTCGGATAGGCTCTAAGAAGACGGATATAAGATTTCTTGGTAGTGTGCCTATTTTTAGGTAAAATTAGAAATTTCAAGAAGTTACTGAGAAGAAAATACCACATCAGAAGAACCTATTTCGGACCGGGAGGAAAAATTGACTTCAAATTTACAGCAAATTAGAGACACTGCCAAATTTAGAGTGACGTTCAAGGATTACTTTCCAACAGCTTCAAACCTTATCCCCATCATATTTGCTTCTCGCTCTTAGAAGCTGTCTTAAAATTCAAATCATTTATACAATTGGATAATGGTCAACGTACCTTTAAATTCATATCGTAAATTTTCCAAAATTCAGGTACACGTTGACCTTAAAGATAGTACTTTATTTCATAGAACTTATGTACACGAGGTCTAAAATCAAGTACACTGTACATCACAGGATTTAAACTTACATTTTAAACATTTAACTGTTTAATCCTACCGTTTTTCAGTTCAAATGCATAAGTCGTATCCCAATTGTAGAATTCACTTTCCGCAGATGTACACAAAAATGCCATCAGTTGTCTCAATACAGCAGTAGATTAAAAATTAGCTCATCCTTTAATTAATTACTTGGGCAATTAGGCAAATAAATTCTACATCTTGTACATCTGCGGAATGTAGGGTAGAATCAAATTTAATATTGAGACAGGCTCTTTGACTAGGGGATGATTGAGATGGCGAAAATACATTTCATACTCGAAATGCCTATTCATCAAAGAAATTATCATTATTTATAATAATAATATATTTTCAGCGAAGGTATATTTATATACTATATTGTTTTACTATTACTTACATAAAATCATATAATCCTATATATTTCAGGCCAGGGTTTTATAGTTTTTTAATAGGGGTCTAAAAGTCCGTAATCCTGAGATGGCCATCGATTGAGATGTGTCATCCTGAGAATCAAGTCCTGAAAATAAAATAAAACTTATGCAATTGATGCATAAAATCAAATACAATAGACTTTGTGGTTAAAGCTGTCATTTAGACAGTTGAAAGTTCAATGTTATTGATTTCTCAGTTCAACTGCATAAGTCCTAAAACACAAAAGAAGGTACATCCTCGATGTACTTCTATAGAAGTGGAAGCTAGATGTTACTCAAAGAAAACAAAATCGTAGAAAAAATTTGTGAAATCCCGGTTACACTTGGAGATGTCTCCGAAAGCATCTTTTCAGGTGTAACTACAAAAAACATTATGATGCATAGGCTTCTCTCTCCTGAGGAAAGCGGTTCGGACTCATATTATATTTGCGAAGGCCTATGTAAACCTGTATTTTCAGAACCTGAAATTGTTTACCCCTATGTATCAGGAGCATTTTCCAATCAATTTGTGTTTCGTCCCTCACCTTATCATTTTATGCTGCCTTATGAGCTGTCCGATGAGAATAAAAAGAAAGAATACAGAATTATTCCTCCTGAAGACATAAAGACTAGATTCCCTCAGGCTTACGAGAGAATTATGGAATTTAAAAATGATTTTCGTCACGATACCTCCTCTCTTAAAATAGCAGATTATAGTATAAATGGAAAGAAACTCCTGAAGTATCTTAACACTCCTAAGATCATTGCAACTGAAGGCTATCATCTACAGGCTGCATACGATGCAGCTGGAAATCATGTGTTTAGAAAAGGTTGTGGGATTGTTCTCAAAGACTCGGATAGATATCCTTATGTTACTGCTGTTCTTAACAGCCCGATTGCCAGACTATTTCCCGCAGCGTGCAAGTCTGAAATGATTTTCTCGAGTTACACAGATCCTACAGTCCTGAAACGTTTTCCAATCGTATTTCCGAATGACAAGCTAACCGAGGATCTCATAAATACTATTTTCAGTTACCTTATGTTCCTCAACAGGCAGAAATACGCAACAGATTACGGAGTTCCGGGCTGGCTTCAGGAGCTTGTAAGTTTCTATGAGCAGATCTCAAGCCTGCTGATTCTGGACACTTACTTTATAAACGACCTTGATCCAAAACTTCTGAATGCCCTTGCAGAAAATATTCACCCATATGCAGGAGAGATAGAATCTGAAAATAGTGATAGCCTGCTGAGCGCGTTATATTACATGAAGCAGCAGATTATTGAAACCTCAAGATTTGAGAAATACAGATTTAATATGGGATTACCTGACATTCTAAATTTCTCCCAGAGCAGCAGCGAGTAATGAGCAATTTCTTTTTAAATTTTATCCCTTATTTGACGGAAGCATACATTTATAATGTATAAATTGGCTTCAAGCTTCTGTTTTCTTCAGACACTTCAAAGTTCTGTCTTGTGTTTTTTGATTTTTGACATTTTTCCGGAAGATTTTGTGCCGATAAAACGCGTTTTCTGCAAGAGAACACTGTAGTAATTAGTATAACCTGTCAAATTTGGGTTAAAATCGGATAGTATATTTTTCCGAAATTCGGATGTACACATCGATCTTATATGACAACACTTTATCCCAATTGTAGAATTAAGTTTAATTTTAAGATACGCTCTTATCGGATAATTTTACCTGCGCGATCCTGTCTTGCTTCTTGCTGTATACTTCAACATATATTATATATTTTTGAGATTCCGGTTAACAAACTGAGATGTATTGCCGAGAAATATAATTAAAGAGAAAAAATTCGAAAATCATTTGTAAAAAGCCATATTATTCAACAATTGCATATGCAATATATCCATGTTCAGGAGCATGATGTCCGTCCTTACGTCCTTGAAAGTAACGTTTTTCGATATATTCTGGACTCAAGTTCTCATGGAGACTTAATCCTAAACTTGCAATGTCTTTATCCAAAGTTGAGGGATTAAAACCCGTTATCATTTTTTCGCCTAACTTTTGAAAAACTTCCTGCTTTTTTTGCATTTTTGGAGACGATTTTTCGGGGATAAATGCGTCTGAATCGAAGTAATCGAAAATAACTACACTGCCCTCAGGGGCAATATCGGTGATGGAACGAAGCGTCTGAAATACTTCTTCTCGAGTCAAATACATGGTAACACCAAGCCAGCTAAAGAAGCTTTTAACATTTGGGTCATAAGCTGATGAAAGAGTGAGTGCTGCTGCTAAGTTTTCCTTTGTGAAATCTATGGGAATGAAATGTAAGTGCTCTGGACACTCCCATCCCAACTCTGAAAGGCGAAGAAGCTTGAAATTTTGTGTAGCTGGGTGGTCAACCTCGAATACTTCCAAACAATCCATCATCTCTGGGCGTCGAAATGCAAAAGTATCCATCCCTGCTCCAAGGATTACATATTGCTTTACTCCCTGCCTGAAAGCTTCCTCCAGGGCATCTTCCGTATATCGAGCACGGCTGAGAACATTGGTTGCTTTCGTTAAAGATGAAAGGGCAATTATCTGATCTGAGGACACGACAGTATGCTCAGGATCGTTAAACTGTTTATCCTTCCTCAAACCTTGTTCAATCAATGCCAGTACTTCCTGTGGTATCAAGCTATAAGCCAGAAAGTCATCAAAGATTTTGGGAGTATCATGCATTGAATGATAAGCACGAATATATGCAGTCGTCATTGCAGAAAGGCTAGCCTGTTCCTCTTTCATCTGATTCTCTTCCTTTTTACAGTAGTTTTCATAACTCGAAATCTGACATTTTAAGAAAATTATATCAATTAAATGATCAAGGTTAAAAGGTAGGAGTTTAAGGTTTAATAAACTACCATTTTAGCTTTAACGGTATGAGTGATATTTTGGTATGAGTGATTGTTTTTCCATTAGCCTCTTGTCTTAAAGCAATTTTTGATGTAGAATTGAAGTCTGTAATAAGTCTGTGATTTTAGTTCATAGCAAAAACCGATGTAACAAAGATTAGATAATCTTTTATTTGTAAAATAATATAATATCTACTAGTCTCTTTACTGATTTATCACATAATTGGTTGGACAAATAGTCCAAGTTTAGATTAATGTGACTTTAGTAACAGATGATTCAGATATTACTACAGAATCTGAAAATATCCTAACCATAAACTGTACATTAACTTTGAAAATAAAACTAGTGGGGGAAAATAAATGAAAAATAAGGGGAAGCTATGTTCAATAGCTTTAGCTTCAGTATTCCTGGTTTTTGTTTTTTTGATTTTAATCTCAGCCGCAGCTTCAGCGGTTCAAGCTACGAAAATTGGCACTGGATACGATCCTGCTATTTATGGTAACAAGGTAGTATGGACAAATGGGGTTGTTATTCATCTATATGACCTGACCAACAGAACAGACACTACGGTTAGCTCTTCTGGAGCATCATCTCCTGATATTTATGGCAACAAGTTAGTGTGGCGTGATGAAAGCAGTGGAATACCAAGGCTTGTTGTGTACGATATACCAACAGCTGCAAAAAGTTACATCACAAGGAATGTAGATCAATACAGCAAACCTGCTATTTACGGCAACAGAATCGTATGGAGTACAAATGATAGTGTATATCTTATGGACATATCTACATCCAAACAGACTAAAATCGGAAACGGTAGTAATCCCGATATATACGACACAAAAGTGGTGTATTACTCTTATTCAGAAGACCCAAAAGCAGATATGACTATCAGAATGTATGATATCAATACGAAGAAAAAAATAACTGTCACTTCATCTGGAGATCCGAACATACCGCGTATATGGGGTAATAAAATCATCTGGGCTAACACATATAATCATCAGGGATATATTGCGATGTATGATATGCCAACAAAGAAAACCATAGACGTCACACATCCACTTGACACCGATCCAAATGGAAATGAATACGGTGCAAGTACAGGGACACACATTGCCATACAAAATAATAAAATTGTATATAATAAATGCGTTGATGATTATGAAGGCAAACCTGGAGTATATGTGTATAACATATCTACAGGACAAAGCAAACTAGTATATAAGTATCCTGAAGAAGTCTATACGACACCAGAAGTATACAATAACACTGTTGTATGGGGAATAGATAAGAACTATGTTAATAGTACGGCTAACAATGAAATCTATTTATGCAACCTTGAAAACTAACCCGAAAAACCGACAGCAACTAAGGTGAATGGTGGATATCCACCACAACACTTTATTGAAAAACATCTGAATTTTTAGATTAGGCGATGATAAAAAGAATATTCTTAATATTCTTTAATCTTTAGAGCATGTCTTAAAATTAAAATTAATCACATAATTGGGAAAGGATTCATGCAATTGAACAGAAAACTGTAGCATTTAATTAAGATATTCGTCGGCAGTCATGATAGTTGCAAACATGCCGTTCAATGCCGCCATGAATGATGCATGAACAGTTTGCGCAGGCAAAATTTCTTCTCCGAACTTAAGATTGCGGGTAGCACAGGCATCAGCTATCAAGGTACATTTAAATCCAAGTTCTTTTGCAGCCCTGACAGTTGTATCTATACACATATGGCTCATTGCTCCGCAGATTACAAGGTCAGTTACTTCCTGTTCTTTAAAAACTGATAGGAGTTCGGGCTGTAAAAAACTATTAGGGAAATGTTTCTCAATGACGGTTTCGTCTGGAAGAGGACTCACACTCGAATGAATATCCGCTCCCTGAGTTCCGGGTACAAAGAATGTGGCGTCTGATCTTGTAGACATATGCTTGATAAAGAAAACAGGTTTACCAGCAGTACGGAATGCTTTAAGGAGTTCTCCTGCTTTTTTTGCTGCTTCCTCCATGCTGACAAGTTCCATTTTGCCGCCAGGAAAATAGTCGTTTTGGATATCAATAAGAAAAAGGGCTTCTTTCATACAGCTAGTGAATTTTCAATATTAATATTCTTGCCGGTTTATTCAGACTAAGGGCGTGTCTTAAAATTAAAATGAATCGCATAAACGGGATAGAATTCATAATTTGAAATCAAAGTTGCGCTGGCGCACCCCGCAGCAAGCTAGCGGGGTATTCGACTGAAATAAAAACATCTCGAAGATATAGCAAAATAGTATTCATTGCGAGATATTCACGCAATAATTTAATAAGCACAGATTTAATGGGCACAGATGTATAAATAAGTTTAAACAGTCCAACGAAGATAGACTGACTTCAGTATTGCCTATGAATCTAACCCAGACTGCCAGTTTCCTCTCCATCAAAACCCCTTCCCCGAGAAAACAGGTCGCTGACGAAAAGGAGTGTTTCTATAGTGATCTGGTTATACCTTCTTGCTTTCTAACTCTTTAATTTCTTTTTCAATTCTGCAACACTCATTTTTAAGTTTTAGAAGCTTCCTATGCAGTTCTTCTTTTTTTAGTCTGGTTTTATCACGATTCTCCCAGAAAATGATCGCTAATTCCGAGTGAGTTTCTCCATCTATATGTACCACCATATAAAACATGGACTAGTCTGAATATATAGGCGATGAATTTATCCATTTATTTTTATAATGTTATATGAATAACCTAATTTACCAGCAAAAACTCGAC
>DASXVB010000199.1:0-3548 GCA_036504475.1 Methanosarcina sp.
CCAACCCATGTGATGCTAGGATTAGTGCCTGTATTGTAGAAGATATTATGATGAATATGGACATTTTTTCCAAGATCTCCAGTAGCAGAAGTGGTATCATAGTTGACAAGCCAGATTCCAGGACCATAAGTGTTATGGATAGTATTATTGTAGATATCAATATCATCCATGAGACCGGTACCAGTATCACCTTTTTCAATCTGAATACCTGGACCGCCTGCACTCCAGTGGTAGAAAGAATCAATCACGTTGTCATGGAGCTTTACGTGGTTTGAGTTCCAGATTCGAAGAGCACTGTTAGTCCTGCAAGTTATTGTGTTGTTACAGGCTTCTATATTCTGGCTACGAATTGCAAACATCCCGTCATGTCCGAGCTTATAAATCGTATTGTTATAAAACTGGATGTTTTTACAAGAATTTGCTCTCAGCCCATCGCCGAGACCATCATGCATATACATATTGTATACTGTTATGTTATTACAATTAGTGAAGTACATAATATTGTAATATCCTTTACCTTTAGAAATTGCGGGGTTACCATCATGGTTTCCATTAACTTCGAAACCTCTTATAGTAATGTTACTATTCCCGGAACTACTCATCTGTTGGATCAAAGGTTTCATTGTAACCCAGCCTGCATTATCAGCAAGTTTGAGCACAGTATTTGAATCTCCTTCAAGAATAGTATTATTACCAATTAGAAGAGTATCGTCAATGACGTAAGTAAAAGAACCTTTGAGATGAACAGTGGTATATTTTGTAGGATTATCGGCCACAAGCTTCAGAGCCTGATTAATTTGAACTTGATCATCTTTTCCATCACAATTAAAATCTCCACTACCATCTCCTGCAATATAAACGATTGATATGGAGCTTTTACATGATGAAATTGGAACATTTGCAAAGATAAGACAACCCACTAGGAGAAAAACCCCTAATATTCTCTTTAGCATCTCTATCACCTAGGATAACTGTTAAAAATTTACTTCTATATTTTTGAGAGTAAGAACAAGGCGGGAAGTACCCATATGTCTACGAAACTTAGAGGCGTTTACCGAATAGTTTAGTAGATTTCTTACTCTGTCTGTAAAACGAAGAACAAGATTTTTCAAATGATATCCACTCCCCGAGATTCAAGGCTATAGAAAATTTTTGGAGAAATTATTCATGGCAAAGGCTAATGAATTCAATCAGATGCAACAAATAAAGGATTCAGAATAAATCTCCCTGTTTATTAGGCCAGTTCCTCCGATTCACATAAATTCCCCCCATGAAAACGTAAGGAATAGATTAATATCAGAGCCTAATTAAATTTCTATAGCCAACATTGTAAATTAGATTGTTATGTTATAAAAGTATTTGTGAATATTTATCAAATCACTATGAAGTTTGCAAATATTGGGAAGAAAAACAAGTGGTTGGAACAATAGAAGTCAGATCAAAAGAAAATTTATTAAAACTTGTGGAAAAAAGTAAAGTCCTGATATTTATTTTGGGTTTTACTTTTAGTAATAGTGATAGTAGTTTCGGCAAAAATAAAGTTTTATTTTGTTACAATAATAAAGAAGAGAAATATCACAAATTTTGAAATTATTAAAAGTCAAAAGCATAGATGACTCAGTTCCAAAATATAGTGATCTTTGCATTTTTTGATTTAAACCCTAATTTGACAGAAGTATAAATATTAGGATGAATAAATCAGCTACATGCTTATGTTTTTTCTCTACAACTGTAATTTATATACTACGTTCTTTGATTTTTGATATTTTCATTTTTCCAAAAAATTCTATGCCGATACAAAGTGTTTTTTGTACGAAATCACTTTACAAATTAACAACTTCTGTCAAACTAAGGTTTAAACGTTGAATTTCCAAGAAGAGTTCAATCTTCAATCAGAGTAAATATTCGAGGTCTACCGACATCAATTAATAGATAACGTTCAAAAAATTAGTATCATTTTCAAAATATAGTAATTTTTACTTTTAAGTTCATCACTAGATTTTGGCATTATGTCGCATTACTATTCCATAAAAGAATAAATTAGCCAGGAAAAGAAGTACCAAAAAGTAAAAGGTAGATAGAAAGTAGCCATCAACCTGTGTAGTGTACCTATGATAAAAATGTTATCATATATAATGCTTCAGGATTTTTCTTTTAGTTCTATCCTACCTCTTCTAGTATCCACATTATTTCTTCCCAAAACTCTTGTTTTTTATCTAAAACTAATGCGATCGCAAGTAGCCAGTTTCTTGGGTCCATTAGAAATTATTGAATGTGTTAATTATTTCCCCCAATAAGAGAATAAATTATTTAAACTAAGCTCTGCAGGAGAAACTTCGTAAAGGCCACTGTTGTATATTTTAGAAGAGAGATTCAAAGGTACTTCTTCATCAAGTACACTTGAGAGATTCAAAGAGACCTTTTCTTCAACTACACTTGAATGATTCAAAGGAGCTTTCACTTCAACTACATTTATTATTACAACCTCAGAATCACTAAACATACCGTCACTCACCTCAAAAGATACAGTGTAAAGTCCTTCCTGACCGTTTGAAGGCACCCAGCTAAAAAGCCCTGTCTCATCAAAATTTGCACCTGCAGGAAGTTCTGATGCTGAGAATGTGAAGTTTTTTCCATTCCCACTAGAAGCTTTCACTATAAAACTCAAATTTTCTCCAGTTTTAACCATAGCTTCAGGAATAGCTTCAATAACTGGACCCTGCCCAACGTCAATCGAGGTATCTGATTCTGAGTATGTGAAATTACTTTCGTTTGTGTCAAAAGACTCTTTTGTAAAACTCAAATTTTCATTAGTCTCATTTGTAACCTCGGTAATTGAACCCGTCAACGGAGGTTGTACAGTCTTTACTTTTGAAGCTGAAGAGAGGGATGCATATATTGTGTTTCCATATCTTCCTACGTTGATCCTATTTCCATTGGGCTTCGGTTCACTAGAATAAGCCGAAGAAGGATATCCGGCATCAATACAGGGAGAACTCACTTTGTCTTTAACCCAGGTTTTTCCATTCCATCTTCCAGCTGTTGATTTCAGATGGTAATCATGGTTTTTCTGGTCTGCAAATAGTGGATTTACATAGATATCAGTTTTCGAGGCGCAGTTTTTGTAATTTCCGGCGGCGTTATTGTAAAGACAGTTATTTTGCAGCACAAATTTATGGTTCTTGTTGGTGAGATAATTAATCACCCCATACCCTGTCCCACTTGGACTCAGTGTACGTTTCTGGGTGTTTATGATTATATTGTTGCGGACAATTGTTGTGTACCCAGTTTTTGACGAATAATTTGGAGGATTTTCATTGAGCCACATGTGAACAACAGCAGCATGGTATGTGCCGTCAAAAACATTATTTTCGATAAGTGTGTCGTGGAAGCCACTGGCTACAATGCCACCAACCCATGTGATGCTAGGATTAGTGCCTGTATTGTAGAAGATATTATGATGAATATGGACATTTTTTCCAAGATCTCCAGTAGCAGAAGTGGTATCATAGTTGACAAGCCAGATTCCAGGACCATAAGTGTTATGG
>DASXVB010000200.1:0-18954 GCA_036504475.1 Methanosarcina sp.
TGGCTTTGAGGGCTCTCTGGCAGATTAGAGTTAGAAAGCGTCCTTTTGTTCTTTCTCATGGCGTAAATGCTCGCTGCAATATGCGCTGCAAATTCTGTGAGTACTGGAAGAAAACTGGAGAAGAGCCGACTAAAGAAGAAATTTTCAAATTGTTAGACGATGCAAGAGAATTCGGTATTGGAGTCTACAATGCTTGGACCGTAGAACCTCTTCTTAGAACGGATCTGCCCCAGATTATGGCACATGCCAAAGAACTCGGAATGATCACTTCCATGGTCACAAACGGAAAGCTGCTCTACGATAGAGTTGAAGAGCTAAAGGATGTGGACTTTCTTTCGGTATCAGTGGACGGGATTGAGAGCTATAAAGAAATCCGTAAGATGGATTTTGAGACTCTGCTAAGGGGCTTAAAAAAAGCTATAGAGGTTAGGAAACTCCAGAAAAATAGGAATCCTATCCTGATGAACTGTGTACTCACAGGAAAGAACCTGGATGATATCGAGACCCTTATATTACTTGCAAAAAAACTGGGAGTAAAAGTTTCCTTTGAGCCTGTCCACGAATTTCCCGGAATCAGCGAGGAGATCTGGAACGAAATTGGAATCCGAGATATGGAAAAATTCCGCAAAACAGTTGACCGCATAATTGAACTTAAGAAGCAGCATTATCCGATAATCAATTCTATAACGTATCTCACAATGGTCCGAGACGGAGAAATGGACTATAAGTGCAGGGCCAGTGGAATTATTATGAATGTGACGCATGACGGCACTCTGGAGACCTGTCGTGTGCATAACGATCCCCTTGGAAACGTAATCTGGGACGGCTTTGAAAGCGTTTGGGAAAACTCGGAAGAACACAGAAAGGAAATTGTCAAAAATTGCAGTGGCTGCCTCTTTTTTGGATATACGGAAAACAGTTTGATGCAGAGTTTTAATCCTGAAGTTCTGATGCATTACGAGTGGATGTAACGGCAGAGTTGCGGCTCTGCAGTGCGCTGCCCTTTTCGCTTCGCTCAAGAGGGCTTATTTAGGGGTAAGTAACAGTAATCCTCTCTCAAGCGGACTAATTCATAATAAAAAAATGCTGAACTTCGCTCCGGGATAAGGAAAAAACTAAAATCAAGGAGAATTACTCCCAGATAGTTTTTAAACCTGGAAGAAGGTTTTTCTACCTCAAAAAATTCTTTTTAACTAAAATTACGCTTATCCAGCATCCTTAGAGCTTCGGCTATAGCCCACCTGACTTCAGGATCAGGATCATTTAAGTTTTTGATAAGAGAAGCTGTTGCTTTTTGATCCCCGATTTTTGCTAGAGCGTCTGCAGCATACCGCCTAACCCATGGGTTGTTATCGTTGAGGTTTTCAAGAAGCGAATCAACAGCTTTTCGGCTGCCTATATTCCCAAGGGCATAAACTGCTGTAATTCGGAGTTCGGAGTCGTTTTCGGATAGCATTTCCAGAAGATTGTCTACTGCTTTATCAGCTCTGAGAATTCCTAGAGAATATGCTGCAGCGTTTCTTACTTCAGGATTTGTATCGCTTAGGCATTTAAGAAGCGGATCTATTGATTCTAAATATTTCAATTTTCCAAGAGATTCGGCAGCACACTTTCGAAGTTCAGGGTCTTTATCTTTCAATTTCTGTACAAGGACTTCAGTTGCTTTTTTACTGCCAAAGTTTCCTAAAGCCAATAAAATTTGTCTCTGCAATTCCAGAGAGCTTTTATCCAGTCTTGTGATTAGTGCTTCTTCAGCCTTCTCATCACCGAGAATTCCCAAAGAACGGGTTGCAGCCAGTCTAACTTCAGGAACTTTGTCGTCAAGGCTTTTTATTAAAGGTTCAGTTGCCTGTTTATCTTTAAGGTTTCCAAGAGATTCTATAGCACATGCTCGGAACACAGGATCTTTGTCTACGGCCAGCCGTTTAATTAGCGGTACTGCTGCATTTTCGGTTCCTATATGGCCGAGAGCTCTAGACGCGGTTGTTCTTACTCCGGAATTATTGTCCTCAAGGAGTCCAAGAAGCGCTTTCTCTGCTTTCGGGCCTTTTACCTGTTCCAGAGCTTTGGCTGCGATTGTTCTGACTTCAGGGTTTTCGTCATCTAGCGCTCTTATACAAAATTGAGTATCTTTTTCACTTTGTTTTACTGAACTAACAGGGTTACCTTCCTGTTCTCTGAGTAGATTTGAAATATAAGAAAACTTTTCAGATGAGGTTTTTAAACCCGAAACATTGCTTAACAGGTTCATGGAAGAGTAAACGATAGCTACAAGAGATAGAACCATCGAAACGAGAGAGGAGATTAATAGGAGTTGCATCTTGGTTTCGGAAAAAGAGCCAAGGCTAAAAACAATCAATATTAATCCGTTAAAATATATCGTACTTGCTGCGGTATAGGATACTATCTTAAGGGGTGGTTTTATCCGGTTAGCAATAGAGTTAGTACTATCCTTTTTGCTTTGCAGAGAGAGTGTGAAAATAGCAATAAATACTGCATACAATGCAGCTACAGATTGCATTACTGTCGATGGAAGCCAGAAAGTCCCCCCAGAGCTTGCAGCAGAATCACCTATATTTCCGTTTCCTGAGAGGGTAAAATAGCTCAAAATAACTAGAGCAAATAAAAAGAAAACTTCAAGCTTGTAAGTTTTCAGATCAGTCAATTTCATTCTAAACAGGTTGCTTGTACTCAGAGGATTATATAAAAATTCCGCTAAGTCAATTCCGTGTTGATTTTTTCAAAAAAGAAGAGCAATAAAGGCAATTTGCCCTTATTAAAAGGGAAATCCATAAGTTAAAAAGGAACTGATTTAGAGCTTATTGCCTGTTTTTATATAGTCATTGTTTATACAGTCTTTATTATGATCTGATCCCCGTTTTTTAACCCGAACTGAAGTGCAGCATTTCCCTTATTTACTGCAATTTCCAGAAAACCATGACTGCCTATAAGAGCAAGAGGCCCTCCCTTCCTTACGAAACCATAAGTCTGAACAAAGGAGACTCTTCTGCCATTTACTTCTACCTGTGAGCCGAAGGTAGAGAATTTTAAAACTATATCTTCTGGGATATTAGTGATTACGTTTCCAAAACTGTCTGCAAAAATAACCCCCCCGACAATAAAAGGCCCGTCAATCCCGAAATTTCCAAAGTCAAGATTAACGAAATCCGATATTTTTGATCCGACAGTCTCAATAGATGTACCTTTTGAGAGGTGAGCCCCTGTAGGCGCAAAAATATCCCTGCCATGGAAAGTTGCAGAAATTCCTGATTTAAGCAAAATTTCGGAATTTGTGATTTCGTATACTTCCATTTCTCCAAGTCGGCGCGCTGCAGGTATCAGGAGTCCGTTGTCGGGTCCTACAAAAAATTGTTCTTTTCCTTCGCTGCCTGCTTTTATAGTAAGAGCCCGACGTGAGGTTCCAACTCCAGGGTCGACAACGCCAATATGCACGGACCCCTTAGGGAAATATTGAACAAGGGAATAGAGAGCAAAAGCCCCTTCCCGGATTCCGGCCTGCTGGATGGAATGGGTTATATCAACAATCTGTACTGTCGGGTTAATTCCTAGAATCACTGCTTTCATGGATGCGGGATAGAGATCTCCAAAATCAGTAGTCAGAGAAATTAAGGGCATAAATATTACTCGATTTTTTCCTATTTCATATTATGCAGGGCTGAGAAATTATATAAAAATGTGGGAATCTAACAGAAGCCCGTAAACTATACCATTGAAGTCAGCCTCGAGGACACGCCTCTACCTTTGCCGGATGACCGGAAAAACTCCCATTCAAGGGAACAAACATGAACCTTCAGTTTTTGCTCTACAATAACGATAAAAAAGACATGTTAGAAGAGAATATCAGTGTGCCTTATAGAGATCTTCATCTATGGATAAATGTAACAACGCAGAATCTTTCGAAGAATGCTTCAACTCCGATAACGGCGGTATAAGCAACTGAGCCGATATTCGGCACTGAACCCTGTCAATCTCAGAAACTGGAATAATAAACGTGCAATCCTGAAAAAAGTAAAAAATTTCTCTCTGTTTCAGCGAGACCTGAGAGCACAGGGGCCGGTTGCATATTTTCCTTGGGCAGGCGGATTATTTTGGGAAAAGCTTTCACATTTTCCTGATGCAGCCTGAAACGTTTTTCTTTATCAAATGGGGCATCTGTCCATACAGGCAAGGCATTTTCTTCTTTTTATGGTGCAGAACTCCTCAGCAGGTGGGAGTGAAAAGAAGTTTTTCCCAGATAATCAGATTCCAGTATCGGTCTGTGTATCTGATCATCAAGCTTGTTTTAAATTCAGTACTGGATTCTCAATAAATATATTTTTGTGAGATGGGCCTGGTGTTAATTCAAAAAATCGGTCTTTCAGGCATGATTACAAAATCTTTTTGCAAAACCTGATCGAAAGTTCATATATATCTCTTCTTCTTAAGAACACGAAATGTCAGCACATATACAAGAATATTAAATATAAGAAGGATTCCAACCTCAGGATAAAGATCAGAGATTCCGGAGTTATTCAACATAGCATTTTTTATGCCGTAAAACAAGTAAGTGCTTGGTACTAGACGGGAGATATACCCAATCTCTTGGGATAAATCGGCCAGCAGGACCAGTAAAATCATGGGTGCCATGCAAACAGTGGAAAGTAGAGATGCCGAAGAGTAATTATCAGCGTAACTGGCAATCAGAAGCCCAATACCTGTGAATACTGTAGAACCGAGAATTATAAAAACAGTGACCGATAGGAAGTTTCCAATGAAACCTCCATTTATAATAATTATAACCAAAGATATGAGTATTGTCAGGAATAATCCAAAAAACGACTTGCCGTAAATCACATCTTTTTCCGAAGCTGGTGACACAAATATTGCATCAAGGGTTTTTTTCTCTTTCTCTGTAGTCAGCGTATTGGGTAAAACCATCATTCCAACAAATATTACAGTAAACATAATCCATACAGGGATGTTGAACCTTGACTGTAGGTCTCCAGGGATCGTATTTAGTGTAATATTTACTGGATACTTCTGTCCTGCAAAGTCCATTATGATATCTTTATAAGTTTGCAAAAATACAACTGATTTTGCCTCATAAGGGTTGACAATGATATTCAGGGAGGGAGTTAATCCACTTTTTATATCGGCACTGAAGCCTTCAGGCACAAGCATAATGGCTGCAACTTTTTGATTATAAAGTAACTCTTCTGATTTATCAACCGAGTCTGCAATAATTACGTCATAATTATCTCTCAAACTTAAATATCCAATAAAATCGGCACTGGAACCTTCATCATAAACTGTAATGGGTACTACGGTGTTATCAGTCAATGAAATCGTGGAGTTAAAAAGAAGAGACAAAAAAACCGGAGTTAATAGTATTATCAATAAGTTCTTGCTTTTTACTGATGATATTAAGTCCTTTCTAAAGATAGCCAGTACAACATTAAGATTCATCAGTCAATTTCTCCCCGGTTAATCTTATGAAAACATCTTCAATTGTAGCCTCTTTTGAATGCACAAGGGATATCTGATTATTTTCGGAGAGTTTCTCAAAAATATCGCTACTGGCTTTTGTATTTAGAGGCGACTCGTAAATATCTCCTTTTACAGTTTTGATCACTAGAACATCCTCTCCATATCTTTTTTTCAAATTTGCAGGTGTGCCCATAGCTATTATAGAGCCTTTATGTATGATAGCCAGACAGTCGCATAAGAAATCTGCTTCTTCCATATTATGTGTAGTTATGAGGATTGTTTTGCCCTGTTCTTTAAGACCAAGAATCATTTGCCTTATTTCCCTTGCCGAACGTGGGTCCAATCCACTTCCGGGCTCATCCAGAAATAAAACCTCGGGATCATTGAGCAGGGCCCGAGAAATCATTATCTTTTGCTTCATGCCTTTTGAAAAAGTCTTTACTTTGTTTTTCTGATACCTTTCCATTCCTACGGCCTTCAGTACTTCACTTATTCTTTCTTTCGGAGAATTGTATAACCGGCGGAAAAAGTTGAGGTTTTCGTAAACCGATAATTCTTCATACAGGTTTTGAGACTCAAAAACAACTCCGATTTTCTTTTTTATCTCTACTGCATCCAATAAGGTGTTTAATCCTCCAATGTATGCAGTACCCGAGGTAGGAGGAAACTGACAGGTAAGAATTTTAATAGTAGTGGATTTCCCTGCTCCGTTTGGACCCAGAAGTCCGAATATAGTTCCTTTTTTGATACTGAACGAAATACTCTTCACAGCTTCGAAATTACCATATTTTTTAGATAAATTCTCAGTAATTATCGCTTTATCCATGGTATCGCCAGTCATTTCAGAATATTAGCACACTTATCGTTTGTTCCGTATCAACCCATTCTCTTTTTTAATTAAGCTGGTAAAATATATCGAGTCTCATAAGATTTAGGATCTGGATCAGCTAACTTTTTCAAAAAAACAAATGAAATTGGCTTACATTGCAACCGAAAATAAACTATATGTATTCTTTCAGCAAATAATATAAGATTTTATATATGTTGTTGGTATTAAATCTTTTCTTATTTGTAATATATTATAATACTAAAGAATCTCTCAGCAACTGCCTTCAAGCATTAATAAAAATTCCTTTATATCCAAGCCAGATGCATAACCTGTAAGTTTTCCGTTTGCTCCAATAACTCTGTGGCAGGGAATAATTATTGCAATTGGATTCCGGTTATTTGCAAGCCCCACAGCTCTATAAGCCTTTGGCTTTCCGATAGATTCAGCTATTTCTTTATAGGTTCGGGTTTCCCCATATGGAATTTTGCATAAAGCTTTCCATACGGACTTTTGAAAATTCGTTCCCTCGGGAGCCAGCTTAAGGTTAAAGGATTCTAGTTTTCCGGTAAAATAAGCTTCAAGTTGTCTGGCAGTCTCTCTAAACAATTCTTTGTTTTCTATCCAGTCAGCAGGGGTTTCTATTCTCTTTTTGTCTTTCAGGAAAGTAAGACGTTTCAGCCCTTTTTCATTCCCTGCCAGAAGAATAGGACCTGTTGGAGATTCGATTATATTGTAATACATTTTGTTTGCGCCTCCATAAATGCGGTTGTAGATAAACTGTATCGTTTCTAGTAGAAATCTTTATTCAACGGCAAAATAAGAGAGTTCGCTGAACAGGTAGGTTTTAGCAGGTGGGAAATAACTAGGGAAAATGCTCTTTGCAAAAAAGAAACTGAGGGTTAAAGGCACTTTAAGTACCTACAAACACCCTCAAGCATTTTATCTGAAGCATTAAAAGTGTTTTATCTGAAGTATTCAAACTCATTTGTTTTTATATCTACTTATCCAGAAAAATTCCGGATAAATATTCAGACTTTTCGCGGCAGAATTAGATTCATTTACATTCTTTTCTGTTTCCAGTTTATTGAGCTCCTGAATCCTCAACTCAACAACGTCCATCGCATCTTCAAAAAGCTGCCTGTTGATTTCAATCCAAAAATATTTTTTAAGTTTTTCTTCAGGTTCCATTGTCGAGCCTGCCGAGAGGTACGCAATATAGTTTTTGTTGAAAGTTTCGGGATCTTCCTTGTACTGTTTGAAGAGAGCTAGGGTTATTGCCTTCGAAACTGCGTAGTTAAAGGTATAGTAATTGTTTGTAAAGTAAATATGGTTAATATAGGCCCATTCTGCAGAGTCCTCATTATAATATTCGACCGAGTCACTACCATACTCTTTAGAGAGATTTGTCCAGATCGCATTGAGATCGGCTCCGCTGGCTGTCCCATTTTCAGCACATAGCTTGTGTGCTTTATATTCAAATTCCGTAATCATTGGCTGGCGAGTAAAATAGTTCTGGTATTCCCCTATATGCTGGGAGAGAACATTAACTGCAGTTTCTTTATCGGAGTTCTGAACTAAATAATCAACAAAAAGCTCTTCGTTGAAAGTGGAAGGAATCTCCATTTCATAAGTCGTGCCTGAGCAGTAGAGGTAATCGACGGAGTTACCCATAAGATAGAAGTTAATTCCATGCCCCAGTTCATGAGTAATGGTCTTCTGGTCGCTGATAAGGCCATTGTAGTTGAGGAAAATAAGGGCTGGAGACTTCAAAGAACATAAACTGTAAGTGTAACCTCCTGGCTGTTTTCCATGTTCAGGATCAGGATAGACATCTATGAAATTGCCAGTTACCATTTTTAAAAAGATTTCATTGAAACGGGGATCCATTTTGGAATAGGATTTCTGGATTTCTTGCAAAGCTTCCACATATGTATAATTCTTGCTAGGCTGATCCGTTAACTGCAGCATAAGGTCGTATGGCCTGAGCGTTTCAACTCCTAGTTTATTTCTCCTGAACTCGTTATATTCCTCAAACACACCTTTTCTCTCTTTGAAAACCGTATTCATGTCTTCAACCTGGGTACGATCAAGATACAGATTATACAATGTGTAATTATAATAATCCGTGTAGTTCAATTCTCTAGCAACAAGATCATCAAGCTGGGCTTTTTTAGAATAGAGAGCTGCCATAGAATCGGATTCGTTTCTCAGGTGGTAAAACCTCTTCTCATAACATTTCTTTCTGTCTTCCCGGTTTTGATCTGTTGAAAGTAGAGTATTGTAAGACTGAGAATTGACCGAGTATTCTTCCCCATTCTCAAGTGTTATATTTCCTGCCATAGTGACGTTATTCGTAACTTCTGAAAGCGCCTCAGTTTCAAGTTTCATGCGCTGGTTTTCTAGTTCTGAAACGTATACAGACTGTGATTCATTCATTGGCCTGTGCTCTGCAAACCTCACATACTTAGCTTCAATATAAGGCCTGTACTTCTCAAGTTTGGGCTCTTCGGAAAAGAGCCTTTTCCACTCTTCCTTATTGAGCGAGGTTAACTTGACAGTTGTAAACGAGGTAGCTTTCCCATATTCGGTGAGCAAGTCTTGAGAGTTCGTAAGAAGAGACATAAAGAACGGATCACTTACATTTTTACTGTTCTGAGTATATGCGTAAACATATAGAACTTCAAGAGATTTTGAAAACTCCTTATCAGCTTCCAGATAATCCAATAAAACAGGTCCTGACAGATTCTCAAATTTCGGACGGAAAGTTTCGTTCATTTCTTCGGACCTATTTTTTAATGCCTCAAGCTCTTTTAAGGCATCTTCCTTGCTGTTGAAGAGATATGAGTTATTCCATTCAGTTGTAACCTCTTTGGGATTAAGCTTTTCAAAAGGCTGTTCCACGTATAGTGTTTCAGAAAAATTTGTAATCTCTGCAGAAGCACTGCAGTCTGAAAATGTTGTAAAAAAGAGTAATAATCCTAAAGTGATAAGTCCTTTAACTATTCCAAGAATAACAAGCCCTTTAACCGATTTTAGTCTCATAAAAACGCCACCCTTAACAAAATAAAGATTTCAATTCAGATTTGTAAAAATCTTTCCAGTATCTCAATAAAATAATAACTCTTTATATTTTTAAAATAATAATGTAAAAAGTTATCGATTTTAAACTACTAGAAAAGCAAAAAGGTGGACTGTAAAACAACATTAAAAATGTATGAATTGAGCAGAGTATAGAAGTTTACTGAAGAAGAGAGTAAGAAAAAAGAACTGAGCGAGAACAAAAGCATAAAAAGCGGTTTAAAAAGATGAGATTAGTAAAGCCCGAAGGCTTCACTCTGGGAATTTAATATCTGCTTATTTTGCAAGGTTGTAGTTCTGGTTGACGATCTTCAGGGCACAGTAGTTGCCGCACATTGTACAGGCGTCTGTGTCTTCGGGTGCCCTGCTGGCCCTGACTTCTCTTGCGTGCTGTGGGTCGATTGCAAGGGAGTACATCTTTTCCCAGTCAAGTTCTCTTCTGGCTCTACCCATAGCGAGGTCCTGATCTCTTGCTCTGTCTGGATATTTTACCATATCGCCTACGTGAGCTGCAATTCTAGAGGTTTTGACTCCTGTGATGACATCTTCGAGGTTTGGAAGGGCGAGGTGTTCTGCAGGAGTTACATAGCAGAGGAAGTCACAGCCATATGAGGCAGAAACAGATGCTCCAATTGCAGTTACGATGTGGTCATAACCGGGCGCGATGTCAGTTACAAGTGGACCGAGCATGTAGAAGGGCTTGTGACCACTCATTTCCTTCATAAGTTTTACGTTGGTTGCGATCTGGTCGAGAGGGACGTGACCCGGACCTTCGACAATGACCTGCAGACCCTGTTTGTGGGCTTTATCGGCCAGTTCGGCATTGATAATGAGTTCTTGGATCTGGGCGCGGTCGGTTGCGTCATGGACTGCACCTGCACGCATTCCGTTTCCGGTAGAGAGAACCACTTCATGCTCCTTGAGGATTTCAACGAGGTAATCAAAGTTTGCATAAAGAGGATTTTCCTTTTCGTTGTGGAGCATCCAGGAAGTCATGAAAGCGCCACCACGGGAACAGAGACCGCCGTATCTACCATGGGCTTTGAGTCTGTCCATGGTGATGTTATTAATCCCTGTGTGAATTGCCATGAAGTTGGTTCCTAGTTTTGCCTGGTCTTCAGTTGCCTTGAAGAGTTCTTCTTCGGTCATGTGCACGATTGAGCCGTATTTCCTTGCAGCCTCGATGAAAGCCTGATAAAGAGGTACTGAGCCGACTGAAAGGGAAATGCTGTCGATAACTTTTTTCCTTATTGCAAGGAAGTCTCCGCCAGTTCCAAGCTCCATAAGGGTGTCTGCACCTGCAGCTTCAGCAGCCTGAGCTTTTTTGATTTCCATTTCTGGATCAACAATATCCGAGGACACACCGATGGATGCATTGACCTTGGTTCTGAGCCCTTCTCCTATACCACAGATCTTTACCTGCCTGTATGGGGAGGTTGGAATAACAATTCTTCCAGCTGCTACACCACGACGGATGAATTCAGGGTCAAGCCCTTCATCTTTTGCAACAATTTTCATTTCTTCAGTAATAATCCCTTTTTGTGCATCTTCCACAATTGTCATATTATTAACCTCAAGCTTTCTGTTATCTGTAAAATATGTCTGTAAGATTAATCTGTAATTAGGGCAAGAGTGAGTTAGATCATAAAAGGCGCGTAATTATATATAACACTTTTTAAAAAATTAACTTTAACCGTAATCAAGTTTACTTTACTTGCATGTCTCTAGTTATTGGAACCTATAAAATACAAGTTAAAATAAATATTTTATACATATATATTAAGCATTTATTGAGTAAAAAACAAGTAAATCTGTCTTATCAGTTTTTGGAGAAGATGAATAAAATAATAAAAACCGATTTTAAGGGAATGTGTACTTAAAAATACAGTAAATGGAAGAAATTCTGATATAAAACTTTATAAAAAATGAATAAAAAAATCCTATTTAAGGGATTTCTTTACTTTTTCTGTCTATTCATTTCCGTGATTAACTGGACTGTTTGCCTGTGGAGGCTTAATATGAAATCACTCATGATTCCGAAAATGAACATCTGAAGGCCGAATGTGATTAGTAGGGTTGTGAGAACGGAAAGCGGGATACGGGTAGTTCCATGGATCCACTCGATTACAACAAAGGTTCCTGTGAACAGGCCTGCCAAGATTAAAAGACAGCCTATAATTCCAAAGTAAAACATGGGATTGTTCGTTTTTGCAAGCCTATAAATAGTAGACCCAATTCTGAATCCATCTTTTACCGGATTTAACTTGGTTGCACCTTTTTCACTTCTTGGAAGATAAGTAATGGGAACTTCTTCTACCCTTTGCTTTTTAAGAATACATTCCACAGAGATCTCAGTTTCGATTTCGAAACCTGTCTTATTGAGTTCGAGTTCCTTTACACTTTCAAGAGTAAAAGCACGGTAACCTGAAAGAATATCTTTTAATTTCGCTTCATATGCGATATCAAAAAACATGTTTATCAGATGGTTGCCTACAAGGTTGAGCCTTGTAAAAGCACCAGGGGAGTAATTTTTCAGCCGGTTGCCTATAACATGGTCGGCATGGCCTTCCATAATAGGCTTAAGGAGGGAATTTGCTTCTCGGGCAAGATACGTTCCGTCACCATCAACCATTATTACGTAAGGGCTCTCTATAATCCCGAAAGCCTGAATCATTGCCTGCCCTTTACCTATTCCGGTTTGCATGACAACTCTTGCGCCTTCAGCTTCTGCAATTTGCCCTGTGCCATCTTTGCTGTTTCCATCGATTACAAGAATAGTGGAAAAGCCTTCCTGCTTGAAATCCTTAATAAGTTGCCCTATTGTTGCAGCTTCATTTAAGGTGGGAATAAGAATGCAAATATCTGCGCTGTTCACGTCTCACACAAATCCTTTGCCGGAACCTCTACGCACACCGCAGAATCCGTTTTATTGTATAACTATATTAATCCTTTACTTCTAAAATAGGGGTATATTAATATATTGAGGGTTCTTATAAAAGTCCCATGTTGTCGAGCTGCTGACGGACGACTTCGACGCCCCTCTCACAATCCTCAGGAGTCTTGCCGCCTGTAACTACCAGTTTTCCGGAGCTGAAAATAAGCACAACTACTTTGGGATCATCGATCCTGTACACAAGGCCAGGGAATTGCTCAGGCTCGTATTCAATGTTTTCAAGTCCAAGCCCTATTGCAATTGCATTCAGGTTCAAAATAGTATGCAGGTCTGCGGAAGCAACAATATTCTGGACAGTAATCAGGGGGTTCTCTATCATTTTAATCCCTATGCTGCTCAGCTGCTTCGCTATGTTACCTATAACTATGTGAACGTCGGCAACGTTTTTTGCCCCTGTACAGACAACCTTGCCGGAAGTAAAGATCAGGAATGCAGCTTTAGGATCTGAAACCCTGTAAACGAGCCCGGGGAACTTCTGTTTGTTGTATTCAGCTCCTTCGAACTTGGATTCGATATCATTTAAGTCGAATTCTTCAGCGAGTTTAGTGGATGCAACCACATTTTCGATCTTGATGCTAGATTCGCTCATTAGTCAACCCTCAGTATATAAAGCAAAGGTAATATTCTCTAACCAGTATATAAGGCTATAGTTAAATACTCCGCATACTATATAAATAGTTTATATATAGAATATAAATACAACAGAAAAATTTAAATTCAAGGCGCCAGTAATTGAAAAGAAATTAAGATAGTAAATATGAAATTATATTCTTTTCAGGCACTTCAATCTTTGAATTTCTTAAGCCCTTCAAGAATAGAATCATATTTTGTACAGACTCTCTGAAGAAGCTCCCCTTCAACACTTCGGTGTGTAGGTATAAGGATCTGAGCTCCTCTTTCAATTTTGACCCCACTTTTCAAAGTTCCATAATCAGGAGCAATAAGTATCCCATCTGTAGAGATTCCAAGAGAAAGGTCATTTACAATTCTTGAAACCATTTCAGTTGCCGGCTTTACTTTCTTCTCTATGAGGATAGCAGAAGAAACATATCTTCCCCTCGTATCTCTAATTTTCTTAATACTGTTCTCTACTGTTTTGGAGTCTACTTCATCGGGAAGTTCCTCCGCAAGTAAAGTAATAGCTTCTATAAGGTCTTCAAAAGTTGTTGAACGAACCTCTAAGATTTCTCCATCGCAATATTGTCTTACAGTCTCGGAGTAACCAGCCGAGATCACGATCACATCTGCCTCAAGCAGGCGGGAAATTTCTTCCTTTGAGGGTGAATATGCGTTGGCTACAAAATATTCCTTGATCCCGCACATGCTCATCAGAGACTCATACATTGGAGTTACGGCGATAGTCTTCTTTCCAATCCAGAGATTTATCTCACTCTGCCCTCTCTGAGATCTCAAAAGTTCAAGGATTTTCTCTTTTATGGCTTTTGGGTCATTTCTTTTAAGTCCAAAATAATCTGCAAAAAGAGGAGTTGTGGAAAGCTGCCTGCTTCTCCCACAAGGCACAGATTCTACAAAACCTCGTTCTATAAGATCTTTTATGTGGTCATAAGCTCCACTCCCTCTCATATCAATAAGATCTGACTGGAGCAAAGGCTGATGGTAAGCAATCATGGAAAGGGTACGAAGTTTCGGAGCTGAAAGCTCTTTTGGGGCAACTTCCCGCATAAGCTCGGAATATTCGGGCTTGACCTGCATGACATACCGCTCTCCAAGATCAAGAATCTCTATCCCAGATCCTTTAGAAGAATAAACCTCTGTCAATTCCTGTACTGCCAAAAGGACTATTTTTTTTGGTTTTCCTGTGATTTTAGTAAGCTTTTCGAGGCTTACTGCCCTGCCAGCAGCAAAAAGTGCTGCTTCGATAATCTCAAGCTCACTCATAAATCTCACTTCCAGAAAAAGAATAAAAGCATTCTTTAATCAGGTTAATTAGTAATCGAAAGGATTTTACAATTAGATCGATTTAATGATTGGATCGATTTAATAAGGATGTGTTTAATAGCCTGAAGGATTTAATCAATAAATTTTACATTTTTTTGTTAAGAATAATCTCTCAGGGTAAAAACATTCAAAATATAAGTATAATTAAGGTATGGTTATCTCAGGCATTTCATTTGGATTTTCATGCGGAGACATCTCCCCTGTAGAATCCAATTTTGACGAGTCTTTAATTTTGGATTTCGAAATTTTGGCTTTTGATTCTAGCATAGTCTCATGGAAATAGGATGGGTTTGCCTCTGTGGAGAAACCAGATTCCTCCCCCTGATAAATATATAATTCGTCGAAAAGTTCTTTCTGGAAAAGCCAGATCTTCCTGTTTGATGCAAGGAAAAGGAGAGAGAGATAATCCATAATTCTATCTTCACTTGTTTTCATGAAACTGGAAAAAACTACTACAGGCTGTTCTTTAAATAGTTTGGTAAGCCTTTCCCATATTATTGCCAGCCGCGAGCTAATAGCTTCTTCGTGCGCAATTCCCAGGACGTCGCCAGTGGTAAGCTGAGGGCGAATATTAGATTCTTCTGTACTCCGGTTGGCCTTTTTTTCATTTTTTCTTGAGAGGCTTTTTTCGGCTTTCTTAAGTTCAAGAATCAACTCATTGAGTGTGACCGGCCTTGTGGAAATCCGTCTAACCGGAAGCTTTGGAATAGGAAATTCCTCAGGCTCAGGAAGATCGGGATCGTCAGGAAAAGCAGACTCAAAATCCTCGATCTCTTCCTCTTCTACCTCGAAGATTTCTGAGGATTTCATACGCAGGAGAATCGCAGAATAAAGAAGTGTCCTTGAAGAAATTCTAAGATCCATCTGTTTGAGCTCTTCTACTCTTCTCAAGAAACTGTCAGTTAGCTGTACTATATCTATATCCCAGGGATCGATCTTTCCGCCTCTCACAAGCTCCACTAATATACCCAGAGGCTCAGAGGTTTCAAACTCCGAAACATCAAGCAGACTCCAATCAAGCCCAAGATCTGAAAGAGTTGTTGACAGCCCATAATTTTCATGGTCTGTTAAAAAAGAGTCACTTTCATTGGATTCATGCACTATGCTGGATTGAAGTTGCGGAACTTCAAGCGCTGCTTCCAAATTGTCAGAAAGCTCAGTCATTAAGCTTCACCCCGGTGATGCTCGTGAGGTTATTTTCCTGCATTGTAACCCCAATTGTCCTTGTTGCGGCCTGAATCATTGGTTTTCTTAAGGAAACAACAATAAACTGAACTTTTGAGCCTGAGGTTTTAACGCGCCTTGAAACCCTTTCCACATTCCAGCCATCCAAAAACATATCAATTTCATCAAAAGCGTAAAAAGGAGCAGGACGGTATTGCTGAATCGCAAAAATGAAAGCGAGCGCTGTAATACTTTTTTCTCCTCCAGACATCGCTTCGATCCTCTGGAGAGTTTTTTCCTTGGGCTGTGCCTGAATAGTCATCCCTCCTGCAAAAGGGTCATCAGGGTCTTCAAGTAAGAGTTCACCCATGCCGTCGGAAAGCTCATGGAAAATCTCCTTGAAGTTAGAGTTAATGCTTGTATAGGCTTCCATAAAAGCATCCCTCTTTAACTGCTCATACTGGTCAATGCGCTCAAGGAGCTGCTCTCTCTCGGTAAAAAGAGTGTCACGCTTTCCCTGCAAATCCGAAAGCCTTAATTCTACCTCATTATACTCGTCAATTGCTCGCATGTTTACGGGTTCGAGCCTTCTTAGGGCTTCATCGATTGCCTGAATCCGCATGTAAACGGTTTCGTAATTCGGGACTTCATCAGTCTCCTCTATACCTCTTTTGAGAATTTCTTCAACAAACTGCTTTTCTTGGTCAAAAAGCGCATTTTTCGTCGCCGTAAGTGTGAGCACCTGTTGCCTTGCCTTTTCAAGCGTAGTTGAGGCAATACTTACCCTGCGTTTGACTGCATTGTGTTCGGCTTGAACCTTCTCCCTCTCTTGCTGAAGCCCTACAAGTTCATCGGAAAGCTCAACCTCCCTGGCTTTCTTTTCTTCGAGTTTTTCCTCAAATTCCTTTATCTTTATCTTCAAAGAGTTGACTTTCTCCAGTCTTGAGTTTTTCTTCTCATCAAGCTCCCGGATAAGTTCCTTTGCTTCGGCAATTTTCTGTTCTGCATATCCTTTTTCAAGCTGCAAGGCATTCAGGGTAGCTTCAATATCCCGAATTCGACCTTCAAGCCGGCGGAGTTCCTCGTCAACGAATTCTATCTTTTTATTGATTTCAGGCAGAGGAGAGTCCGCAATTTTTGCTTCCAGACCGGATATCTGCACCTCAAATTCAGATACAGATTTCTCCTTATTGGTTTTTTCCGCAATTACCCTGTCCATTTCAGCCCTTAGTTCGGTTCTGGACTCTTCAATTGCTTTAAGGTCAGCCTGTTTTGCCTCAAGAAGTTCAGCAAGTTTTGCCTCTCTGCCTGCAATTTCCTCAAGCTGGCGCTCCTTTCGTGAGGTTGTAGCTTCACAGTCCCTAATCTTCCTGCTCAACTCGAAAACATGGCTTTCAATGCTATCCTGCTTGCTTATGGCTGCATTCCGGCTTGTATCCAGGGATTTGATTTCTTCTGCAAGTTCAAGCAGTTTATCTCTTTCCGCAGCCGCAAAAGAAATTCCCGATTTAGAGGAAACTGATCCTCCTACCATTGCTCCGCTCTTTTCCAGAAGTTCGCCTTCAAGGGTTACCATTCTTGCCTTTCCCATGAGGCGGCGGGCACTTGAAAGGTTTTCCATGACAAGGGTATCCTGGAAAACATACCAGAAGGCAAGCTCAAAATTGGGATCAAACTCAATAAGATCAATTGCATACCCTATTACTCCGTTTTCATAATTCAGGTTTTCAAGCCGTCTGGATTCCTTCATTTTGTTAAGGGGAAGAAAGGTAGCTCGCCCTCCTTTTCTTCGCTTCAGGTATTCGATTGCTTCAGCAGCGTCAGTATCCGTATCCACCACAATCGCCTGCATCCGGTTTCCTGCTGCAATCTCTAAAGCTGTTGAGTATTGCCTGTCTACTTTTCCAAGCTGGGCAATGGTCCCATGAATTCCAAAAAGGTCTTCCTGCCTCGTAGCCCCTATTACCATCTCTACGGCCCTGGAATAGCCTCCTCCCTGCTCAGAAGCCCGCACTCTTGCTTCCGTAATTGTATACTCCTGCTGAAGGCTGTGAAGCCTGTTCTCAAGTTTCCTGATGTCTTCCTTTATCCTAAAATGGCTGCTTTCGATATCATCACGGTCTCGGATAAGGGATTCCAGGTTTTCGGAAAGCTTTTCAAGCTCGTACCTGACAGAAAGCGTATCACTATCAGAAGTAGCAACCGAGGCTTCTGCATCCCTTATCTGGTTTTCTATCTCCCTGAGTTCCAGAGATTTTCTTCGAAGGGTATCAAGAAGCCGATCCTCAGTTCGGATTAGCTCGTTTTTCTCGTTTTTTGCCTCCTCAAGGTTCTTCCTGGCAACCATGAGCTCATCTCTTGTAGCAGCAAATTTTGCATCCACATCTGAGATTCTGCTCTGAAGCAGCATGCGCTCGGTTTTGCGCTCGGAAAGCTCTGAGGCGATACTGTCTTTTCTTAGGTTTTCAGCTTCGATTTTTTCTTCTAGCTCCCTTACTTTGCCCTTTGTAGAATCAATCTCTACAAAGGCCTTCCTGCGCCTTGAATCAGCTTCTTCAAGTTCGGATTCCGAAAGTTCTATACTATCTACACAGCGAGATATTTCTCCTTTAGTTTCTTCTATCTCCCTTTTAATCTGAAGCTGTTCGTCCTCTCCTTTTTTTCGAATTTCAACTGAAAGTTTTTCCAGCGTTTCTTCAAAGGCCTGAAGTTCTTGCATTCTTTCGTCCAGTAGGAGCTTGACTTTTTCAAGATGCTCTTCCTTGCCTGCAAGTTCCTTCTCCACATTCTGCAGTTCAGCCCTTGCGTCCTTTAATTTGGAAAGCAGGACATATCCTTCGAATTTGACTTTTTCAGCCTTAAGTGCCTGGTATTTTAAGGCCTGATCACGTTCTCCTGCCAATTTCCCTAGTTGGGTGCGTACTTCTTCAAGGATTATATCCACACGCTCGATTTGCTGTCTTACTATTTCCAGCTCTCCGAGTGCCTTTTGCTTGCGCTCGTCAAATTCTGCAACTCCTGCAATTCCGTCTATAATTTTTCTTCTTTCCACAGGAGTCATGGAGATAATTTGTGTAATATCCCCCTGCATAACCACATTGTAACCTTCAGGCGTTACCCCGGCTTTTGCAAGCTGGGAATGAATTTCTCCGAGACTCACGGCTTTTCCATTGAAATAAAAATAGCTATAATACCCACTTTTTGTCCGCCGAATCTTTCTTGAGACTTCAACTTCGTCAAGTTCCAGAGGTAACTTGCGGTCAGAATTGTCAAAACGAATTGTAACTTGGGCGAAATCAGGCTTTTTTGCCGGATCGCCATTGTAAATCAAGTCAGTGAGTTTTTCAGCTCGAAGAGTCCTTGAGCTGGTGAGCCCCAGTGCAAAAAGAATCCCATCTATTATGTTAGACTTTCCACTTCCATTAGGTCCGGAAATAGTGGTAAAGTCATTATAAAAGGAAACCTTTACTTTTTTTCCGAAGGA
>DASXVB010000201.1:0-8617 GCA_036504475.1 Methanosarcina sp.
TCAAGGTCACATCACGCTGATAAAACGGTGAGAAAAGCAAGAGAATTAAAAATAACACTAGTGTTTCTTCCTCCTTATTCACCAGATCTAAATCCTGTAGAATTTGTATGGAAAACGATAAAACGAGAAGTATCTGTCAGAGTTATTCAATCTAAAGAACATATAAGAAACATTATAAAAAATGAATTTACGAAAGTGGAAAAGTCATTATCGTTTGCAAAGAAAATGGATGGAAACGTTCAATCCGCAAATAAAAAGTGTAGTTTGTTGAGTCAGGGACTATAATTTATTTGTTCTATTATTTTTTTCGTTTTTCCTATACTCCAATTGTTTCTGAGGATTCTCAGATCGTTTTTAGGGATAACAGCTCAAAGTATTAACAGCTCAAAGTATTTTCTGTATCCTTATATCATAAAAATCCTCAAGTCAAGACCCGGAATCGAACCGGGATTAATGGATCTGCAGCCCACTGCGTAGCTTTTCCGTCATCTTGGCATCCTTTGCCGTCACAATTGTGAACTGACAAAATATCCTATTCATTATTAATATTTAAATATCGTTTTTAAGGCAAAAGGTACCTGAAAATTATCTTTATCCTTAGATAAAGGATGGAATTTGCCTATTTGACAGAAAAAAAGCAGCTGTGCAACCTCTCCTATTTTAACACGAATTTTAAGATTATTCTTGCGGAGTCAAGAGGTTAAATAGGAACTGTTGCGATTCAACAATATATTTATAATATCCTGGTATCTATAATTTATATATTTAAAAAAATTATAATATTTGCTGAATAATTTTGACTTATAACTCAAAAATAAGGTGATTTGGAACTGTTGAACCCTAATTATTCAAATTTAGACATATTTTTTAAAGCCTCATCAATAAAATATGGAGCTTCTATTGGTTTGATCCCTTTTTTCCTTAACTCTTCTTGCGGCTTACTGCCAATTCTGGAGCAAAGCAAAGCCTCACAGTCAGAAATCAAAGAAATTATTCTGTTCAAAACCTCATCTGCGTGTCCATAATCTGCTGAGCCACATAAAGGTATAGTCTCTCTTACTTCTAAATATTGTATTTTGCCACAATCATCAATCTCAAATATAAAAAAACGAGATGCCTTCCCAAAATGCTGATTGATAACCTTACCATCACTTGAAACAATAGCGACTTTCATTTTTTATCTCCGTTTTTCCTATTTTGATGTAAAGTATAAATTTCCTCTGTTTAAAGGTTAAATATAATTTATTTTATATTAATTGTATGTAGCTTATATGCATTAATAAGATATATTTGTAAAAAAGTAGAGAACCCATGGTTGAAAATAAGTTCGTGATCCTTCCACTTACCTTTCACTTCCTTATTATTTTTTGGGGACTTTTTATTTTCACATAACAACGAATCAAAAAATCCAGTTTTACGTCAGGTGGCTATTTTGTATAAAGCCTTGAGAATTGAATACTTCTTATTCTCTAAGGTTACACTGTAATAAGGAATTAGTTTAGGAGAAAAGCCCATGATATAATCCGTAAACCTGGGAACATTTCCTGCCATAACATTCATATATTCAAAATTTCTGGACTGCAAGTCAAGAAACTCATTGTAGTAAAGGAGAGCGTTTGATCCTCTCAAGCTAAAAGCCGGGTCTCGGGCAGAAGACCAACCAATCGTACTTTCTTTCCCGTAAAGAGTCAAATGTGCTGCGACAGCTTCTCCTTCAGGAGTTTCGGAAACAAGCATGTAACCGATATCCTTTTTTCGAATAAGATTAAAAACGTTTTCGAAAAACCTTTTAGGTAGGGGAGGTTTGAGATTCTGCTTCTCATATGTTTTAGAAAACAAACTATAGTAAGTTTCAAGATCATTCCATGACTTTGTCTCAAGTCCTGCCTTTAATGCATACTTGAGATCCTTTCGGATTGTTCTTGAAATCTTACTATCAACATTTTCTTTTAGATCCAGGTGATGGGTATAATGAACCTTTGAGTCCCATCCATTCCAAGTAAATGGTCTGATATCCATAATTCCCGGAGAGAATTTCAAGTGAATACTATCAAAACCCTGCCTGCACAGGAATTTCCTGAGGGTGTCAAAGATTTCGTGAGTTTCCTGTACTCTTTTGCTTGTTTTGGAGCTAGAATTTTCTTTTATAAGAGGTCCGCAGTAATCAGTCATATTACTGGTAGAAGACGCCATTTTGAGAATTCCTTCGAAGTTCCTAACAAAAAGTGGACATCCACCTACAAGTTCGTCGCTTCGAAAACAACCGTAAATTCTAAGATCCTTTGAAAGAACATTTCTGTAAGTTTCCAGCCAGTCACTCGTATGAAAAAGTGTACCAGGTTGAGCTTCTTCTACGAGCAAATCCCATTCTTTGTATTCAGATGGTAGCAATTCTCTAACTTCTATTTCAGTCATTTTGAGTCTCGTTGAATAGAGATTTATGTTTCTCGTGATTAATTTGGATTTACACAGTTGAGAAAAGAAATCAATAGACCAAATTTAAGTTACTTAAATTTCAACTTAAAAAATAAGGTCGTAAGTATCTGATTTTCTGATTTTATACTCCTATTCCGCTACAATTGAGAAGTGAATTTTTCCAGTATGCAATTCAATCGATACCGATTTAGGGTTATATCCATATTGAAAAACGGTTATTCTTTTTTGCTAAAAGTTTTCCTGTTATATCCACAAGAAAACTTTTAAGCCAGAACCTGGAATCGAACCAGGATAAAATGGATCTGCAGTCCATTGCGTAACCTTTCCGCCATTCTGGCACCACTGATTCACGATTGTGAACAAGCAACTCTTCATACTTGTTTCTAATATTTAAACCTGCTTTTTGAGGCAAAACCTGCCTTTTACGACAAACAGGACCTGAAACTTTACTTCAAAAGCTTCTCTATTATATTTACAAGAAAACTTCTTATTCAGGACTTGGAATCAAACCGATACAAAATAGATCTTTTTTTATTTTTAATATTCAGATTTTATAATTAATTGGAATCGATCATAAGCTTTTTAAGTTTGCATTTGTTTATATTACACAGTTCACAATTGTTAATCTATTCAGTTTACAATTGTAAGCATCTTTATTAGTACAAAGTACCTGTACTGCGTAAATACATTGAATATTTTGCTTTCTGAAGTGCATAATTATGGACAAAGAACTTGATGCAAATATTAAAGCAACCCTATTAAGTATAGGGAGTGTTCAGGTAGATGATTCCCTTTTTCCTGATCAGCTTGAAAGCAAGGCTACAGCTGGCCCCGGAGCAGGTGGCACTTCAATCTTTCTTAAATCAGGAAGCAGAAGAGTTAGGCTCACAATTAATAACCTATCTCCTTTGCATATAGAGCCAGAAGATGAACATGTTATTGTCATGAAAGACGATGAAGTCATTGCTAGGGGAGTACTTGAACGGCCGCTATGCCATTGTCCGGAACAGGCCTACATTACGTTATCTGAAAAATGTGTATACAATTGTCAGTTTTGTCCGGTACCGAAAATGCAGGGTGAAATAAAGGACAGTACAAAGGTTCTCAAGATGGTTGAGGAAGCTTATGCAACAGGTGAACTGAAGGCAATTTCCCTTACCAGTGGCGTAGCTGTTTCGCCAAAAAAAGAAGTTGAGAGGGCGGCAAATATCATAAAGTTGCTTACACGTGAATATGATCTTCCAATAGGCGTCTCAGTCTATCCAGCAACAGGTTCGTCAGAAGAACTTTATTCTGCAGGTGCATGTGAGATAAAATACAATATTGAAACTATGGACCCTGAGCTTTTTCGACGCTTCTGTCCGGATCTTTCACTTTACACAGTTCTTGATGCTCTCGACAATGCGGTGAGTATTTTCGGCAGAAATCGGGTATCTTCGAACTTTATAATTGGCCTTGGGGAAAGTGACGAAACCGTCAGAAGAGGTATCAAACTCCTTACGGGTCGGTGTATAATTCCAATTATCAGACCTATTTCTCCTCATCCTCTCAGGAAAGAGGTGAAGATAACTAGGCCAGACGCTGCAAGGCTTTTAAAACTGGGAGGTATGTTGAAGGATATGCTTGACCGTGAGTCTCTTTGTGTAGATAAATCGCAAACAATGTGCCTCTCCTGTACTGGTTGTGACCTAACGCCTTATAAAGATATTTAAGCACATAAATTGGTTTCAACACATTTTGAGGAGAAACTAATTGTTTTTCCATTTATATCTTGTAACAATTTCCTAAAACTATTATTGAGAGAAAATTTTAGGTTTGAGTTAATTTATTTTTTCCAATATATACAGTTAAGTTTCCTGATAAGGACATAATTTCCTTATATTTTGGCTTTTAAGGAAAAATAATCTTTTTTTGTGGAAAGACTTATAAATCTCAAATCATCACAATTGTGTACATGACAGAACAATTCACTCTTACCATTCAATCTGGGAAAAACAGATTAGGAGAACAGGAAGGATTTGAAAGCATAGAAATAAGGCCAGGGGACACTCTCTCAATCGTAGGCCCAACTGGTTCAGGAAAAACAGCTTTAATTAATGATATTGAAACCCTTGCGCAGGGAGATACTGTAACAGGTAGGAGGATACTTATCAATGGTGAAGAACCTCCTGAATCCTTTGTACGGGAGCCAACCTTCAAACCAATTGCTATGATAACCCAGAACACGCGTTGTCTGGCAGATCTCTCAGTTGAAGAATTTCTACTAATGCATATCAGAGCACGGAAACCAGGTAGGGAAGACTTGCTTGAAGAAACAATGGCTCTTGCAAATACATTTACAGGTGAAGCGATCAGCCTTAAAAGCAGGATGAGTGGTTTATCCGGAGGTCAGACTCGGTCTCTTATGATTGCAGATGCCCTTGTAATTGGCGATACCCCAATACTTTTGCTTGACGAAATTGAAAATGCAGGTATTTTTAAAGACCGGGTAATTCAGTCTCTTCAAGGAGGAAACAAGGCGGTCATCCTTGTAACACACGATCCTTATCTTGCTCTTACTGCAGACAGACGTATAGTGATGAAGAATGGCGGAGTTACGTCTGTAATCGAATCGAATGGAGAGGAACAGCATCTTATTGAAGATCTTGCTCTAATCGAAGACAGACTCCATCAAATCAGGGAAAAGCTCAGACAGGGAGCTGCTTTTTCATCCATATCCTCAGAAGTCTTGATAACGCCAGCCAGACAAAACTTTCAGTTGAACAGGGTATGATCAAGATGAAGCTTCTCATAATTGCCGGACCTCCAAGCGGAGGAAAAACAGCTGTGATCCGCCAGGTTATAAAAAATCTCCCTGAAGGTTCACTTCCCGCCTTTCTGAAGATTGACGTTGTACATGCAACAGAGGATCAGGAACTTGCAGAAGAATTCGATATTCCTGTCAAAAAAATATATTCCGGAGATGTGTGTCCTGACCACATGGGAATTCTGGTTCTTGACGATGCATTACGCTGGGCTGAGAGTCTTTCAAGAAATATCCTGATAATTGAGAGTGCAGGCCTCTGTCTCAGATGTACTCCTTACACAACGTACTCTCTTGGAATTGCAGTTGTCAGCGCGATCTCAGGAACAAACTCCCCTCTCAAAATGGCACCTTTGCTTGCTCTTGCGGATGTGGCAGTTGTTACCAAGACCGACCTTGTATCACAGGCAGAAAAAGAGGTTTTCAGGGAAAGTATCCGAAAAGTTGTCTCGAATATTGACATCGTAGAGACAAATGCAATTCAGGGAACAGGTTTAAGATACCTAATGAGGCGGATTGCCAATCACCCGGATATAGGATCTGACCCAATTGTACTCAGAGGTGCTCCTCCACTTGGTGTATGTACAGTATGTATCGGGAAAAAAGAAGTCGGATGGAAAAACCACTTTGGAGTTATCAGACCGCTTGATATGCCAGAACCTTTATACCGAGGCGACTGATGATGAATGACTGGAATCCTCCGGGGAAAAACTGTGGAGCTTGCGGTTCTCAGACATGTTCTGACTTTGTTTCTAGGCTTGAAGCCGGATTAACAGAGTTAGATATGTGCCCATTCTACAATATAGAGAACATCGTGCGTCCGGAGAAAATTCTGAGCCGGAAATACCCAGCAATCCAGGCAAGAAACATCACTTACTCCGGTGTAGATGTGGCTGGAAAAGAATATGATTTTGTTCTTCTTCCGTTCCCGGATGAGCCATCAGCTCGCAAATTCATAGTGCCTTTCAGAGCAGATCTTGTGGAAAAATGGGATATTAAAAAGGGAGATCTCGTGACCGGTCGTCCGGCAGGTCCTGGCTGTCCGGTATATCACGCTTTGAGGGTTCTGAGTGCAAATCCGGTCACGGGTGTAATTGAATGTCATACCGTAGGCCCTATGGCTGCAAGAAAGGAAGATGCTCATGATATACAGGCCTATCATGTACACGCTTTCGAAGGAATTGCCAGTACTATAAAAAAGCCTCCTGTATTCGGAACTCGCCAGTATTTCCTGCCTGGCAACTGCATGATAGGGCTTGCACATACGGCTCTTGTGAATATGTGTTTCCAAAAGCCTTCTGGACTTCATGTCAGGCTTGAGGATATCAGGATATTGTAACGACTGTTGGGATATTATAACGACTATTAAGAAATCGAGATACTATGAAAACTATTGAAGAAATAAACGAGAAAATCGCTTCCAAAGAAGCGATAATCCTGACTGCTGCCGAGCTCAAGTCCATGGTACGTGACGGAAAAGAGGTGACTCTTGATGATGTGGATGTAGTCACGACAGGGACATTTGGCGTGATGTCCGGCACGATGGCAGTTATGATGGTGCCGGTAGCCGAAAAGTGCAGTTTCGAGAGAGCTGATGCAATCTGGCTGAATGGTGTGCCTGCTCAGCCAGGCCCCTGTCCGAACGAAAGGCTTGGGGTTGTGGATCTTGTGATAAACGGTACTGCTCATGCCGATAACCGATACGGTGGAGGACATCTTTTCCGGGATCTTGTAAAAGGAAAAACTATTGACGTGCTGGTAGAAGCACACGGAAAGCATTATGAAAACCAGGTTACACTTGATGAGATCGAATTTGCCAGGATCATTACCACAAGGCTTGCTTTTAAAAATTACAATGCACTAATAAATCCCGCTTCCCAAACGATTAATACTATCTTCTCTGTGACAGGTCTGACAGGTCCTTTTACGGAAACAACGGTATCAGGATGCGGTGAAATAAATCCTCTGCAGAACGATCCTTCTCACAGGTCAATAGGTGTGGGCACAAGAGTTCTTTTAAATGGTGCACCCGGTTATATCATGGGAAAAGGAACCAGGGCCAGCCCTGATAAGCCAAACGTCTCAGCCTATGCAGACATGAAAGATATGGACCCAACCATGATGGGTGGGATGAAAACTGCACACGGACCTGAATGCCTTACCTCACTTGCAGTCCCTATCCCTGTCCTTGATGAAGAGATTCTTTCAGGATTAAAAATTCTGGATCAGAATGTCCCGCTACCAGTAGCAGACGTAAACGGGCGCACTGCACACGCAAAAGTGAATTATGGGAATGTATGGGGAGGCATAGATAAAGTTATCTGCGTCGAAAAAGATAGGTGTCTGCACCATCCAGATTGTGCCGCAATGCGCCTGTGTCCCACGGAAGCGATCTCAAACGATTGCGCTATCAACAGAGACCTTTGCATCAACTGTGGAACTTGTACACTCCAGTGTTCTGAAGGAGTATTCCGTGCAAGACTAGGGTCCATAGAACTGGTTGAAGGAACTGTCCCTATATCCTTGAGGCAGTCCGACAGGGCAAGGGCAGAAAGGCTCTGTACAATGCTTAAGAACCGTATCCTGCAGCAGAAGTTCGTACCTACGAAAATGCTGGAACCTCTGTAATCAGTATAGAGATATGAACTTACTCTGGAATCACAGCGCTGATATCACGTCAGTTATATAATGTTACAGAAAACAGGCTAGAAAGCAGTTCAAGATTACTGGAAAACTTCATTAGAGACTTTTGTTAGAAATTTCTGGATTGGTGTGATATCAGTTACCATAACTGTATAATTATTTTATTTTTTGAAATTTCGGATTTTTGGGCTATTTATTGAACGGCTGGTATTTTTCATGGTAAAAGAAAAAATTGAATCTGACATTCGTACTTGTCAGGAAAACAAACACGTTCTAAATAATGATACAAAAAAACTGGATTTTTCGGATTCAGAATTATCTCGCTCCGAATATGAGGTTCAGACAGAAGTAGTAATAATCCGGTATGGCGAACTTGCCCTTAAAAGTACCGGAGTTCGGAACTGGTATGAGAAAATTCTCATGAGGAACATTGCCTCAATGCTGGACTCAAGAGACATTCCATATTCCCAGATCCGGCGTGAATGGGGCAGGATATTTATCGAGACTACGGATATCCGTGCAGCCGAAGCTGCTGCTGATGTTTTTGGGATTGTCTCAACTTCCCCTGCATTAACAGCAGAGCCTACTCTTGAAAGTGCAGCCTGTGTATGTGCTGCTCTTTCCAAGGATCTGGTTTTAGAAGGCGAGTCTTTTGCCATCAGAGCTAGGAGAAGTGGAAACCATATTTTTTCTTCCGCAGATATTGGCAGAACCTGTGGGGATGCTGTGTGGAGT
>DASXVB010000202.1:0-5968 GCA_036504475.1 Methanosarcina sp.
TGCATCAAACTCAAAACAGTATCTTTCACTAATTTCAAAACATACACTTTTTAAAAAGTTGACGATCTCAGTACCTAAAAGAAGCTTTTTACGGTACTTAACACAAAAAACCATGTGATATCTTATTTTATAGACACAATGGTTTTGCATGTCTTAATTCCATTTACACTACAAACGTAGTTAAAATATAAAGTGATTATTTAACAACGGTTCGAGAGGAAGTGTTCCATCCACGCAGCAATCTGCGGGGTATTCCACTGAAATAAATTTATAAAAGTAGCTTTTATTTTATAAGTTAAGGCTATTTCCTAAAAAAGTTCCTAAAAAAATACTGTGAAAATTTTACAGTAGCGTACACTTTTTTTACGTTGTATATATCTCTTAAAACAGATGCAAGGGGTGGGATTCGAACCCACGAATACCTTCGTAAACGGATCTTAAGTCCGTCGCCTTTGGCCTGGCTGGGCAACCCTCGCACATTGATAAATATATTTTTATTTTTGTCTGTTCTTACATTTCTTTGCTTTTTATCCTTTTGGTTGATTTGCTTCCTGTTTTTGTTCAGTCCTGTATAGATCTTAAGTCTTTTCGCTCTGCAAGTAAGACTTCAAAAGGAATTAAAGCTGTGAGTATGGTTAAAAAAGGACAAGTCAATAATCTAAATTACTCTGGTCTTGAAGAGGTCAAATATTGTAATTCATTCACTTTTGTGTCCGTTTATCCCCAAAAAGGATAATATAGCTGGTCCCTATCCCCAGAGCACTACAGTAAAAAGGAGATTATTAATGAACAAGAACCAAGCTAGCTTTTCTGCTATGACGACTGCCTACATTCGTGCCTACCATTCCATGCATGATAGGCCTAAAATCTTTGATGATTTTCTGGCCTATTTTTTGATACCAGAAAAGGCACGAGCATTAATTGACCAAGGTTTGACTAAGGATAAACAGCTTAATAATTCTGAGCGTAATGCATTGCTCTCAAACCAGACAACTACCTTTGTGTCTTTAATGAAATCAACCAATATTCTCAGCCGTGCTCGGTACACGGAAGATGCCTTAGAGAAGATTGTCAGGCAAGGAGTAAAACAGTATATTATCCTTGGAGCAGGGATGGATACCTTTGCGTTTCGGCGACCTGAAACGATGGAACTGGGAGGTGTTTGAGGTTGACCATCCAGCCACACAAAATTTTAAGCTTCTTCGCATTGCTGAGTTGGGATGGGAACACCCATCACAATTTCATTTCATTCCTATAGATTTCACAAAAGAAAATTTAGCAACAGCACTCACTCATTCATCATCTTATAATCCGAATGTTAAAAGCTTCTTTAGCTGGCTTGGAGTCACCATGTATTTAACTCGGGAAGAAGTTTTTTCGACACTGCATTCCATAACCGAGATTGCCCCTAAGGGCAGTGCAATTGTTTTCGATTACTTCAATACCGATGCATTTATCCACGAAAAATCATCTCCTAAAACGCAAAAGAAGCAGGAGATTTTTCAAAAGCTAGGCGAAAAGATGATAACGGACTTCAATCCGTTGACTTTGGCCGAAGACATTGCAAGTTTAGGATTAAGTCTCTATGAGAACTTGAGTCCAGCAGACATTGAAGAGCGTTACTTCAAAGGACGCACGTATGGACATCATGCGTTTGAGCATGGGCACTTTGCATATGCAGTCGTCGAACAATATGCACACCACGTAATAAACCCGAGAAACCCTCTAGCAACCTCGTCACAAGGCTTGAAGCTGGTCTTGAGTAATTAGCCAACCTTCGGTTCAGTATATTCTGAAAATTGATAGGGTAGGTGTATAATCTCTATTGAGTTCGGTATTGTAGTGATCTGGACGGAAATCTGGGATAGCTATTTTGATACGTCTATTCTTGAAGAACACACCTAACTACGCGCATATGCCTAGAAGTCACGTACAAAGGCAAGGGCTATCGCTCGTAGCCAGATGGACCAATGACCCGAACAGCTCCACAAAACGATTAAAACGAGTACGTAAGGACCAGACTTCTGGGATATGCGGAAGGCTGGCACGGTACGTCTATCCATCATTTCCACGCACAGAGTCTGGAAAACTTAATTTTATATAATCTTCATGGAATAACGGAATTTGTTTCATAATCAATAACTGTCGACAACATTTAAAGGAAATTATATATACTTAAAACCGTAATAAGTATCTAGTGACTAATTTTGAGGTGACTATTATAGCCGACACGAGAAATTTTGTTTTACGAGACGAAGATGGCACTGAGCACGGAGTTTTCACAGGGAAACAGCCTAGACAGGCTGCTCTGAAAGCTGCAAATAGGTGCAATGGGACCAAATCAGAGCCTGTAACGATTAGACTCAGAGAACGCGGGACAAAAAAAGTTCAAGTGTTCAAGGGATGGAAGGAAATCGTTAAAGCCCCAGAAAATAGGCCTGCTTGGATGCCGGAGGAAATTAGCAAGCCCTTTGTGAAGAAAGAGGGAATCGAAATAATTGACGAGTAAGGAGGTTATTTACCGGCTGCCTGGGGAACTTTCTGGGCAGGCCTGAAAAAATCCACTTGTACTGTTTTGAAATGCTTCTTATTCCTTGTCTTCTCCATTCCATTCCATTAAAGCTTTTTCAATAGATATCAAAGTGAACATAGTAGTATTGAATATCTCGTCCGGATGTTGCGGTATCCAACTGATTTCATCAAGAACGTCTTTTGGAAGCCTAACAATGTCGTTCAGCTCTTCCCCTATCTTCATGAAATATTCAATATATCGTGACCCGTACCTACTATTATCATACGCAGTGATAGAAATATACTGAGTAAATGACCTGTCATTCTTTATATCCCTTGAATATCTGTACTGAATTTCTTCCATACAATCCAGGTAATCATTATACAGTCTTCTGACGGTATCTGGAATTGATTCGCCGCTTTTTTGCAAAGCTTTCAGGTCTGACAATACACTTTTTGAGAGTCGGATAGTTTTGTACTGCTGCACATTACTACATATGTAGTTTAAGTATTTAAATAAATTAATACACAAATACAGTACTTCACTAAAAATCTCTGTCCCACTTTTTACCTCATTTGTTTACATCAGGCACTCCATTTCTTTTCTGACCCTTAATTTCCGTTTCAGCCATTCTTCAACGAGAGTTTCGGGATAGATATGACAGTTAAACCCGGTTCATACTATAGCTATCTAGCCAGAAGCCACGTACAAAGGCCAGGGCTATTGCTTGGGATAAGGATAGATATAAGGACGCAAAGAGCTTGCCTGTCGAAGTACCAACTGATATTAGGGATGAGAAATAGAAAAGTTAAACAAAGTTACACACAAGCAAGCTGTCCATATTAATTGTTTTTTCCATAATAGTAAATTCCAAAAAAAGATTGTCAGCTATTATGGAGCTAATCCTGTTTGACATTCTTCACTTTGAGGGAGTAAAAGACACCTGTTTGCTCATAACTTTTCAGCTTCTTGATTGCTGAGATGGTTGCCTGAGATTCTTTGTAAATCTTGTCTTCGTAATAATTTATGATCTCATCAACTGAAGTCGCAAGAGAATACATCTTCATCGGTCGCCCTTTTCCAGGTTTTTTTTCCGAGCGCATATTAACCCAAGACTTATTGCACATTAACTTCATTGCAAGACTGACTTCGGGTTGCCTTAACCCAGTGCTGATTTCAATTTCACGGGATGAAGCTTCATCTACATTCATAAGATATGCCATGGTTGTAGCGATATTTCTTGACATACCAAGATTGCTTAACGTTTTAATAAAAATATGGTCATCTTCGTCCAGCATTTTTACTTCAGAATCTTTCATGATAACCCCTTATATCTCTAGTTTTATGGATAATTTGTTAGCTAAAAAATATCATGGTAATTATTAATTAGATTTTCAAATGATACTTTTTATAATTGCCCTTAAAAATTGATTACAGTATACAAATACTTTCAAAGTATATATATTTATACGATAACCTGTGCCGGTTTGACATTTTGAAAATAATAAAAAGTATTTCTTCTTTACTTATTAGCTAGTAATTACAATTATCATATAATCGAACTCAATATTTAACCTGATTTTGGGTAGGCTGAGCAGTTACCAAATTTGCTTTATTTTCTCATCTTTGAGAACAATATCTTTGTTTTTGGTTTTCAGTACATGGCTCACACAAACAAATTTTCCTGTACTTGAGAAATGGAAAAGTCCCATTAAAGTACCAAGTTGAAAGGGATCAAAGATTAGAATAATTTATCAGCTTTTAGAAAAAAATTATAGCATGAAGTAGAGCAAAAGTGAAGCAGAAATTGAAAAATGACATTCAAAAATCGCTTTTTGTTCCTTTTTTTGGCTATTCTATATCAAATTCGGAGATCTAAGATTCTCGTTATCTCCAGGAGACTATCTAAATAACGTTAGTTCAATGAGATAACTATTTATAATGAGTATATGTAGTTTATAATCATACAACTACAAGAAATTTATAGTGGGGGAGAAGTATGAGAATTCGAGTAGTTAGTTCCAGAGACGAAATCTTTACATTAAACCCTAATGAGCGTATTGTTCATCTGGCTTTCAGGCCTTCAAACAAGGACATCTTTGCACTGGTTGAGACCTGCCCGAAGGTTGAGGTAATTCAGCTACCTAAATCTTACATGGCCACGGTTTCAAAATCCATAGAAATGTTCCTTGAGATGCAGAGAATCCAGCTTATTGAAGGAGATGTCTGGGGTCACAGGAAGGACATTAACGAATACTACACCGTTCCGTCCTCAGTGATTGAAAGAATAAAGGAAATGAAAATAGAAGGAAAATCTGCTGAGGATATTGAAACGAGGGTTTCAAGAGAAAGTAAGCTTAACCCTGGAATGATTGCTTATATCCTGACCAAAGAAACTCCTGTCTGAATTCAAGCGGGATAAGACATGGCATTAGGTACTTAACTGGAGATCAGATCATAAAGGAAGGTGGTTTATCTTTCGTTATTGGATCTCCAGCTTAAATCCTGTACATGCGTCTTCAGCAAAACAACAACTACAAAAAAGGAATGTGGTTGTTACTTATCTAGTTACTGCGAAGTTTGCAGGGATTAAAGTTTTTTGCGACTAATGTCGAACTTCTATAGTTGTTTTTTGAATTGAGCTGGTTTCAAAATTTCGACTACTCATGTTTTTGACCAAAGCAGGTATTCTGTTTAGTCCTGCTGATCTTAATTTACCTACTACGAAATATTAGATGGATTAGAGATAGTTTTGAAACAGGCTCATTAGTTATGGGGAGGAGTTAGTATTAAAAGAAGGATCAGGATTGATATCTCCATAGATATTTTAAGAGTAGCAATGAACGGGGCGAAGAAAACTCTATTGTATCTGAGGCAAATCTAAACTTTAATATTTCCCAAAAATATCTAGAAATGTTGAAAGAAAAAGAACTCATCAGACACGAAAACAGGATTTTCATTACCACTAACAAAAGAAAGTTTTTCCAAAAAATGGCTACGGAACTCAAACTTTAAATTGCTTTCAGTTTCCCTTTTTAATTTTTTTATCACAATTTTTTCTTTTTCTGGTTTTACTGTTTTATTTTTTTATATTATGGGTGCTATCAATCAGTTATGAAACACGAGTACATCCCCGTGTTTGAGAATAACCGAAGCTTGTAAGAGCACTAACTTCATTCTAACCGCTTCAGATAATGGCGTAGGCATTCCTGAAAATCTTGATATTTATACTCTAGATAATCTTAGGTTTCAGCTTGTAACTCCTCTTGTAGACCAATTAGATGGAAAGTTTGAATTGAAAAGGAACAATGGGCACAGAATTCACCATGAAATTTACAGTGACAGAAAATGATAATCTGGCTCAAGTAGGTTTAAAATCACAAGCAAGTAGACAAAAAGCTTAGTGCGAGGGGTGGGATTCGAACCCACGAAATCCTTCGATACCGGATCTTAAGT
>DASXVB010000203.1:0-2366 GCA_036504475.1 Methanosarcina sp.
CAGGCAGCTGTACTGCTGTTCCTGAAAAGCCCGAAATAGGGGCAAAATATGACCTTATCGTACTTGAGGAAAGAAAAATGGATATCGAGGCTATGGTTTCTAATGCTATAAAAGCCGCAAAAGTCCTGAAACTCTGAAAAAAACTCCAATTCATCTGGCCCACACAACGTTGTTTGCTCTCTTGTGTTGTGTCCTGGATTCAGAGAAGCATTCTTTGGGCCAGAGAATATTTACTATAATACTCATTTTTTCTTAATATTAACATGAATTTGTTTGTTACTTTTTTCTATCAGGCTTCTCTATTATTTTTTCTATCTACCATCTACAGGTAAGACAATACCCCACCAATTACTAGTTAAGATTTCTCAGGCACATTTTGCCCGAAAAAAGAGGTTTAAATATTAAAAAAATATAATTATGAATTATAAGTTCACAATCGTGAATTAATTAATGTCAGTGGATCAGAAGCTCAGAATCAGCTTTGTCCGTTCAAGCGGTAAATTCACACTTTGGACAAAACAATTGCTGAAACAGTGGAACAGCTACGCAGCGATGCCGGTTCGTTTAGTCCGGCTCGATTCTAGACTATCATTTAGAGGTTTTTCTATGCCTTTACAAAATATTCACAACACAAACTCTTTAAAAATCAGATTGATATTTATCCGGTCGGTGTACTCAATTGTACATTTTTTGATAAAGTAAATTAATTGTGTGCGGCTACACGATGCCTTCTACAAATGTGGCTTGTAAGTTATTTAGCTGAGATCGCTTCTTGAGTCAAAAAATACAGTTCTCATCTTTGGAAAAGATTACAGAAACTGAGAGTTAGGAAGAGAAGAGATGAGTTTAATGAATTATATAAGAAAAAATTGTCCAATCTGCGGGAATGAATTTGTAGTCCTGGAAAACGTGGAAGGAAAAGCTGTATACTGTACCCTCAAGTGTCTTTTAGAGTTTCAATATAAGCTGAAGGAGGGTGAAGTTTCTTCTTTACTGGGTGCATAATCCACGTTGTATAGGGCTGATAGGTTCAACTGGTTATGTGATTTGCCAATAAACGATATGACTTATACACACAAAGTGCAAAACCAAGTACATTAGAAGTTGTGGTTTAAACTTATGTTTAAAAAGTTAAATGTTTAATGATATTGATTTCTCATCTCTACTGAGTAAATCCTATAGAATTTATTTTAGTATAAAAGGGGGTTTATTTACGAAAAGTCTAAAAATATGTCCAAAATGCCATGATAAGCTAAAAGTAAGCTCAGATGGAGAGATCCAGTACTGTATCACTTGCGACTACTGGACAAAGTTAGGTACTGCAAGACTTGATTCGATAATGATTTATGCATAAGAAGTATGCATATGAACCATACATGTATCTCCTTAGTCAGTCTATCGTAAACTGAGATATGATTTCAAAGTCAAATGAAAGAATATCTAAACTTTTGTACGTGGTTTCTACAAGCCAGCTACATCATGGATACTTCAATCAAATGCCCCCGTTACTTTATTGCGAAGATTAAAAACTTCCCAGTAACCGTTGATGATAATGCGATTTATCAACTCTATTTTTCGGTTGAGCTCATCCCAAAAATTATTTTCATTCTCGATTCTTAGATTTGTCTAGAATTGCTTTCATAATCATAAAACCAAGTCATAAAACCAAGGTCGTGCACTATTAGTTAGTTGATTTATTTCCAAAACACTTTTAGTGGCGTATCATACCTTTTTTGTAATTCAGTAAGGTTAATAGCATGCTTGATGCACAAAACATAAAGCACTTCCGGCACTGGAAAATTAATCATGAAAACATCAACTGCATAATGATGGACGACAAAAAAAATATTAAATGAATAAAATGATTCTTTGGCAAAAATGCCAAAGAATCTGTTTTTCAAGATTATTTCAGCTTTTTGAGGTAGTTAACAGAGAAAATTGCAGGTTTAAGGAAGAAAAATAAGAGAAATCACTAGATTATGGAATTGTGTTTTTAACCTAGGAATTAAAAAAAATTCATTTATCTGAAGTTCCTTTTTTCGAGGCAGCTTTTTCGAAATTCTGTGTTTTTAGATCTTCGGTTTCAATTTCTTCGGCTTCAAAACTTTCTGCCTCAAAGTTTTCTGCCTCAAAATCCTCTTCCTGGAAAATATCCTCTTCTGAAGTACCTTCATTCCAGCCTTTGGCACCTTCTTTTTTACTCTCTATGCTTTTACCTGCCTCGCTCTTAATCTCGCGAATCGTTTCATCAAGTTCCCTTTTAATTCCGTACTTCCGGAAAAAATGAGTCAGTATATTTGAAACGTCTCTTTCGAGAATTTCGTCGGCGTGAGGATGCTCAGGAGTGACATACTGAGGCCAGTCGA
>DASXVB010000204.1:0-5727 GCA_036504475.1 Methanosarcina sp.
CTCAAACGCAGACCTTGCTTCAAGATTAAAAAATCCGAGCATTGTATTTGCCCGCACTTCCCCTGTACAAAAACTAAAAATTGTACAGCTTTTTCAAGCCGAAGGAGAAATCGTTACCATGACAGGCGACGGGGTGAATGATGCTCCTGCAATCAAGAATGCAGATATGGGCGTCGCTATGGGTAGCGGAACGGACGTAGCTCGTGAAGCTGCGGATATGATACTGCTTGATGATAATTTCGCTACTATTGTGAATGCTGTAGAGGAAGGCAGGACGGTTTTTGACAATATAAAAAAATTCATTGTGTATATTATTACTCACACCATTCCTGAAGTTTTACCTTATATAGCTTTCATTCTTTTTGCCCTGCCTCTTCCTATACCAGTACAGCTCATTCTGGCAATTGACCTTGGTACAGATATGCTGCCTGCACTTGCTCTTGGGGAGGAAAAAGGAGAAGAGGATATTATGAAAAGACCTCCCAGACCTAGGAACGAAAAATTGTTAACTCCTCAGGTGCTCCTTACAGCTTACGGACTAAAAGGACCCATCGAAGCTGCAGCAGGCTTCTTTTGCTATTTTGCCGTACTTTTTGAAGGGGGGTGGAGTTTTGGCGAACAGCTTGCAAATAACAATCCTCTTTATATGCAGTCAATAACCGCTTTCTTTTCAGCAGTGATTATATGCCAGATTGCTAACGTTTTTGCTTCCCGAACTCGGTTTCAATCAGCCTTCACAATAGGTTTATTCAGTAATCGTATGGTTTTGGTAGGGATTGCAACCGAACTCCTGATTCTCGCATTAATTATTTGGAATCCGTCTGCAAATCTTATTTTTAATACTCATCCCCTCGATCTCAGATATTTGCTGATTGCTGTTCCTTTTGCAGTTTTATTGCTTGGAGTCGACGAATTAAGAAAATATCTGCTGAGAAGAAATGTAAAATGGGCAACCAAATTTTTTAAATGGTAAATTAAAGCTGGATAACCAGATTTTTAAAGTGGTAAATTAAATTTCGATGCATTGGTTTTACTGTAAAACCTATTATTAGTAAATATTAAAAATCTGTTTTTTGTGGTGAAGAAAAAAGCACAGAGCATATTAGAATTTACAGAACTTTTAGTAAACCGCTTGGAAAAGATTATAGCCGTAAGTGAATCCTTCATAGGATCAAGCTGGCAGGTGTGCCACGTTCATCTGATAAAGCAAGCTCCAAAAATATGAAAAGTATAGGAATAAAAAACATAAAATAGTAAAAGATTAAATTTTGACGTCTAAAAAAGTCTCATGATAACGATTGCATGCCCATAAATTGCACTTGGATATATGCTGGCCGATCTAGTACTTTGTGTATTCATTTTCTTTGAAGCAGTGCAACTTTTTACTGGCTGGCTTATCTCTTCGATTTCCTTAATTGGTGGGTTTACACTTGTGAGTTTTGGCCTTCTTACGTAAAGGAAGCCAGAATTTTTAAAAAATTAGTAAAAGGAAATATAATTTCCTCATTTAGTAACTGTTACAAATTGGCTCTTTGAATTGCTTCCTATCTTATTAGTTTCCGTCAAAGTAACCTTAAACTTTCCAGTTTTTGTATATTTGTGTGATGGATTCTTTAAAGTGGAAGTGGCTCCGTCTCCAAAACTCCATTTTTCTGTCATATTTACTCCTTTACTTGTATCGGTGAAATAGACCGTTAATGGTGCTTTTCCTTTTGATTTTGACATTGTAAAAGAAGTTACCGGAGATTTAATAGCAACCAGAGGTAAATAGTCAATATTTTTACTGTCTATAACATAGGGGGAATCTGCAATTCCGTCATAATTCTTATCAGAAGCTGTCTGAGAGAAGCCTTTGCCATTAGGAGCGCCCCAGAAGTTCCCGGCAATGTAAGGTCCTAAAACAATATTATAATCTGGAGTCTTAGTAGTATTCCAGGAATTTGCACTGTAACTCGATGACGAATCGAATAGTATGTTCTTTTTGTTGTTAAAGTAATTATCATAAACATCAGAACTACTGGCTCCGTAAAACTTAATTCCTACATTACAGCCAGTTATCTTATTTTCTGAAATGTCTGCAACTGTTCCTCCTCCAACTCCTTCATACAACACTATTCCAATATCCGCGTTCTTAATTTTATTTCCAATTACCTCTACAGAAGAATCACTTAAAACAATCCCGCCTTTTGTAAAATCGTTGTTTTTGATAGTACCAGAAGACACCTCTCCACTAATATAAGCATTACAGGAACTGAAATAATTATTTCTTATTATTTGACCACTTACCGCTTTGCCACCTAAATCAATTCCTTTTTTAATGATAGAGAATCCATTGATATTAATATCGCTTTGTCCGAATTCACTATAAGGGTCAGTATAATCATAGAATCCGTCAACCTTCGGATATCCTTTTCCAAGAAATGTTAAGCTACTTTTTGTAATATTAACATTCTCATGATAGGTCCCAGAATTAACAATAATGGTATCTCCTTCGTGAGCATGATTAACAGCATCTTGAATTGTCTTGTACTTTTCTTTAGGTCCTACGTTTAGGGTAGCAGCTGATGCAGTAGATGAAATAATGATTAAAAACAAAATCAGCACTACCGATATTAATGCTAGTTTTTTGTTAGTTTTCATGGTCTACACTCACACATTCAAGTTTTACATATAAAATATCAAGAATTTATATTTGTGTGATAGTATTAAACTTTCTCATTTTAATCGAAATTTTGTAAAGTTAGTTTACTTTTGTGGTAAAAAGAGAAGTTACTTTAGAAACAAATCAATCCATAGATTTTACTTTAAAAGCTCTGCATATGCTCAAATATTCCCCACAATTTGGGCATCGTCGCGAATTTGCTGTAGATTTAATGTCAGATTTCCCCCACTGTATGAAAACAGGGTCTCTTGAAGCTGTATTTTATTCCCAGAAACCTCACTTTTTGGGATTTGTGACTTTACATAAAAAATCAACATACTGTCAAAAGCTACTGAATAGTGTTAAGAAATAAACTTTTGACCAGAAAATACTGTGGAATATAGGATTGCACCCGAGAATAAAGAAATTTCAGGTACAATCATTCTGGAAAAAAAAGCTTGATTCGAGCTTTATCGAATCTGTCAAGAAAAGTACTCTAGGAGCACCATATTCCTTTACAAAACCGATAAAAAAAATGAACTGATAACTTCTCTCAGGAGATTACCGGAAGTTCTGGTTTGAATATCCGAAAGTTCTTATAGTAGACGATGATGAAAATAATGTAGAACTGCTGAACTCGATGATTGAGTCAGAAGGCTTTGAGGCTATCAAAGTTTACAGCGGGAGAGAAGGCCTACAAAAGCTTTTTTCAGAGCCGCAGTCTGAAATCCAGATTCTTGCCTCATGATGCCGGAAATCAGTGATTTGACATTATATCCAGCCTGAGGGCCGATGTACGCACAAAAGGCATTCCTCTGATTGTATGCACTTCCAGCGAGTTCACTGAGAAGAATCTTGAAGAATTGAACAATGAACTGAAGGGACATCTCATTTCTATTATGAAAAAGAGCACTTTCGGAAGAAAAGAATTAATTATTAGGATAAAACAATTCTATGCTGAAGAGGCGTGATGATGAAAAAAATCCTGATTGTCGAAGATAATCCCATGAACATGGAACTGGTTCTGGATCTTCTGGAATTCTACGAATATAACGTAACTAAAGCTGAGGATGGAATAAAGGCTCTTGAGCGCCTTGCTGAAAAAAAATTTGATATTATTCTTTTGGATATGCAACTTCCAAAGATGGATGGGCTTGAAGTTCTCGACAGAATTAAGAAAAATCCTGATACTGCAGATATCCCTGTGATAGCGGTTACTGCCCATGCTATGAAAGGCAGTGAAGAACATTTCATAGAAATGGGCTGCGTGGACTATGTCTCCAAACCTATAGACATCCACAAATTCAGAGCTTTGATCGAAAAATATCTTGAAGAAGACTCCTCTTAACTTCAAGAGAGTAGTTATAATTTCTCCAATCGCATGGACATGTCTTTATAGTATGAGAAAAGCTCTCCGCACCATTGAAGTGCGCTTTCGTCAAAGCTCATTAAGCGTTGATGATCGAATTTTCCCTTTTTATCGAAAAGCACAAGCGAGCAGAAGCGTTCAGTCACTACATCTTTGAGGGTTACATTTTTATCACAAATATAAACTTCAACATGTTTTGATTCCATGAGAGATTTTAGATCTTCATGGTAATCCACTTTCATCCTATCAAAAACGGGTTCTGTCAGGATAAGACACATTTCAGCCTCTTTTCTTGCAAGTTCCGAGTACATTTCAACATGAAGAGGATTAAAATACGAAAGAAACATTTTTACATGCCTTGATTCCAGAAGATTGTTTTTAAAATCTTCAGGTACTTCAAAAAGCCGGTTAAGGTCTGGTTCAAGCATGAAATAATTTCCCAGTTCCTCAATCCTGTTAAGGAGAAACTCGGGAATTGCGGTAAAGTCATGGTTTGTCCAATAATCGTAATTTTCCTCAAAGACCCTTACAGTATTCAGTAAAGGTTCCATCTTTTCGACTACTATCTCTCCAATCTCCGAGAGCTTGTAGGTACTTCTATCATCCTGTACTATCAGGCGTCCTTCTTTTAATTTTTTGATCTGGGGCATGATCGACGTTGAGTTGACGTTCAGGGCTGTTTTTATTTCGTCCCCAGTTTTAGGCCCTTCTTCTAGCAGGAGCAATACATCTTTCCTTTTTTCAGAAAGAAACGCCAGATCGATAAGTGATATTTTCATTTTAACCAATTTCCCCGGAAGCTGTTAAAATATAGAAGAGATATTTCCCCCTTATTTCTTTTCAGAAAGCAATTCAGTTGGCAAAAATATTTAATCCTCCAGAAGAACTTTGAAGGAATTTCTTGCGACATTACTGCGCTATTTTCCAATTGATCCTTTATATTCTTTTCCAAAAAGCATTTACTTTTTTTAAGTTAAATGCCTTTTTCTAGCTTTTTCCTATTTCAGAAATATCTTTATGAAAATTTATTTAGTCAACTTTTCACTTATTTATTTCCAGAATAATCCCTTAAAATTGTTTTTAAGCTCATTTTTGACTTTAAAGGGATTTTTACGGTTTTTTCTGTATTTCAGCCCTTTCTCTCCAGAAAAACAATATTCTTTAAATTTTGATGTTGAATTATTAGCAGCAGAATTTTGCTACCTTCCCCTATTCTCTGAAAAAGTATCCAATCCTAATGATAAAAATAAGGCAGTATTCGCCATTTTAGAAATCCCAGGCACGATCAAGCTATGTACTGTTTGTCCTTGAAGGCATCCAGCAAGTTTGTAGCTTCTTCCCACAAATTCATCTGGAACTTTCCTCTCGAAGGCACCTTTTTCAGAAAGAGGCAAAGCACGTGGGATAATATTTTATTTTATATATAATTTTGTAGTTTCTTTGAAGATATTAAACTGTGTCAACTACGAGATAAAAAGAGGTTTATCTGAGCCCTCTCTTTTTACCAGATTTTGATAAAACTTTTTTCTAAAAAGTTTTTACGGAATTATGTAGATTATCCCGAGGCCTTCTTTATTAAGGCAAAAATCCCTCGCAGGATTTCTTTCGGAGAGGGAGGGTTTCCAGGGATTTTTATATCTACAGGCAGGATTTTGTCAACTCCGCCAAGTACAGCATAAGAACCTTTGTAAATTCCACCATCGCAAGCATCATCTCC
>DASXVB010000205.1:0-3389 GCA_036504475.1 Methanosarcina sp.
CTTTTGTAATAATGTCAAGAGCTGGAACTCCTGAAGCCAGAGCCTCCTTACAGAGCTCGGCAGTACCTGCGACGTTTTGATTAACGATCGCATCGCGTAACTTATCAAAAATTTCTTGGTTTGCCATTTTTGTTAAACCTCTATTAATTTGTTGTTCGACTCAGTATTGTATGAATTACAATACTTTTGAGCAATTTATTTCTCGAAAAGTTTGAATGCTTAAGTATATGAGCCCAATCTCCGCTGACTAAAACATCTGCATTAAGCTCCAACTCAAGTGTAATTTCCAGTCAATTGCCTTGTTTAACAGTTAAGAAGGAGAGAATGTCTTTGCAATGTTTCCAACTATCTGGATCCAAAACAACTAACATTCACATCTATAAATCTCCCTCTCAGAGAATACAACAATTTAATTATACTTGCTTTATAGTGCCATTTTCGTTTTTCCATTTTTCAGTAGTTGTATCTCATTTTTGTTGCCATTTTTAACTAATTTTAACCCTCTCTGGAAAAATGGCAGTTATTTTTCTTTAAGCAATTTTCCTTATTGGATTTACTCTCAATCACTTAAAGAGTAATATATTAATGGTTTTAATAATATATAGCCCAATTTGACTAGCATTTTCTAAATCTTCAGGTAAAAGAAGTAGGTATAAGTCAATGCAGTAGTGAAGAGATTTTCATATGTCTTTAAAATTTTCAATTACTTCAAATTAATAACTTAAAAACTTTTCAGATACACATTTTTAAATATATTCAAAATTTGATAGGTTTGGGAACAATAAATACTGAACTGAAAACTAAATTAAGAATTGAATATGGTAGAGAACAAGAGTTGAGTGAAGTTGTTTTAAATAGTCAGTCCGTTAAAACCACAGAAACATTAGGAATGTGCGGATATGGTGCTGACAAGAAAGTCAAAGGTAAAACGCCTCTACTTCTGGTAGATATAATAGGACTACTATTGATAGTTGTAGTTCATACGATGAATATTCAAGATCGAGATTGAAATAAATCTCTATTAGAACAACAGAAAAGGATATTTTCTCGCTTGAGCTTATATGAACTGAGGCAAGTTATTCCGGTCAACTGATCGATAAGGTCTATTCAATTTATGACTGATTTTTGAAAATCGAGGTTTAATTAATGTTACGAATTGTTATTGGAATTAAGTCAACTGTTCCCATATATAATGCCATAGTATCTATTACAATTAGAAGGCTGCATTATATAAAATATGGTGAATGATAACGAAATTAGACAAATTCTGAAAGAATATATTTATAATATTGTTTTGAATTATATAATAGCAATGAGTTCGTCGTTATGCGATACTATCTGGCTTTCTGAAAAAAGAAAAAGCTTACTACTTTTGTTTATAGAAGGACCTCGAGACATTGATCAAATAAAAACTTCTCTTAACGTGACCTCTAAATCAATAATGCCCCAAATAAAAATACTCAAAAATCAAGGACTGATTCTTCATGAAAATGATACCTACAGACTTTCAGATATTGGGAAACTTGTTGTAGGAAATATGCTCCCCCTTCTGAATATACTTGGAGTCATTGAGGAGAATAAAGAGTACTGGGCAAATAGGGAAACAAGTGTAATCCCTAACAATCTTCTCATGCGTCTTGGGGAAATAGGAGAATGTAGAGTAATTGAACCTGACCTGAACCATCTATTTGACCTCCCACGAGAATTTACAGAGAATCTTGTAAAATCAAGATATATAATGAGTTATCTAACTTACTACCATCCCCTTTATCCACTTCTATACTCAAAACTTGCAGAAGATGGAGCTGAGATGGAACTGATGCTTACAAGAGCAATATTTGAGAGACTAACAGAAGATTTTGCGGATAAACTTGAATCCCTACTTAATTCCAAAAATACTACTGTTCAGATCTGTGATGAAAACTTGAAGCTTCCAACTATTGTTGTTACTGAAAAATTCATGTACCTCTGTCTTTTTGAAAAACAAGGAAGATATGATCATAAAGTAGTGATGAGTTTCGATCAGAGTGCTCTCCGTTGGGGTAAAGAGCTTTTTATACACTATAAAAATTCGTATAGACAAGCGACTGAAACCTAAGGCTAGACTTTTTTCAGGCAGAACAAGAGAAATCCCTGCTTTGTCTCTGCGAAGTCAGTTGGAGTTTAGAGACTATGAGACTCAAAGATTTTCCCCTAAAATCAAAGCTGGTTATTTGCATTGTGGTGGGTGTTTTTCTTATTTTGGCTATTTCTACAGCTATAATTATAAATACAGTGACTTCCCAGGAAGAAAAATTGGCTTACCAAAAATCAACCGAAATGTCAAAAAATTATGCAAACCAGTTTGACTCAGATCTGAAAGCAAACAGAGCAGTTGCAGAAACCCTTGCTAATACAATGGAAAGTTATGAAGCTTTCAACAGGAGTGAAGTAATTAGTATCCTTGAAAATAACCTTAAAAAAAATCCAAATCTTGTAGGGGTCTATGTAGGATATGAACCGAACGCCTTTGATGGGAGAGATGCAGAATATGTAAATGCTCCAGGGCATGATGCAACAGGTAGATTCGTTCCTTACTGTAATAGGATAAGAGATAATCTTACTGTGATACCTCTGAAAAATTATACTTCATCTGATTATTACCAGCTGCCCAAAGCAAGAGAGACAAGCATCTTGACAGAGCCATATTTTTATGAAAATACTTTCATGGTAAGTTATGTATCTCCTATTTTTAAGAATGGTAATTTTATTGGAATAGCAGGGGTTGATGTTCCTCTACAATATGTTGACGAGAAGGTAAGTAAAATTAAGGCTTTTGACACAGGCTATGCTTTCATGGTAAGCAATACTGGAATACTGCTTTCTCATCCTACCCGCAAAGATTGGATTGGTAAGAAAAATCTATCTGATTTAAATTTGAAAGAAATCGATAGTGTAGCAAAAGACATAGAAAACGGAATCGGAGGATATATTGATTCTAAAGATCCTACTACAGGAAAAAACGTTATAATGTTTTACGAGCCTGTACGAACCGGGAATCTCTCTTTTGTGCTTGTAATTCCGAAAGAAGAAATGCTTGCAGGCGTCACTGATCTTCGGAATAGACTTATTATTATCTCTGCAATATCAATCTTGTTTATGGCTTGCCTTGCTTACTTAATTGCACGCTCTATCACAACTCCAATAAACGAAATTGTTGAAGATTTCAAAAATATTGCACAGGATGCGGTTAATGGAAAACTCGATGTCAGAGCAGATACTGATGTGGAAATAGATTTCAGGGAAATACCTATAGGCCTTAATGAAATCCTTAAAGCTGTTATTGTCCCTATCAAAGAGACTATAAGGGTAACAAACGCCCTTGCGGAAGGGAAGTTAGAAGAAAGGGT
>DASXVB010000206.1:0-11879 GCA_036504475.1 Methanosarcina sp.
TAGGAATATAGATTGGTTGTGTACTGAAAGTATTGAACGTTCTGTAAAGTATGATTAACTTTGTATCCTTTCTTTTCCCCGCAAAAAAAACAGATTTATCGTTTTTCTGGACGTTGTAGCATCATCCTTAACAACACAAGCTATTGATAGACAGATATCTGGTCTGGGGTGGCACGTACCCCAGTAAAGAAGCTACCTAAGCTAGTACAGGAAATACAAATAAAACAGAGAAATGGAGATATTTTGTCTCAAAATCTATGTATGTGATCAAATCTTTTCTATTATTTTTCAAATATAAATAAACTCAGACAAACGTGAGTCTATTTTATGGATGCTTTTCGAAAGATTTTTATTTTGTGAAATTAATAAATCTTAAGGCACCTTAATTTAGATATTTATTTGTCCAAAACGAAATTGTTTGCGATTAATTATTTAACAGAGAGACAACCAATAGATATTTTGGAAGATTTAAAAATGGTTATTATAGGCAGAGGTGTAGAAATTCTTCTAGTAGAAGATAGTGAAGGCGATGCTGGTTTAGTTGAAGAAGCTTTTGAAGAGATAGAAATAGAAAAAAATCTCCATATTGCAGAAGATGGTGAAGAGGCGCTCCTATTTTTAAATAAACAGGGACAGTTTTTGGATGCTCCACGTCCGGATATAATTCTTCTGGATTTGAATCTCCCTAAAAAGGATGGGCGTGAAGTTCTTCAAGAAATAAAAGAAGACACTAACCTTAAAAATATACCGGTAGTAGTTTTAACTACTTCCGGAGCTGAAAAAGATGTATTTGCAGCTTATAGTTCTCATGCTAATGCTTATGTCAACAAACCGCTTGACTTTGATCAGTTCATAAATGCAGTTAAATCCATAGCAAAGTTCTGGCTTGAAACTGTAGAATTACCTACTCTATAAGGTTTTGGTGGCCGGAGGAGACGCAATATGAATCAAAACATGAGAACATCTGGAATTGATATTATAGGAGATGTGCCTTGGGGAACGCATTTCTGTCAGTTCTACCAGACTAAGGAAGACCTGCTGGACATACTTGTTCCTTATTTCAAAGCAGGACTGAAAAATAATGAATTCTGCATGTGGGTTACATCGCAACCTTTTGGAGCAGAAGAAGCAAAAGAAGTCCTTCGAAGAGCTGTTCCTGATATTGATATCTATTTAAAGAAAGGGCAACTTGAAGTTATTTCATATGTTGATTGGTATATGAAAGATAGTTTTTTTGATTCGAGTAGGGTATTGAATGGCTGGATTAAAAAACTCAATCAAGCTCTAGAAAATGGCTATGAAGGATTAAGGCTGACAGGAAATACTTTTTGGCTTGAAAAACAGGGTTGGAATGATTTCATAAGTTATAAGGAAGAAATAGATAGTGTTATTGGAAATTACCATATGCTAGCTCTCTGCACCTATTGCCTCGATAAATGTAGTGCACCCGAGATCATTGATGTGGTCACTAATCATCAGTTTTCTTTAATCAAAAGAGAAGGAAAATGGGAGCAAATAGAAAGCTCCAAGCACAAGTGGACTAGGGAAGCATTACGTCAAGCTTATGAGAATCTTCAGGTACAGTCTGAGGAACTTCGTCGATCTGAGCAACATTATCGACTTATATTTGAATCCATGCTTCAAGGAGTAGTTTACCAAGATTCTGAGGGTAAGATTATCTCTATGAATCCCGGAGCCGAGAGGATTCTTGGTAAGACTCAATCAGAGTTCTTAGGTAGCTTATCTGTGGGTGAAGAGTACTATACTATCCGAGAGAATGGATCTCCGTTCCCAGGTTTAGAACATCCTGCAATGTTATCCCTGCGGGCGGGGTGTGAGGTTCAAAACGTAGTAATGGGAGTTTACAACCCAAGGGAAAAATGCTATCGCTGGATTAACATCAATGCTGTGCCTCTATTTCGAGTAGGAGAAAACAAGCCATTTCAGGTATATACTTTGTTCGATGACATAACAGAGCGCAAAAAGGCAGAGGAGACAATAAGGAAAAGTGAAGAACGCTTTAAGCAACTAAGTGAGGCTAATGCCCTTCTCCTTTCGAGTACGAACCCCGAGAAAATGATCCAGACCATAGCCGAGAGGATCATGAGCCACCTGAACTGTGATGTATTCTTTAACTACGTTTTAGACGAGGGTCAGGACAGACTTCGTCTCAATGCTTATGCTGGGATAAATGAGGAGACAGCTAAAGGAATGGAGTGGCTGGATAAAGGATCAGCCATTTGTGGCTTTGTGGCTCTTGATGGTCAACGTATTGTTTCCGAGGACGTGCAGCATAATGGAGACATGCGGGCAGATCTTGTACGGTCGATGGGTATTCAGGCTTATTCCTGTCAGCCACTCCATATTGGAGAGAATACAATAGGCACTCTTTCCTTTGGCATAAGGAGTAAAAAGAGCTTCACAGAGGACGAACTTGCCCTAATGAGCACAGTTGCCGGTCAAGTATCAGTTGCCATCGAGCGCAAGCGGGCTGGGGAGGCTCAACTAGAGAGTGAAGCACGTCTTAAGGTTGCTAAAGCTGTCGAGGCTGAACGGCAGCGGCTCTTTGATGTTCTTGAAACGCTGCCTATAATGATATGCTTGTTAACATCTGACTATCAAGTAGCTTTTACAAACCGCGGTTTCCGTGAAAAATTTGGTGAATCAACTAGTAAGTACTGTTATGAATATTGCTTTGGATTCACTCAGCCGTGTGAATTCTGTGAATCCTATAAAGTGCTTGAAACCGGTCAACCTCACAACTGGGAGATATGCGCACCAGACGGCAGCACTATTGATGTCTACAACTTTCCATTCACCAACGTTGATGGTTCATTCATGATCCTCCACATGAGCATCGATATTACTGAGCGTAGAAAAGCAGAGGAAGCTCTTAGGCTATCAAATATTTATAACCGCAGTTTGATTGAAGCCAGCTTGGATCCTTTGGTTACCATCGGACCTGATGGAAAAATAACCGATGTAAATGAAGCTACAAAACAGATTACTGGGTATTCCAAAAATGAATTAATTGAAACTGATTTTTCATATTACTTCACTGATCCTGAGAAAGCTCGTGAAGGATATAGGCAGGCATTTGTAAAAGGTGAAGTGCGAGATTATCCTCTTGAGATTAAGCATAAGGACGGACATATAACCCCTGTTTTATACAATGCTTCAGTTTATAAGGATGAATCTGGCAAGGTTATAGGTGTTTTTGCAGCTGCACGTGATATTACTGAACGTAAAAAAGCAGAAGAAATATTAAAATTGAAATTAGAAGAACTTGCTCAATCAAATGCAGAATTAGAACAATTTGCATACGTTTCATCCCACGACTTGCAGGAACCATTGAGGATGATCTCAAGTTATCTGCAACTTTTACAAAGGAAATATCAGGGCAAACTTGATGAAAAAGCTGATAAATACATCTACTTTGCAGTTGACGGGGCTTCACGCATGCAAGTCTTGATAAATGACCTTTTAGAATTCTCTCGAGTAACTACAAGAGCCAGAAATCTTGAACCTACAGATTCTGAATTCGTTTTGAATCAGACACTGTTTAATTTAGAATTATATATTAAAGAAAATAGAGCTACCGTATCTCATGATCCTTTGCCTGAGGTAATAGCAGATAATACCCAGCTAGGTCAGCTATTTCAGAATCTGATTATCAATGGGATTAAATTTCACAGTGAAGAGATACCAAAAATCTATATTTCTGCGAAGAAACAAGAGGATCACTGGCTATTTTCAGTGCAGGACAACGGGATTGGAATTGATCTAAAGTTCTCTGAGAGAATCTTCGAAGTTTTTAAAAGACTGCACAAAAGAGAAGAATACCCAGGAACAGGAATAGGGCTTGCAATTTGTAAGAAAATTGTAGAAAGGCATGGTGGGAGAATATGGATAGAATCTGAATTAGGCAAAGGCTCAACTTTTTATTTCACTTTACCAAACAATTCCAGAGAAGTAGCAATTAACAGAATCTAAACAAAAACATGGTTCCGTTGCATAAAATCTGTTCTAAGGATATAATGAAATAAAAAGGAAATCAAAAATAGTAACATGCTATCTAATTCCTTTAAATGGAAATTTTGGGTAAAACCTCTATATCCAAGGAAGACAACATTTTATTGAAATTGTTGTGTTTTACTTCAATTTTCCAGTCAAAAATAAGAGTTTTTCCGGATTTTTCAGTTAAAAACCTAACACTTCAAACAAAATGTTAAGTTGTATCTAAATTTTGGAATTTATAATTTACAGAACCTTCGGCGCACTACCCACATTAAAAATAATTCTTGAGTCTATCTTTATAAGAGTCCTATAATTATTTTCATGATCAGGAGCTCAATTGATTATTTCGAAAATGAGCTTAAAAAAAGTAGGTTTTGAGTTTTGGGATAAATTCCTTTGCAAATGAGCTCATCCCGAAACCCAAAATTGACTCCCTTAGTCTCGAATTTTGAACAATCGCTTGAGTTTCTTGTTGCGGAATATAGTTCTGAAATTTTTCTTAATTTAAGAAGAAACTTGGTTTTAGGATGAGCTCAATATATATAAAAAAATTATTTCTTGCTTTGAAATCTTAGGCTTGAAAATAATATTTTTTTGAAAACAATTTTTGATATAAATAATTTAAAATAATTTAAATAATTAGTATATTCTGGAGTTGAGAAGTCGGGGCAGGGGGTAAATTGAAATCTACCACATAAAGATTGCCTGAATAATCATCAATCCTTCTTTGAATAGTGTTTGGGGGAACACTGTTCAAAGGATTATATTTAGGGAATAAAGTAAATGGGATGCAGTGATATCGGGCTTCTTATTATTGGGCCTATCTGCAAAATCCTCTTAGGTAGCTTTTCTAAAGTTCCATATAGTATAGAGAATATTGCAAAATGTATGTGCCAAAATATAAAGCCAGTAGTGTATTTCTATCAGAAGTGTTAAACAGTTTAATTAAAGATCAAAAACAAAAAGGTTGAACTGGAATCATGATATTACTCAATTTTTAAGAAAACGCAGTTATCTCTTGGAGGAAAGAAATATGTTTCTAGGCTCAAGGCCCTTTATACTATCTGATATCTCACTGTTAATTCAGATATTAGTTTTTTCTTTTCTCTTATACGCAATTTATAGGAGAAAAGAGAGCCTAACCTATCATGGGAAAATTGCATCAATTGCCTTTTATCTGGCATTACCTGCAGTATTCTATATGCTGTACAATAAATCAAGAGGTCTCACACTTCCGAATTATAATTTGCTTCTGAGCCTGCATATGCTTCTTGGTATTCTGACAATTCTTACTGGAACTCTATTTGTTACCAATCAATGGAAGTGGAAAGTAAAAATAAATATGGATCTTGAAATTTTCCTTTGGACGGTAACTTTTCTTCTAGGCATTACAATTTATATACTGCTTTTCAGTCCAGTCTTATTCTGAGTCTATTGTGTTGTAAAAATGAGTTCTGTCAAATTAATAATGGGGGCTAATACTGTATAAATTAGAATATTAGTATTAGCTGCCTTCCGAAAATAAGCATTATCTTTCAGCCTTGTAGACCTGACAGAAACCAGAAACGTAAAATATTTACTAAAAATCTGTGCTTTATTGAAAAATTCTTAAGTAATAAGTATACTGCTTATTACTCAAGAGACTAAATCAATCATTTATAGATCTGTCTTTAGTTCTTACTTCTTCTCCACAACTGTTACGGTCCCTCTCATAGAAGGGTGGATCGAACAAGTATAATCATACGCTCCAGGTTCTGTAAACGTGAATTCATAAGTATCTCCTTGTGCTAGTGATCCGGACTCAAAAGAAGACCCTTTTACTGTGTGAGTAGCAGAATCCTTATTTGTCCATCTGATGGTATCACCTGTTGATATTGTTACTGATGCTGGGTTAAAGGCAAAATTATTAATCGATACATCGATAATTTTGCCAGGTGTGGGTTGAGATATTCTAACTGGAGCACCGGATGCATTTTGAGTTGGTACAGATGTATTTACCGGAGTTACTCCAGGTGTTTCAGCTGGAGTTGTTGTTTGTCCTTTATTACTCCCTGTGCATCCTATTGCAAGAAATACACTAAATAAGACCATGAAAATAACAAATCCTCTTCTCATAATTACCCCTCTGAAAAATTAAATGTAATGTATTTGTTTTTTTGATTTATAGTAGTTCCGACAGATTCTGAAATTGGTTTTTCTCATCACTTGGGGATTTAATTAATCTATTTGAATTTCTTTTCAACAAGATGGAGATGTATACAAAGACTTTTATTTTCTAGATCCAAATTCAGTTTAATAGGACTTGCTCAGTTGGGCTATGGAATTAATGGTTCCGTTGCAAAAAATAATGAGAGGGATTCATTGAAATAAGTAGAAATTTAAAAGTATACATATGCCAGCAAATCTCTTTAAATAGAAATACTTTGCAGGAGAAATCATCTTATTAAATGTAAGATGGTACTTAAAGTATGCATTGAGTTATAAAAATTTAGAGAATTAACTATTTCTTATCTATGAGAGTTGTCTCCTAAACACAACAAACAAGAGTTCCACCGCCTACTTTTCTACTGCAACTTCGTTGCCCCAGATCTCACAAAGATACCTTTCTCCTTTGCAGATACACCCATTTAAGTTTACCTTGGTTACTAGATTTTGATGTCTCATCAGTATCTAACCATGTTTACGATTTTTAAAGCTAATCCAAGTTTGTTTTGAAGGGCTTGAAGACCTTCAAAACATTTATACTACGATCAGGCAAGGTCGAAGCGATCAAGATTCATCACCTTCGTCCAAGCTGCCACGAAGTCCTGGACAAACTTCTCCTGCGCGTCCGTGCTTCCGTAGACCTCGGCCAGAGATCGGAGCTGGGAATTCGAACCGAAGATGAGATCAACACGCGTGCCGGTCCACTTGACTTCGCCAGTCTTACGATCACACCCTTCAAACAAGTCCTTAGTGTCCGATACCGTCTTCCACTCCGTGCCCATGTCAAGCAGATTCACGAAGAAGTCGCTAGTTAGTGTTTCCGGCTTATGGGTAAAAACGCCGTGCTGGGTCTGACCGAAGTTGGTGTTCAGGACGCGCATGCCGCCAATGAGTACCGTCATCTCTGGGGCGGTAAGCGTCAGCAATTGCGCTTTGTCAACCAGCAGCGCCTCGGCTGATACAGTGTATTGGGCCTTGAGGTAGTTGCGGAAGCCATCCGCGATGGGTTCGAGTAAGGCGAAGGAGACAACATCGGTCTGCTCTTGCAAGGCATCCATGCGCCCCGGCGAGAAGGGAACCGTCACATCATGACCAGCATTCTTCGCAGCCTGCTCAACGCCTGCACAACCAGCCAAAATTATCAGGTCAGCAAGCGAGACCTTCTTGCCGCCAGAGTCCGCGCTGTTGAACTCGCTCTGGATACCTTCGAGAATGGTCAGCACTTTCGCCAGTTCGGCCGGCTGGTTGACTTTCCAATCCTTCTGCGGTGCGAGGCAAATTCGTGCACCGTTAGCACCCCCACGCTTGTCGGAGCCACGGAAGGTGGCCGCCGAAGCCCAGGCGGTCGAAACCAGTTGTGAGATTGACAGCCCAGAGGCAAGGATCCTGTCCTTGAGGGAGACAATGTCCTTCTCATCGATCAACTTGTGATTGACCGCGGGGATGGGGTCTTGCCAGATGAGCTCTTCGGCAGGAACCTCCGGACCGAGATAGCGGGCGCGCGGACCCATGTCGCGGTGCGTTAGCTTGAACCATGCGCGAGCGAATGCATCCGCTAATTGATCTGGGTTCTCGTAGAAGTGCCTTGAAATCTTTTCGTAGACGGGGTCGAACCTCAAGGAAAGATCAGTGGTCATCATGCTTGGAGCGTGACGCTTGGACGGAGCGTAGGCGCCCGGAATCGTGCCAGCACCTGCGCCACCTTTAGGTTGCCATTGATATGCACCGGCCGGACTCTTCGTCAATTCCCACTCGTAGCCGAACAGGATCCTGAAGAAGTTGTTACTCCATTTTGTTGGCGTGTTAGTCCAGGTGACCTCCAAACCGCTAGTGATCGTGTCACCGCCTTTGCCGGTGCCGAAGTTGCTCTTCCAACCGAGGCCTTGCTCCTCGATCCTGGCTGCTTCTGGCTCAGGCCCGACATGAAACGCAGGGCCGGCACCATGGGTTTTGCCAAAGGCATGACCGCCAGCGATGAGCGCAACAGTCTCTTCGTCGTTCATGGACATGCGAGCGAAAATCTCGCGGATATCCTTGGCCGCCGCGATTGGATCCGGATTGCCGTTGGGGCCTTCCGGATTGACATAGATCAGCCCCATCTGCACGGCAGCGAGCGGATTTTCGAGATTCCGGTCTCCAGAATAGCGTTTATCACCCAGCCACGTGTCTTCAGAGCCCCAATAGACGTCCTGATCCGGCTCCCAGATGTCTTCGCGACCGCCTCCGAAACCAAACGTTTTGAATCCCATCGTTTCCAGGGCGACGTTGCCCGCAAGAATCATGAGGTCAGCCCATGAAATCTTCCGACCATACTTCTGCTTGATCGGCCAGAGTAGGCGACGCGCCTTGTCCAGATTGACGTTGTCCGGCCAACTGTTGAGCGGCGCGAAGCGCTGCTGACCTCTACCACCGCCACCTCGTCCGTCACCGGCGCGGTAGGTGCCGGTGCTATGCCACGCCATGCGAATGAACAAAGGGCCATAGTGACCGAAGTCCGCCGGCCACCAGTCCTGCGAATCGGTCATCAGCACCGCGAGATCTTTCTTCACAGCTGCCAGGTCGAGACTCTTGAACTCTTTCGCGTAGTTGAAGTCCTCACCCATTGGGTTGGACTTGGAAGAATGCTGGTGCAGGATCTCGATCTTTAACTGGTTCGGCCACCAGTCGCGGTTCGACATGCCTCTACCGATTTCTTGTTTGTTTGCTCTGCCCATTACAGGATTCTTTTTGTCTTCAGTCATAACGTTACCTCCCACTGAATAAAAATTCAAGACCAAATCTCTAAATATACAATCTCTTCAATCTTATCTCCAGCGATGTAACTATTTTTCTGTAAAATCATAAGCTTCAAGAAGTCACTAATCCGGATATAATATACTGTTCAGAAACATAATCTTAAATATACAACAAATTTTCTAAAACTAGAAGCTATTAGTTTATTTCGCTATCATTAAGCATTGAAAAAAGTGCCTATGTGTTTCTTATAAGATTTTTGCATTTAATGGAACACTCATCGAAGGAAAAAATATACTCGTTTTTTAAAATGGTTTAACAGATAGCGGTTTTAAAAATCTTGTTACATAGTCTTTTGAATGAAATTGAACTCAAACGCATAGCAGGTCTTAGCCGATAACAATTTTAAAAGACGGGTAAACAAGAGACTATCTAATATAAAGAAAAATATTCGGTTTTTAAAACAATTTTATAAAGTAAATTGTTGAGAGTAATAAGCTCAAAACAATTTTTGCAAATAAGACAAAACGTGTTATGATTTTATTATACTTTGTTGTCATCTGTAAAACTCATTTTCCTTGCAGTAATACGAGCAACTTTCATAGAAATGAATCTAAATATATTAATAAATTATTTGGAATAGTTCTATAATATTAATACATCTTCTCGAATATTTTAACTTTTGTTCATTATCCATAAATTTACATGCTTATTCTGAGATTTTTTGCAACGGAACCACTACTCTTATACAATCGTCCAACAATTCATTTTTTGGGTAAAAAGATGACGAAAAAAAGTATTTAAGACCCTTAAATTAGAGAAGAAGGAATTCGGGTATTACGGGTAGTAATTTTCGAGCAGCTTGTATAGATTGGGATCGAATTAAAAAGCCGCATCTATCTCGACGATGTCAGATTTTATCTTGTAATGTGACATAGTCAAGATAAAAAAGGTCTGAAAAAGAGACATGATAAGAAGATATCTGAAAAAGAGACCTAATAAAAGAGGTCTGAAAAAAATCTGATTTATCTGACCTTTTTTATTTCTTTTTAAAATGAAACGAAACAGAACCTGAGAAATCAAAGTTCAATTAAATTAAAGTTCTATGGATTTTCCGGGTTCCATGATAATGACTTTTGTATCGACTTTTTTTTCTATAGCTCTTTTGAACTCTTCTGGGTCCTGTTTTATGACATCAAATGTACTGTAGTGCATGGGAATTACAATTTCGGGCTGGATAAGTTCTACGGCTTTTACGGCTTCTTTTATGCCCATGGTGAACTTATCTCCTATGGGCAGGAGGGCTACTTCAGGTTCGTAGAGTTCGCCTATAAGCTGCATGTCCCCGAAAACCCCGGTGTCTCCGGCGTGATAGATGGAATGTCCGTTGATTCGTATAATGAAGCCTGCCGGGCAGCCGCCGTCGAAACTGAACCCGGAAGCATCGATTGAGGATGAATGAAGTGCTTCAGTCATGGTTAGCTTTATACCCTCCACGCACACTGTACCGCCCTTGTTCATGCCTTCTGCAAAAACCCCTTTCGATTTTATATAGTTTGCAACCTCATGAATGGAGATTATCCGGCACTCGGTTCGTTTTCCGATTTCTATCGTATCTCCAAGGTGGTCGCTGTGTCCGTGCGTTACAGCTATTATGTCAGGATTCAGTTCTTCAGGGCTGTACGGAGCCAGTGGGTTCCCTGAAATAAAAGGGTCAATCAACAATTTCTTTTCGGCTTCGAACAAAAAAGCCGAATGCCCAAGCCATGTAATCTTTACGCCAACCATCTTTTTGCCTCATAGTCTTTATTTTTGTCAAAATATAACAATTAGTAGTTAGTGATCAATAATTTAGCTATCAGTAGTTTAGCTACCAGTAATTTAATTTTCTATAATTCTCGGCTAATAATAAATATCAGTACACGATAGTATGGTTAATCCTTTAGAGGCTGTCTTAAAATTCAATAAATCCTTGTACCCTGATTGTTTGTTAATGTCAAAACGGTCTAGAAGTCTTCCCTATCCAAGTGATTTATCCGATAACGAATGGGAAGTAATTAAGCCTCATATCCCGAATTCCCAGAGTAATCGCGGTCGAAAACGCATTCATTCCTATCGAGAAAGCTTGAATGCCATCTTCTATTTGTTACGTTCTGGTTGTGCATGGTGATTGCTACCGCATGAATTCCCACCTTGGAAAACGGTTTACCACTATTTCCGGTTTTGGCGACTTAAAAAACTAGCTAAGATAAAACCTTTATGCGAATGAGAATGAATTTTATGACACGCTCTTAGAGATAAAAATAAAAACCGCTTCATATCTTGGAAGGTTAGCACACACTCGGAGAGAGCTTTAAAGCTTGACAGGGCAATTTATTAGAAACGGTTTTTTAATGGGCATATGATGAATCCTTTTTCGATAGTTTATCAAATATCTTTAAAACCTAAATTTTGCCTACTTTTTCAACGCTAAATAGTGTTTGTGAAAAATGTTATTTCAAAAACAACTTGTTCAAGAATCTTGATATTTTAAAATCTACTTTCAACTCATGACTCACTAATTTTCAGAATTTGCCTTATTATAAAAACGCAAATTTAGAAAGTTTTAATAGTAGACAAGGCAATTATGAAATGGGGTGAAATTCTGGATTTCAATAAACTGAATAACCAGAAGTACGACCAAGACAGCCTTGAATAGGATTTGCACCTTACAAAGCAGCTTGTCCTCTGCAAACACGGAGTCCTGCGAGGAAGTAACTGCTGCAGCGCCTACAAGCCCGAAAATAACCTCTATCTAACTCGCTGCTGCTGTATTTACTGTGCAAATTCAATCTGGATAGGGGACGAGAAAAGTGCAATAAATCCTTTTGCTGCCCTGAAAGGAGATCCAGTATATGCAATAGAAGTGGTAAAGGAAGAGTCTC
>DASXVB010000207.1:0-22845 GCA_036504475.1 Methanosarcina sp.
GCAGATCTTGTTACTCTTTTCTTTTTATTTGAACATTTTCGTCACTTTTTTCAGTAAGTCCAGACGGTAAAAAGCTAGAGCTGGCGAGCATGCAGTAGAACAAGATCCATAGTAGAATAGGTCCTTATAGAATAGACGGCAAAAAAAGGTAGTAAAATATATTCACCTAAATTTTTGCATAGATATCAGAAGCTTTTGCTTATGAACCATTGAACCAAAAATAGATCTGTCATCAGACCGATATATAAAAGGGAGCTGTATGGATTCATTTGTGGGTACAAGCGGCTGGTATTATGATTGGAATAAAAAGAAAAATCTTGATTGGTTTATCCAGAATTCCGGACTGAACAGTGTCGAACTTAATGCCAGTTTTTATAGATTTCCATCTTCTGACAAAATTGAAAGCTGGAAAAGTAAAGGAACAGAACTTAGGTGGAGTATAAAAGTACACAGGTCTATAACTCACTGGCGCCAGCTCAGTGAAAGTTCCTTAGAAGTTCTGGAAGATTTTCTAGAACTCTTTAAGCCAATGGATTATCTTGTTGATTTTTACCTCTTTCAGGTGCCTTCAAACTTCGATGATGTTGCAAGGGTTCTTAGGTTTGCAGAAGCCGCAAAACTTGGGGAAAGGCTTGCTCTCGAAATCAGGAATAAAAAGCTACTAGGAAATGACGAGGCATGTGCAGAGCTTATGAAAAAAGTGACCCTTGTATCCATAGACTCGCCGGATTACAGAAACCGTATTTTTTCCGGAAGAACCGTGTATATGAGGATGCACGGGAGAGAAAGCTGGTACAGTTATGATTATTCCCAAGCAGAAATTAGCGAAACAATCAGGGAAATCCGCAAATTAAGACCTGAAAAGATCTATGTTTATTTTAATAATAACCATAATATGCTGGAAAATGCAAAAATGACATTCAAAGTCCTCTCTGGTTTGTAAACCCTAAACTTTTTCCTTAATACTCAAAAGGCTCCTTTTTTCAGGAATGAAAAACTTGAATTTATGGTACTGATCCTTATTTAGTTTCACAGGAAAAAAATTCTTTTTTAATTGTTAACCTTTATTATGAATAAATTATTATATTAAGAGGTATATTTAAAGTGTAATATGGAGATTCTGACGAGTTAAAAAATAAGGTGTCTCAAAATCAAAAACGAATTTTGAGAATCCAACCAACAAAGAAAACCATTTTACCCAGAATTCCCTATATATAAAAAAGAAGTGAATATATGTTCTGGAGTAAGGACTATATTGTAGAAAGGCTGAGCAAGATCCCTAGAACCCTGGAAGACATCTCAATAGAAGTTTTTGAAGGTGTACCCTTAACAAATGATTTTTTGCAAAAAGCTGGCCTTTCAAGAGAGAACTGTGCAGATGTATCCTGCGCCTGCAGAGATTCGACGAACGTAAGCATAGAACAGGTAAGCATAGAAAAAGAACTCATGTACCCTTATGTAGACGGTTCCATTTCGAACGAATTTACGGTACAGTCAACTCAGTATCAGTTTATGCTACCTTATGAAATTCTCGATAACAGTATAAGAAAAGAGTATAGAATATTTCAGCCCGACGAATTAAAAGCAAAGTTTCCGGTAGCTTATAAACAACTAATGGAAATCAGGCAGCAGTCTGGGACCGAAAAACTGGACCTTATTTCTGCCGATTACCGTTTCGAAAACGAAAGTTTCCTGCAATACATTAACACACCTAAGATTATCGTTACCAATAACTTCCGCCTGCAGGCTTCATATGATCCTACCGGAAAGTACGTTTTTGCAAATGGAGTAGGAGTAGTTCTTGGAGATCCCACACTTTACCATTACGTTACGGCTGTATTCAACTCTTCGATATCAAGGGCTTTTCCTGAAATCTGGAGTCACAAAGGAGTACAGGATACTAGCAGCCTTAGTTCGCAAATGTTGAAAAGGTTCCCAATCAAGTTCCCTAAAAAAGAAATTGCCGAGAACGTTATAAGCACAATTTCCCGTTACCTGATTTACCTGAACAAACAAAAACAGATGGCAAAAGTCTATGCTATACCAGGTTACCAAGAGCTCATTGATTTCTACAAGAGAATTTCAGATCTTCTGATTCTGGACACTTACATTACAAATGACCTTGACCCGAAGCTTCTTGAAATTCTTGCAGAAAACATTACCGCATCCGACGGAGGATTTGAGTACACTGACGACATAAATCTTCTGATTGGATTACAGGAAATAAAGAAGAATATTCTGAGTTCTCCGGACTTTGGAAAGTGCAGATTCAGTAACGAGTTCACAAATATTCTAGCAACTCTGAAAAACAACAGCGTCTGGTAAGAGAATAAATTCAACCAAATTCCTATTTTATTTTCTTTCCGGATATTTTGACTTTTTTATTTCCAGATATTTGATTTTATTATTTCCCAAGAGTCTTGATTCTTTTATTATCTGTATCTCTTGACTATTTCTATCCTGGATTTCTAGAATTTCTCTTTCCATAGTCACTTTTCTTTATTTCCTTCATTTTCCAATTGATTGGGGAAGGATTTAAAATTGATTGAAAGGTATACTAATTAACAAATTGGATAGGCACTAAAATCAAAATTTCCTTACGAGAGATGGAGATGGTACACTGACAGAAAACCCATTACAGATTATTGTGGATCAGGATCCTAAATTATTTACCCTGCTTGAAAGTACACGTGAACTCGCTTTTGTGGAGGATGGAATTCCTCTCAAGTATAAGTTTCTGCTTGCAATGGCTCTTGATGCAGCTAATAGTTCGATAGCCGGAGTACAATTCCTTGCAATTCAGGCAATGCAGGCAGGGGCAACAAAGGAAGAAATAATGCAGGCAATAAGGATAACCCAGTATATTTTTGGAGTTGGAAGTGTATACGCAGCTTCAGAAGCCCTTAAGAACGTTTTGTAAAACCTATGATTATAGCATATAGTTTTTACCTTTTACTTTTTTTGTTCTATTTTATCCTCTAATTTATATAGTGATTTTCCAGCTATAAAACGGTTATTATTTAAATTGCTGAATTATTCAGCTGGTAAACATCCATTGACTATTATTGACTCTGTAACCGTAGAATTCTCTCTGAAAGGTGCAATCTTCAGGTATTCAGGAGAATCAAAGCAGTTCCTTAGTTGCTCCATAGTCTCAAATTCAATCAGGACTATTCTCTCAGGATTCCAGTTTCCGAACATAGAAACTACTTTACCTCCCCTGATTAGATACCTGCCTCCGTGCTTTTTTATGATTTTTGGGACTTCCCCTACATATATGGCATAGAGGTCATGGTTCAGGATTGTAATTTGAATTATCATATAAACAGACATTTTTATTCCTTCTAACGCTTATTACTATCTAAGAAAAACTATTATTTACAAAATTTATTCCACAAAAAATATTTTTGGCTTTGGAATAGCAAAGTTCTAAGTAAGAATAAGAAATTACATCTAATTAAAGAGTTAACTGAATTAATAATTGACTATTTAGTCAATCATAGAGAAGACAGTATGAAAAAGCAGATTAAAGATAAAAGAACAGCTATTATGGAGGCAGCCCTGAAACTTTTCACTGAAAGAGGCTTCCACGGTACTTCCACTGCCCAAATTTCGAAAGAAGCAGGTGTAGCCACAGGCACCCTTTTCAATTACTTTCCTACAAAAGAAGATCTTATCAACAGCCTATACTTTGAGGTAAAGGGAGAGTTAAGCCACAGTATGGGAAAAGAAATCGAGAGCGAAATTACCTTTCAGGAAAAATTGAGAAAAATCTGGTCAAATTTAATCAATTGGGGTGTTGACAATCAGGAAGAATTCCTTTTTGTCGGACAATTTTGTTCATCCCCCTATATATCAAAATTTACACATGAAGAAGTTATGAAAGAATTTGTTTTTCTCCATAAACTTGTAAATGAAGGAATAAAAACAGGAGAAATCCAGGAATTTTCTCCGGATTTGACCATTTCAATGTTTTATCAGGACAGCAGGGCTGTGGTCGACCTAATCCTTAATTCAGATTTCTCGAAGGATAGAGATGAACTTATAAAAAATGGATTTCAAATTCTCTGGAGAGGGCTGATTAAAAATTAATTTTTTGCTTTATTTGTGATTGATCAGTCAATCATATATAGAGGATTAATTATCAATCATATAGAGATTAATGAACACAGTTTGTCTCAAAATAAACAATAGATCAAAAACTCAGTCAAAAATTCTATGAGAAAAAACAGACTATTTCAAGATCTCAGGAGAACAAAAGATGCTTTACAGAAAAATACCAAAGAATGGAGACGAACTTTCAATACTTGGATTTGGATGCATGCGCCTCCCCGTGAAAGAGGACGGTACAATAAATGAAGAAAGGGCTACTCAGCAGGTACGCTCTGCAATCGATCACGGCGTAAATTACATCGACACGGCATGGCCGTATCATATGGGAGAAAGCGAGCCTTTCCTTGGTCGAGCCCTTGTGGGAGGATACCGAGAAAAGGTCAAACTTGCTACGAAACTTCCTTCCTGGCTCGTAGAAAACCGAGAAGATATGGACAGATTTCTCAATACCCAGTTAGAGAGACTTAACACGGACCATATTGATTATTATCTGGTCCATGGTCTAGCAGGAGAAGTGTGGGATAAACTTGAGACTCTTGGTTTGATCGATTTCCTTGATAAGGCAAAGGCTGATGGTCGAATTATAAATGCAGGTTTTTCTTTCCATGGCTCAATTGAGGATTTCAAACGGATTGTCGATGCATATCCCTGGACCTTCTGCCAGATTCAGTATAATTTCATGGATGAAAAGCATCAGGCAGGAACGGAAGGACTTGAGTATGCCTCTTCAAAAGGCCTGGGTGTAATTATCATGGAACCTCTTCTTGGAGGTAATCTTGCTAGTTTGGTACCTGTTGAAGTGCAGGAAATATGGAATGAAGCAGAAGTAGAACGCATGCCAGCCGAATGGGCTTTTCGCTGGGTGTGGAACCATCCCGAGGTTACGGTTGTACTTTCAGGCATGAATGAAGAGTCTCACATCGAAGAGAATCTGAAAACCGCAGACGAAGCCTATCCTAACTCATTGACTGAAGCCGAACTGCAGCTTGTTAGCAGAGTTGAGCAAAAATACAGTCAGCTCGTGAAGATTGGTTGTACTGCCTGTCAGTATTGTATGCCCTGCCCTTCAGGCGTTAATATTCCGGAATGCTTTAGCATATACAATAATTTGCATATGTTTAATAATGTAGATGGAGCCAAATTTACATATGCAGTTAGGATGAGCGGCGTATTTACAGATAGTGAGCCTGGAGGATTTGCTTCCCAGTGCATTGAATGTGGCCAATGTGAAGAGAAATGTCCCCAGAGTCTAAAGATACCTACCCTGCTCAAGGCTGTGGCAGAAGAGCTTGAAGGTTCTGACTTTGAGCAAAGGTTGGCCATGACAAGGCAAGCTTTAAGAAAAACTGAGCAGCAAAACAATATACAGGACTAATTGTAGTAATATAATAATCAGATAATAGTCAGAACACTTTTCGGAGATACTCAAAGCCGGGTCACACATAAATAAGGAAAATAGTCTATTTGTCTGTAACCCGACCACGACTCCGCAAAAAACCGAATATTTACCAGGCGATCAAAATTTCATTTGCAGGATGAGTAAGTATCCACATCCAGAAAGAAAAAAAGTAAAACAATTTGGGCACATATGAAAAATCCGTTTCAGAGGATTTGGAGAGGGAAATAAAAAGGGAAGGTTGATGTTGTGATCCTGCCACGTTATCGAATGTTACTGAAGCAAAAGATAAGAATCAGTAAACCAATTATTTTCGATTAACATATCTTTGCTAACTTCCTGTTTCTCGTTGCCAATCTCAACGACGCCTTTTTTCCCTCAAGAATATAAAAAAATACGTCCATAGGCGTGATATGTTTTTTTAGGGCTTCCCCGGCTTTAGCTCTATATGTGCTGCTTGAGCATATTCAGTATCATAGAGCATCCTAACATTTATATTATTGGGGTTAGGCTTTTCAGGTGAAGATTTTATCTCAGTGATTTTCATATTATTATTTCCTCTAATTGATTTCTGCTTTTTTCAGCATATTTTGATAATTCGTGCTAGTGCTGCACTACTCCTCAAAGACTTAACAATTTCTAATAGTTACAATAAATATACGACATTTTATTATTGACATAACACTAGTTTCTTTGAAAAGTTCATGGTTAGCTCAGAAGCGTTTTCATATCTGTTTGGTCATGTACTTATTTTCTATCTTGATTTCCAGGTGCAGGAATTATCCCTAGCTGTTGCATCAGGCCAAGAAGATTAGCCTCAGCCCATATTTCATGAATCTTACCGTTCTTTATGCGGAATATCTCTATACCAGTCATGATTATCGGCTTTCCTGTAGCAGGTAAATCCATGAAATTGCCTTTATGAATTCCACGAGCTGTAAAGCGAGCAACTACCTTATCATCTTCAGCAATCATGTCTTCAATTGTAACGTTTAGATGCTCAAAGGCTGTTCGACATGTGGTAATTATTTCATTTATTCCCTCTATTCCTGGAGAAGCAGGAAGAGGACCACATATAACAAAATCCGATGACAGCAGCTTGTTAGCAGCACTCAAATTACCTTTAGATGGTCCTTCTTCAAAAAATCGGCTAACTATTGCTTTATTTTCTTCTGTAAACATATTTTTCACTTCTTTTTAGATAAAAGTGGTTTAAGCTAATTCCAATAAAATAATTATTCTCAAATTGTTTTGATTTACATTTATAATTACTACAAATCCATGAGCTTGATATATATTTATTATACTCAGTTTGCAACTTGCATTGAGGGTATTATTATCACAAATATCAAAGCTGGAAGGTAGGATAGTGATTTATAAAAGGATAGAAAAGCAGTTTTTAGAAAAAAAGAATTTAAGTTACTATTCAATAATAGTTATTATTAAGGGATTATATCAATTTTTGAATAGGAAGGAAGAAAACTATCCCTTTTTCCAAGGTTGATGTTTTGCTGTTAGGGATCAAAAATGGGATACGTGAATCCTTTAGGAACCTAGTTTCAAATTATTTAAAGTAGTGCATGAAGAGTTACATAGACTATTGAGCAGCCTGAAGAAATTTATGTAAAATCTAATAGGGTTATTCATTTCTAAATTCCTCTTCTCAAATCAAAAGTCTTTCCTATTTTCCACATCACTTCAAATTCATTACGAAGACTTTTGGCAAGCTCAGCGTCCCAGATTTTCACAACTGAAATGAGCCTGTCTCTATCCAGAGGATGAGGTTGGAGCAATATTACTAGGTTATTGTCAACGACCCCAAAATACGAATTAGTGCTTTTGACAGCTCTTATTTCCAAGTTTTTTTTCAAGATATCTACAGTTTTTTCATCTTTTTTGGAAAGAAAAGAAACAAAGTTATTAAACTGTGGAGAAACCAACATATTGACTTTGACCCCTCGTTCAAGAGATCTTACAAATTCAGCAAATATTATAGTCAATACTGGCATCCCTAGAGAGTGAGGAACTACATATAATGAACCTCTTGCCTCGCTGAAGAGAGAAATTACAACTTTTTTAATATCGGCTTCAGTGACCACAGTTGTCCAGAAGATCTCATCTTTTGTTTTAAGAGCTGAGGTAGTCATTAGTATCTTTTTTAACTCGTCAGTCTTAAGCTTCAAAGTTTCCAGTTCTTTTTCAACTTCAGACTCCTTTTTTTTAATAACTCTGTCTAAAGCAATATCTGGCTTGACCCCCCTGAACTTTTTGGGTCTTGAACGCTGGACTTCAACAAAACCCTTTTCTACCAAGGAATCAAGGATGCTGTAGACTTTCCCATAGGGTACCTCTGCGTCCTTATGAATAGTGCTTGCTTCGGAAATGCCTAATTTAAGAAGAGAGAGGTAGATAGCCGATTCATAGGCACTTAATCCTATTTCTTTTAGAAGCTTTTTTTTTGCATATTGGAACTTAAACCTGATGCCTTAAAGTAGTTTCGAAAGGAAACTATTAGTTCTGTAGTGTAAAACTCAATTTTGAGGTAAAAAGATTACAAAAGAAAAGAAATAATATATTTAAACTGATAAGATAGAATCTTTTTATTTCCAATAATACTTATCAGACAACCTGTTTAAGGGAACGACTGTTCATATTTGATCTTTTTTATCCTTTAACAATAATTTACCAGTACCTATTTAGAAACTGTTTCTTATATATTAGTTGGTGTCTTCTGTCATATGGTATACTAAACATACTAATATTAAAATAATACCACATATTAAATATTTAAAAGAATTTAGGAATCACTGAAAATTTAGAGTTGAAGTAACAGAAAATCTATTGATAGATAAGTTTGAGGTGAATAAAATGTTCTGTAACCAATGCCAGGAAGCGCTTAATGTAAAAGGCTGTACTAAAAACGGGGTATGTGGCAAAAAAGGAGAAGTTGCAGATCTCCAGGACCAGCTGCTCTATGTCCTTAAAAGTGTCTCATTCTATAACTTGAAAGCAAGATCTGAAGGCCTTAATGAAAACGCAACAGACAGGTTTTTGCTTGATAGTTTCTTTGCAACTCTTACAAATACCAACTTTGACAAAAAGGCAATTGAATCTTATATTATAAAAGGATTTGAGATCCGAGACTCTATTAAGGCAAAACTTCCTTCAGAAATGCTGCTTTCTGAAAAAAATTTGCCTTCTGTAGCCACGGTTACTCCAGAAGAGATAAAAAATCTTGAGATTGCAGTTCACTCCACACAGAACGAGGATATCCGGTCTCTTCGAGAACTTCTAACATATGGCCTGAAAGGGCTAGCTGCTTATTCTCACCACGCTTATGTCCTGGGATATAAGGACGAAGCGATTTATGAATTTATAGAAAAAGGACTGGTTTCAACTACTGACTCCAGCCTCAGTATTGAAGCCTTGCTTGGCCTTGTTCTTGAATGCGGGCAAAAAGGCGTATCCATCCTTGCCCTGCTTGATAAGGCAAACACTGAAACTTATGGGAATCCTGAGCCTACAGCCGTTAATATAGGCGTAAGAAACAGACCAGGAATCCTTATTAGCGGACATGATCTGAGGGACCTGGAACAACTCCTTGAGCAGACAAAAAACACAGGAATTGATGTTTATACGCATGGGGAAATGCTACCAGCAAACGCCTACCCTGAGTTCAAGAAATACGATAATTTTGCAGGCAATTATGGAAATGCCTGGTGGAAACAGAATGAGGAATTCGAGAAGTTCAACGGTCCGATCCTCATGACTACAAATTGCATAATCCCTCCAAAAGAGTCATACAAAAATCGAATTTATACTACAGGAGTCGTCGGATTTGAAGGGCTCACCTACATCTACGAAAAAGAAGATGGTACAAAGGATTTCACACCCCTTATAGAGCAGGCAAAAACAAGCAAATATCCCGAGCCAATAGAAAGCGGAACTATAACCGTAGGTTTTGCACACGAGGCAGCTCTCTCGGTTGCAGATCAAATTATAGACGCAGTAAAAAGCGGAAAAATCAGCAGGTTCATAGTCATGGCAGGCTGTGATGGCAGACACAAGGAACGAGCTTACTATACTGATTTTGCAACAGCTCTCCCTGAAGATACTGTGATCCTTACCGCAGGTTGTGCCAAATACCGCTATAACAAACTTAACCTTGGAGACATAGAAGGAATCCCGAGGGTAATCGATGCTGGACAGTGCAATGATTCTTATTCGCTTGTGGTAATAGCCCAGAAACTTGCAGAAGCTTTCGGGCTTGAGGATATAAATGATCTACCTATCTCCTACAATATAGCTTGGTACGAACAAAAAGCTGTGCTTGTACTACTTGCTCTCCTAAGTCTTGGTGTAAAGAATATTACCCTTGGCCCAACATTGCCAGCTTTCCTCTCACCTAACATTATTAATGTGCTAGTCGAAAACTTCAATCTTAGGCCTAGTACAACCGTTGAAGAGGATATGAAAGTGCTTCTGAAATAGGCCTGATGCAAAACCGCCTGAATCCTGCGAGCCTCTTAGGAGGTTTAGATCGAAAACCTAACAGTTGTGTACAAACGATTCAACGCTTGTGGTCAACCTTTGTGCCCAAGAAGACTGATTTATAAATACTGAGAAATCTTAGGGGCTGTTTCAGGTGGCAGCCTCATTTAATAAAAATTTATAAAAGTTACTTCTTGTTATTCTGTTGCCATTCTGAAGTATACTATATTACGGTGAAGAAAAAACTTGGAGTCATTGAAAAATTTAAAACCTTTTAGTTAGTCTGATTTCGTGGTATCCACAGCTTCTGCATTTGAAATATCTGATTTTCTTTCTGAAAACGTAGTTTAATACATCAATATTTCTGTATTCTTCTATTGCATGCTCTTTCCCACATTCTTTACAAGTATCCTCTATTGAATGAGTTTGCCTTTTCTCATAATGGTGATCTATAGGTTGAGGTTCGACTTTTATGTCTTCATGCCCACAGTTTCTACAATGCCAGTATTGTATTAAGGTTTTCGTATAGGCATCGGCTTTGCTCTCTTCTTTTACAATGGGAGGTTGAAATTCCTCAAAAACGAAATGTTTCCCACACTTTTTGCAATACGAATCCGTGCAATAATTCATTGCAGCCCTGTAATAACCAAACATGTAAAGGAAAACAATTTCTGATACAATTGTTAGATATTTTCCGGCTGAGAAAAAGAAGTTTTCGGATTTTACAGAGAAATAACTAGGAACAAACATCAAAAATAGAAATAATAGTATTGAAAGAAAAAGGAGTTTTGAGAATAAACTGGCTCTTTTTTGAATTTTTTCTATTCCATGTTTATTTGCCAGATTAACAGCTTCGTCCTTGCTCTCAGGACTATATCTGGGGTTTAATCTCTGGGTCATCTCCACGACATTATTTTCAGGGTCTATTTTGTAGCTGATGCCTTTATAAAAAGCCTGATATAAACCCGATGGAAACCTTATGCGTCTGTCTTTTACCAATAGATCAGCGACCCGTTTCTAATTAGATTAGCTGTTATTAGTTACTATTTTTATATATCACACAGCATAATAAATGTTTTTCCACCCGAGTTCCGCTTCGGGAGTACGGGGTCCGTTTCCCTCGCTTCGCTCTCTCAAGCGGACTAAATTATAATGAAGATACCCAGCTGAACGCAAGAGGGTTGAATTATGGGTAAGAGGAAGATTTTTTCAACTTACTGAAGAGATACCTGATTTACTAAAATTCCATTTTGGGATTACTGTTTTTTTTCGTAAGAGTTGCGGCTACAATACATCATTTGTTTCGCTCCTTCATTCATCCAAGTAGGCTAAAATAATAGAAAACAATAAAAGATATCAAAAAGACCAAGAATTAAAGACTTATTCAAAAGAAGAAGGAAAGTTGCTTAAACGATGAAAAAGCCAAGGTCCGGATTTGAACCAGGACTGAATCGCTCTGCTGGCGATTGCGTGACCGCTCCGCCACCTTGGCATTCCGCATATTCTAATACAGTATTTGGGTATATAAATTTTTAGATTGAATGGATATTGTCACTCACAAAGTAAAACTAATCAAAAAATAATTTATGTGGTGAATTTACAATTAAAATAAAATACTGAGCTGTACCACAAGTTCAGGCTTCTGAATAGGAATAATCCTTTTTTAATGATAGGTTTCTGAATGAAAATAATCTTTTTTAATTCGCGGACAGGGCCAATTTATAGATCAATAGTGTTTCTCTTCTTCGTTCAAGGGAGTAAAAGTTCAATTTTATATTAGAATCTAGATGGGCTGGGTAAAATAGGTTGGAAGATTGCATATACTCTTTCTCAATGTTCACCAAAAAAGTTAATACAGTTGTGATTAGTAAATTTAAGAGGTAATTTCCATATACCGATAAGCATGAAAGTACTAAACTAAAAAAAGTATAGGTGAAAATAGTAATATAATACCAATTTCTTAATAAAAATAAAAAGAAGGAAAAATAAATGACACGAATTATGATTGTAGAAGATGCTGAATTTATGCGAATGGCAATCAGGGACACTCTTTTTAGGCACGGGCATGAAGTGGTTGCTGAAGTGGCTGATGAGGAGGAAGCTGTTCAAAAATATCTTGAAGTAAAGCCGGACCTCGTTTTAATGGATATAATGGTGCCAGATAATGTGCCAGACAACATGAATTGGAAAAAGCTACTGAACAAATTCCTGATTATAGATCATGAAGTAAAAATGGCAATGTTTTCATCCCTTGGGCAACAGATCTTGATAACAGAATCTGTAAAAGTAGGCGCTATGGGTTTTATAATAAAACCTTTTGAGTCTGATGGAGTATTAGATCTACTTAGAAAAATTGCCGAGCCAAACTAATTTTTGAACCAACCAGAAACAACAGAAACGAATAATACTCCAATAGAGACTCTTTAAATTTCAATGAAAATCAATAGTCTGCACTATTTCATTCTGAAATTGAGAACATTTTGAACGAACACGGATAGACAACCGAAAATAAAATCATATTGATTTCCAAACTTTTGCAAGGGATTCCCCTTTTACATGGATTTTAAATTCAAGCAAGTATCCAAAAGGTGTCATTGAAGTTTCCAGACTTTTTTCTGTTAGTTTTTCTTTAATTGTTTTAAGTATATCTTCGGCAAATTCTATGCTTGACTTACTCTCTGATAGATGTCCAAAAGAATGCAAAACTACTTTATTTCTATTAGCTTTTTTAGCCAGCCAATTGATATTGTTAACAGCTTTCTTAACAACTTTGTCCTTTTGAGCTTCATCTTATTTCTCAACATTCACAAAGATAACCAGAGAATCGGTTGTGGATTCTTCCCTGTCACAAGTATCGGCTGTTTCTACAGTCTTACTAAAAGTTTTATACCAAAAATCATTAGTATCGAACATTAAAAGCTTCATCATAATCACAAAAATCGATTTCATTCCTGTACAGGCTTCGAGAACACAATCCCGTAATGATATGGCTTTAGATCATGTCTATTCTCAAACTTAAACCCTGCCTCACCGGCCCACTTGATGCATTTCTCCGGCTTTGGCCTTATCGCTATTGGTGGACCTCGAGGAGTTTTAGGATCATAGTTCCAGTGTATAACGCCTAATTTACCTTCGGGTTTTAAGATTCGGTAAGCTTCTTTAAGGAGCCCTTCGGGTTTTTCGGCATGGATTATGTTGAAAAGCATAACATAATCTACACTTTCAGCTTCAAGCCTAATACCTTCATGAATAAAGTCACAGAGCATTGTTTCTATGTTTTCTAAATTCTCTTCACTTGCTCTTTGAACAACCCTATTTATCATTGCTTCTTCGATATCAGCAGCATAGATTTTCCCTGTTATTACTTTTGATGCTGGTAGAGTAAAAGTCCCATAACCGCACCCAAAATCAAATACATCTTCTATGTTATGGTTAAGCTGCATAGTGGCCAATATTTGCTCGGGTTCAAAAAATTTTTCCCATAGGCTTTCATCGGGCATGCCGCTTTCTCTTATTTTCATACTCAAAGCTCCATATGTTTTGAATAAATGTGCATTTACACGTCAATTACACATATGTTATTGTGAAGTTTGAGGCTAAACTGATTACAGATTTTAAAAATTCCAGCTTTAAAATGAAATAAATAAGGTCAAAAATTTCCAAAATAGAAATGAGTGGAATAAAGGTTAAATCCACTCATAGAGGCCCGGCGTATGTACTCATAACGTCTTCAACTAGAGTAAGCCCCCCACTAAACCCTGCGTAATTGTGTTCGAGTATTACACGGTTATATGAAGGGAATGAAATCGTCACGTGCAGGGCATTAAATTCCGGACCGGATATATTAGCTTCAAGAGAACTTGCAAGCAGAAACAGGAAATTTCTGTCTTTTAAATTTTCCCGTATCCGGTATGCATCGACTTCATATATTATTTCAGGCCAGGCCGGGGTTTCAAGACCTATCGTTAGTTCTTCATTAATCAGTTCACGGGCCTCTTCAGGTGGATTATCTGTTATCTGAACAATTTCAGGCAGATAACCCATCTCATTTGCAAGGTATTTTGTAATGCTCACAGCCGAACTACTGTCGGCGACAACAGCAAAATAAGGATGCGGTCTGGTAATCAGAAGTATGTCGCCAACATATTCTGCAAATCTATACGCACGCCTCTCCTCTCTGGCAATAAGATCTTCAATGACATCGGCTGAAGCATTTAATCTTTCTCCTATAACTCTAAGGAATTCAGAGGTCTGCTTTGGGCCTGTTGGTACTCCTGGGAAAGATATATAAGGAGTCCCGAACTTTTCTTTGAGTTTTTCTGCCGTTTTATGCCCTATCCAGCTTGAAAGAACAATGTTATATTCGGCAGCTGGGATTTTTTTCAGGTTTTCAAGAGCATCAAACTCTCCTACTATAAGATTAGCCTTCAAGCCTATTTTTTCAAGTAAGGTTTTTATCTCTCTTGCTGCTCCTTTCCAGAATATATGCTGGAAAGGAACTATTCCGAATACATTTACCAATCCTTTCTCTTTCGGAGTCTTTTCAAGGAGTTGATCGATTACAGAATCGAAAAAGTACTCATAGCCATCGTATGAGGTCCCTGCAAACCCTGAGGTATTCACATGTATGATTGGGACTTCAGAGTTCTTTTCTTTATATCTTTGGACAACCGATCCCACATCATCTCCTATAAGTGAAGGAACACAACCAGAGATGACTGCAAATACTTCTCCATTTACAAGTTCTACCGTTGATTCAATAAGATTTTCAAGCTTTTTCTCGCCACCGAAAATCACATGCTCTTCAACTAAAGAGGAACAGGGGGTACTTGTTCCGCCATAAGGACCTCCAGCGTTCTGGCCACCGCCGTAAAACTGGCCAAAAAGCTGTCCAATTCCACATCCTGCTCCGGAATGGAGTATGGGAACAACTCCAAATATACCTACTGCAGTTGAATACGCTCCTGCGAGTGCGCAGGAGTAACGTGGTGCTTCAATAGCACCTGAAATCTCATTATTTATCTCTAAAGGTTCACTTATTCCCATAATTACACCTATTTACTCCTCTGCTTCAAGATAATACAGCGAATTTGGCTGTTTGTACCACCAGTCTTTGTACGTACCCAGTGTCTTTTCCTTCATGGTCCGCTGGTAAGAATGGCTTTTTAATGACTGCAAAAGGAAGTTTCCATATGCAATCGCTCCCGTATAGCCGCTTTGAGTACTCCATGGGTGCGCATCGGATCTCAAGGCATGCACTCTTGTAACGCCTTTGTCACGCTTGAATGCTCCTCCTTGAAATGGGCAGGTCAATGCAATATCTGGATCTCTCCGATTTGTGATATGTGTCTGTTCTGCAGACTGGAAGGTATTGACCAGAATATCAAAGTCTCCAGTTTGGGCAAGTAATTTTTCAAGATCTTTGAGTATGAGGTTGTCAAAGTCCTGGCACATTGCAGCTGAGGATTTAAGTCCAAGTTCGTTAAAGTAAGGTACCTGAGCTAGAAGTCTTCCCTGCCCAAGTGCACCCAGTACTTCTACTTTTTTACCATTGCCTTTGATAGTTTCAAATTCATGTTTAATTGCCTTAAGTTTCGGAACCCACTTTTCATGTTCTTCTTTGATCAAGGCTTCTATTTCCTTTTCTTTTCCAGTATGTCTCCCGATTTCCCTCAGCCACTCATCAGTATTGGCAATTCCCATTGGAGAGGGATAAAGGAAATAAGGAACACCATATTCCTGCTTAAGCCCACGTGCAACATAGTCAGTGTAAGTTGGGCATAAGGGTGCAGTAACTGCAGCTTCGGAAAGCTGTTCAAACTGTTCTACTGATGCAAATTCAGGGACAAAATTAACTCTCAGACCAACTTTTCCCAGCAAGCGCTTTATTTCCAGCCTGTCCTGCCAGGTATAGGAGAGCATACTTGCCACATTTACCAGATCTTTCTGCTTTTTTTCCGGCTTTTTGACAAGGTATTTTAGGACTGCGTGCCAGAAAGCATCATAACCTGTCTGGACAAGTCTTGAGCGTGAGCCTTCACAGTGAATTGGGACTATTGTTGCTTTTATTTCGGGCTGGACCTGTGAGACAATTCCCTCTATATCCTCTCCGATTATTCCTGAAGTACAGGACGTAAGTACAAAGATTGCTTTTGGATTATACCGTCTCTCAGCTTCTTTTATTGCTTCGCTGAGCTTTTCACCTGCACCGTAAACCACATCTTTTTCCCTGAGATTTGTTGTCATCCAGTGGAGGTCATAATTTGCAGGGCGACCAAGTTCAACAGGTACGTGTCTGTAGAGTTCACGGTAGCCGAGAGCTGCAGACGAGCAGCCAACAGGTGCATGATATATAGCCACAGCGTCACGGATTGTTCCGATCCTTACTGAAAGATAGAAGTTCAGAACACAACCACTTGACTGCTGAAAATTCCGTTCTCTTTGCCTCAGGCAGCCTGAACGGGCTTCTTTTACAAGGTCGCTGGCTTTTCCATACCAGACGTTTATACCGTTTGCTCTCTGTTCTCGGTTGGGACATGTAGCCCGTGATAGGTCGATTCTTTCCTCGATCAGTTCATTTTCAGTAAGTTCTGTTCCTGACATTAATATTACTCCGTAAGAGACCCATTTTTCGTAGTAAATTTGTCTCCAGCATGTTTTGCTCTTGGCATCACCTCCTCCATTTGCATTAATGGATATATAAATCGGGAAATCAGCAAAAATGTAAGCTAGTTTTCTATTATCCGAATTTTTGCGGCAAAAACCAATATAAAAGAATTTCAAGACAAAACCATTAAACCTGAGAACTAAATCTAGAAGAAAGAAGTTAACAGCGATACATATAAACGAAATTAAATAAGATATTGAAGAAATATTAGAGAAAAGATCAGTGAGAGAATAAAATGGCTAAAATAACAGACGAATTGGTGATTCGCGGGAACCACATTAAAAACCGAATTGTAATGCCTCCTATGGTTACTTTTTCTTTTCACGGGGATAATGGATCTTATTATGGCAAGCAGCACATTGAACATTACACAAGACGTGCAAAAGGCGGCGCCGGCCTTATTATTGTGCAGGCCACCAGCGTATTTGGGGCTGTAGATTCCACAGGCACGTGGACAATAGGTGATATTACAGCTTTAAAGCAAATTGCGGCCAACTGCCATGAATATGGTGCAATAGTAATGATGCAGCTTCATTGCGGTAATTTGAATATTAACGAGTTGTCAGTCGCAGAAATTCATTCAATGCAGGCGAATATGAAGCAGGCAGCAATTCGTGCCTGTGAAATGGGTTTTAACGGCGTTGAATATCATTTTGCCCATGGATTTACCTTATGCAAGTTTCTTGATGCTTCTTACAATCGCCGAACCGATAAGTACGGCGGCGATGCTCTATACAGGGCAAGAGTTTTAACGCAAATTCTACCGGAGATTCGGAACAATACTCATAAGAATTTCATTGTCAGCGTACGCATGGGCGAGTATCTGCCAGAAAGCAAGGACGGCATTGAAGCAGCTAAAGCCTTTGAAAAAGCCGGTATTGATTTATTGCATATTTCTTTTGGCATGCATCCTCCAACAAATCCGGTTCCCGACGGTTTCATATGCAGTCCTATAACCTATAGCGGCTGTAAGATCAAAAAAGAAGTAGAAATTCCCGTTATCGCAGTTAATGAAATCCGCACTGAAGAACAGGTACGGTTTTTAATTGAAAATAATTACGTGGATCTTATTGCTGTTGGCAGGGGCATGTTAGCTGATCCTGAGTTTGCCAATCATGTGATAAATAGCGAGCCTGTAAACATGTGCTTGGGATGTGAGAGGTGTTTCTGGTTTAGTGACGATACATTGTGTCCGGTAAGAAGCGTAGTGTAGCGAAAGCTCAGTAAATTCTGATAGGCCTTATGCCTATTAGATAATGCAATAAAACAGGACTTGTCGTTTGTAAAAGTGCAGTAGGTCACAAAGCCTTTCGGCTAATGCATTAATCTACTTTAATAATTGATTACTAAAAACCAGCTAATCAGGAAGAATAAACTAACTTGTTTTTGAATATCATTCTTCTATAACTAAACAAGTTACTATTATTTTTAACATGTTATAAATAATATTTATATCCCCAGTTAAATGTTTATACCATCAATCAGTATTAATTATTAATATAAGTTAAAATGATTACTGAGGTTAGAAAAATAAAGCTACTTACTGATAATTAATAGGGGGTAAAAGTAATGAAAAAGATTAATAAGGAAATCAAAATGGCAGACACACTGTCCCGCGAGGATTTCAAGCATCAGGTCATCTCTAGAGCAGAGGCGAACCCGGAGTTCAAGCAAGCATTATTGGATGATCCGCAGCAAGCAATCGGACAAATGGGGCTGAAGACCAATGAAGGTCTGAAAGTTAAAGTCGTGCAGGAATCTGCTGATGTTATCTACCTGGTATTACCCCAAAAACTGACGGCACTCAATGGTGGGTGTGTTGGCTGCGATGGTGTAGGGGGCTGCGGACTCTGCGAGTGTAAAAGCAATATAGGTAACAGGTTAAATATACGTTAGAACTATGAAGCCATCTATCTATAATTTTGTCTGGTCAACCGATGACCCGAAAAAGGTAATGATTTTTAACAGTCTTACTACAGCACTGGCTGAAGTGAGAAAGAGCTGCATAGATTTATTGAACGTTTCTCAGTTCAATTACGCTCTTCTGCCAGAAAACAAAAGGCAATTTGTTGATGAGCTACGAAAGGGAGGATTTGTTGTTGACGACACTGCTGATGAGCTGAGAATGGTCAAATTTGCCTATAACAGTGATAAGTATGAAAGCTCGCTGGCCAGATTGGTCATCGCTCCCACTCTGGCCTGCAATTTTGCCTGCTCCTATTGCTTCGAACAATCAGATAAAAGCCATGGTAAAAACGATAATCAAAATATTTTCATGCCAGATGTTGTAAAGCAGGACTTGCTTAAATACGTTGAAAAAATAGTAAAGACAGGAAAAGATATATTTGTAACCTGGTATGGCGGAGAGCCACTTTTGGCAAAAGAAACTATTTTTGATTTATCGCAGAAAATAATTGCCATTACAGAAGAGAATAACGTTGAGTATTCGGCTGGCATGGTTACTAACGGCTACCTGCTTTCGGAAGATTCTGGCATCATGCAGAACCTTAAGGAAAACAGAATTAAGTTTATCCACATTACCCTGGACGGGCCTCGCGAAGTGCATGACAGCCGCAGAATGCTTAAAGGAAGCAACGGCCCGACATTTGACCGGATTCTAGAAGGGATCAAGCTTCTGAAGGCAAACGATATTGAGACATATATTCGCGTAAATATTGACCGTTCCAATATTGATAATATAAGCAGACTCCTGAACGTATTAAAGGAGAACAACCTGAGTGACATATTCATTTACCTGGGCCATGTTATACCCTATACAGCAGGATGCAAGTCGTATGAGAGTTCCTGTATATTGACAGAAGAATTCTCAATCATAAACCAGGCTTTCTATAAAAACTTAAATTTAATGGGATTCGAGGCATGTAGAGAGTCTTTTTATCCAAGATTTGCCCGCGCTTGCGATGCCAACCGGACGAATGCTTTTGTCTTAGATCCTGATGGGGACATGTACAAATGCTGGACAGAAATAGGTAACAAGGCCACAAGCATCGGAAAAATTGGCGACCTGACACAACAAAAAGAGGAGAAAGGAAACCGCGAGATCCAGTGGCTTTCCTGGGAACCTTTCGAGTATCCAGACTGCGTAGAATGTAAGATGCTGCCTATCTGCATGGGAGGCTGTGCCCATCATGCCATGTTCATTAACAGGGGACGACCCGAATGCAAGGAATGGAAGTATAGTCTGGAAAATTATGTCCGATCCAGGTTTTCAAGTTTGAAGACTCTGAAAGCGACTATCAATAAGTCTTACTGATATGGCCGAAAAACGGTTATAGTCAAGAACCGCCTGAGACATGTAAGAACCAAAAATCCCAGATAGCTGATATTTTACTCCGGTGTGAGTTTCGGAAGATATTGTCTAATATTACCCCATCAAACGTGAACGGTACATAAATCTTTGACAATTTTCGTAGTCGCCTTTGCAGTACTTCGATATCACTTCGGCAGGTAACTTACCTTTTTTTGGAGCAACTTCGCAGGTATAGGATTCGTTATCGGAATTGGAGTTCACTGTTATAAGATAAGAACAACACATTCAAAACACCTCTTATATATTACTATTCAAATGATCCATACATACATAAAACAATATCTCTTTTAGAAAACACAAAATGGCGTCGTTAATTTTTCGGAAAGACCTTTACTTAAATGGCGATTTTTGCAAATAATATAAATTCATGGTTCGATTCAGTAATATAGACGAGGTTTTGATATGAAAAGCTCTAAGGATTTCACAAATAATCTGGATGCAGCCTCATCTGGAACTTATTCCTTTTCAGAAAATAAAGCCTCAGGAAATAAAGGCTTGCGGGATTTGTTTCTTCTCCAAACACAAACTGCAGCTGTATTGGAACGAGATCTCAGGAGTACAATAGCCTTTCCTCGAACTATTCCCCGTTCTGTGCGAGAAAAAATAGCAGAAATTCTAACTCTTGAAATCCTCTTTGGGCAGCCTTATGAAATAAAGGACCCTGAAAGGTTCATAGAGACTTTCGGAGCTTTTTATCCGATCCTTCTTACCCTAAGAAATTCAAAGCCCTGGCCTAGGCTCCGAAAAATTGCAAAGAGAAGCAGGGGAGCCGGAATTGCAGGCTTGAAAATTCTCCTTCCTCTTATTTACGAGATACTCGAACGCCTTTCAAAATCCTCAACCTCCGCTTTAGGCATAGAATATCTTAAAGAACTCGATGCAGGAATGGATGAGATTCTCAGGCAATTCGAAGAAATCCTGAAAGAAACTCTACTCAGATGGGGAAATACAATGTCTTCGGACTTTTCAGGAAGAAATGATCAGGGTAGGAGAGACTCTGAAGAATTTAGTCTCCAGGAAGCTGTTCTGACCTTCATGCAGAAAGACAGGTACCAGGAATTTTTGGAAAGACTAATGAAAAGATTATACCAGAAAATGAGCGAATTCGCTTCGGAAATGGAAGAGAACCTGGAGCTTTTTGATACGCTTGCCCTACTTTTTCCCCAGCGCAATTGGAGCTATTCCGTAAAAGAGCTTAAAAAAGAGCCTTTCTATTTGCAGCTTAAAATGCTTAAAAACTATTCGACCTTTTTTGAAAAAAGTCCTGATCTGAGAAAAATAGTGGATTTCATTGGCAGGCGTGAATTTGATCCACCCTCTGACCGTATACGTCTTTCACCTTTCGGAAAAAACCGAATCCAGACCGTGCGTTTTTCTGATTCCATCAATAATCTGCTGCCCATGGAAGCTGCAAAACTCCTTAACCCCTCCCTGAAAAAGAAGTTCTATGCTGACATGCTTGAAGGAAAGCTTCTGAGTTACCAGCTACTTGGAAAACATTACACAGGCCCTCCTCGCATAAAACCCAGAGGCCCGATGATTGTGCTCGTGGACACCTCCGGATCAATGCACGGAGCTCCCCAGACTCTGGCCAAATCTGCAGTTCTGGCTATGGCAAAACGGATGCTTTCCCAGCAGAGGGACATGAAAGTTATTCTTTTTGCCTCGACAAGCCAGCACCTGGAAATTGAGCTCAGCAGCCGGAAAAAAATGTCAGAAAAGTTTCTGAATTTCCTTCTCTATACCTTTGGAGGAGGAACGGATTTCAATACCGCTCTTGCCTCAGGCCTTAAGTCTCTGAAAGAAAAGGACTTTCAGGGAGCAGATCTGCTCTTTATAACCGATGATAAATCCGAAGTCTCTGACGAACTTGTACTGGCCCGCTGGGAAGAAGCAAAAAAGAAGTATAACGCAAAGGTTTATTCGCTTATCATAGGCGGCAGTGGAGCAGGCGGGCTATCTGAAATCTCGGATTATACTTATTTTGTAGAAATGGAACTGGATTCTGAGGGCAGCGGCGGGTTTGTAAGGCTAACCGAATCCACAGAAGAGAAAGCTACGAAATCCACAGATTCCAATAAAGCAGGAAATTAAGAAAGGGGTATTAACTCCCTTCTCTTCCGTTTTATTTCGAGGTTTATTCCCTTGAGAACTGCTTATCATGATCTGAGTATCATGGTCTAAACAGACTTTATGAACTGTCAGATAGGCGATATTTGATCTGCAGTTTCTGACCCTGCAGCTGTTTTTGAAGAATATTTACTTTCTTTAAAAATCTTATACAGCCTGAAAAGTAGGAATACGGAAAGCAGAAATGCCAGAGAGTCAGCGATTGGAAAAGCCGCCCAGACTCCGTCAAGGCCATATATGCGGGGAAGGATGATAATAAGAGGGATCAGAAAAAGAATCTGCCGGCTAAGGGAAAGAATGAAAGCAGGTTTGGCTTTTCCTAAAGCCTGGAACAGGGTTGAAGTGATTGTATTCAAGCCTATTAAAGGCGTTCCCAGAACCATAATTATTATCGCATCCTTTCCAACTGCCATATACTCTGGATCCGTACTGAATAGCCCAAGAAGTTGTTCTTTTAAGAGGTAAATAATTACCAATCCAATAACTCCAAAAGTCGTTGCCGCTGCAAGAGTTATCTTCACGGCTTCTACTATCCTTCTATACTTCTTTGATCCGTAGTTAAACCCAACAATCGGTTGCAATCCAAAGCCCATACCCATGATTGTCATGAAGATGAAGGCATTAATCTTCATTACGGTACCAAAAACAGCAATTGAGGCATCTCCGCCATAAACTGCAAGTGCGTTGTATACGAAAATCATCATGATACTCATTGCA
>DASXVB010000208.1:0-41020 GCA_036504475.1 Methanosarcina sp.
TCTTCTACCCAGTGACCGTTAAGTTTCGCGCCCGATCACTTTTGAATCTTCTTCCCAGCTCCGGTAGAGATCCAAGCCAGACCAGTTTCAGGGATATTTAGCACATCTCTGTAATCTTCAGACTCTAAAATCTTTGTAAAAAGAACTTATGTAATTGCACATAAATATAGTAAGCATGAAATCTTTTAGGCAGTGTGCCTTAATTTCTGTAAAATTCCCTGGTATTATGAAGTCTAACCAGATGCAGAATTCTACCTACTGAAAGCCTGCCTCAGACGTCCTTTCAGACAATTTTTATCCTTATAGTCACATATAAATAATTTTTTCACGGTAGATGGGTAGTTTTGCATTGCCTTAAACAGTAGAACTTCGACTGCAATCCACACACCATGTAACTATTGATTTTCAATTAAACTGCATAAATTACATATTCTTTATGTAAAAACTATAGGCTAAATTTTTATACCTCATATATATTTAATTCTCTATATTGTATTTGGAAATACTTCATATATTAGCAACGTATTAGATAACAAAGGCGACAGATCTCAAAAACAAGGATAATGGAAATGAAATAAAGAGCAAAAAATTTTATTTTATTTCCATACTCATCTCTCTTTTCAAACGCTCCTGTTGAAATCTTGCCTTTTCAACTTTCTCTTTCCTCGCGTTTTCCTAGCAATCACATTGAATTTCATTCAATCTCATGGTTCAGAGAGTAATCGATCGCTTATCACGTAAAAAAAATTAAACTCATGTGCTCACATTGAAAAAATTTGGCTCAAAGGACATTTGAGAGCAATCGCAAAAATACGGAGAATCCCTCTCGTATTTTTGCAATGGAACCTAATATTAATGCTTTTCCTAAAATATTTTGACTTTTGAGTTTTGGAATTTGTCTGTGACCAGGCGCGATACTCAAATTGCACACAACCATTCGGAAACATTGGATATAAGAATTATTAATAGTTTAAATTAATGATTAACAAGAAAGGCTTTTATATTTTTGTTGTAATATGCCTATATGTGGGGAAGGATAATATGGGGCTGCTAAATGATTCCATTTCAACTTTCTTGAGGTTCTGTCAAGTCTATGGAAGCTAAGGAGTTTTTTCAGTTACATTTGAATCTATAAAATGAACAGCCCTCGTAAACTTGAAAGTAAATTAAATTGCGTGAAGAGGTGAAATCCTAATGAGTCACCAATTTCCTTCAAAAAGGAAAGGTCAGAAACCAAAATTCGATCATGAAAAAATCGAAGAACTCCTCAAAGCAGGTGAGAAACCTTTTAAGATTATGCTTCTATTGGGTTGTTCTTATGGAGTTTTACGATATGTACGAAAGAAAATGGGAAGAAAAAAAGTATAATTTTGAAAAGATATTCATTTGTGTTTAGTTAAGATAAGATATATAAGAAACGTGTTGCTTTTACTCATTTTCCTGTTAATCTATTATTAAATTTATTGAGTCGTTGAGGGTGGAAAATATGACCAAAAGACTATTTGCAATCATTTGTGCCTTCGTATTCATAATAGGTCATGTGTTCAAGCGATGGAAACATATGCAAAAATCTCTTGTCTGGAGAGGATTTCTAAGCGAATCTATGTGGGTAGAGGACTATAGAAATCTATCACTTTTCAAAAAATTGATTTTTTGGGTGAATTATCCATTTTCTTATGCTAAGTTTTTATGGGTTGTTGCATGGGATCGTATTGATAGATTATTGTTCAGAGATTCAAGAGCAAGATATACTAAAACAAGTGTAGAATACCAAAAATCCTGTAAAATACAATAACTCGATTCTAAAGCAATTGAATCATTGAGAAAAATCACTGCTTTATATGTGACTCTGCACTGATACCAATTACAAACTTGCAAAGAACATTTTATCTGACAACGAAAAACACAGTGGTGAAGACTTTAATTGAGTAAAAAATTAAGAGAAAAAAGAAAGCCATGTTTTAGATCTGGCTATATATTATCAAACTTTTAAGAACAACCCCAACAACGATAAACCCAAACACTAAAATAAAAAGCAAAATCAAAAGGTTGAGGATGATCTGGTCAATCCTGGGATGAAATGTCCCCATTCCAAACATCCAAATTACCATATATAATAATGATAAATACGTATATCTTTTTTTCTAATTATAAAAATAAAATTAGAAAGTTAATTAAATATATCCAAAAAGTCAGCAATGCATGTTTTAAAAATCACAATATGTCTATAATATCAATGTATCCGTTCCGGTTTTGCATATTGTAAAAGTATAGCGGGTACCCACTTTTCAGATAGGCTCTAAGGTACAAGATAAAAGAAGGGATTGAGTGCAAAAATACACCTGCAAGAAAGGCAGGAATTACGGAGTCAATATGGACTTTAAAGGAACTGCTGACATTCAGGTGTTTTAAAACATCAATAGAATACAGATTGACCATCAAAAATCTAGCTTTGTTGCAAAATTAATTTAAATCTTCACAACTGGAAGATTTAATTGATCCCAGTGCCGGGAAATGATACTCAAAGGCAAGAATGATAGTATCAAACCGCGGAAATATTATTTTTTGCTCCACTCCGATTTAAAAATAATTACCGCCAAGCCATCTTGTCAAGTATCCCGATTAAGTTATTTGCCTCATCAAAAGATAAATCCGTCCAGCTATTTTTGCCATATTCTTTACAACACTGGTCAATTTTTTTATGTCTCTCCGCATAATTAAGAGACTTTATTACTAAATTTTTTTGCTTAAATGTTATCGAAAAATCTGTAAACTCCATAATACTCCTTATGACATTTGTAGTAGTTAAGTCACTCAAAAAACAGGAAATACTAAAACTTTATATTTTTTGATAATCATATATATGAAGCTAATGTTATATAGTTATGCATGTTAAATGAAAATGTCAATATATATCTATGTCTGTTTTATGTATGTAAGAAGATAGCTACGTTTTAAAAATAAAACGTTACTGTTCCTTTTCAAATTTCTCTCTCGCGAGCCTTGCTTGCTCTTCTCTTTCGGCTATTGCCTTATCTTTTGCGATTCATTCCTGCTTCCAGTATCCCTTCCAGAAAGAAATTCCTAAGCCACCACGATGTTTTAAAAATTTTCTCGTTTAACAGATTATTTACCCTACCGTGAGATTTTAACGAGCGGAAAGAATGCAGTCACATATCAAAAGGAAGGTTACTGCGTTAACTGTGACTACGAATTTGATGTGAATACAAAATGAGTATCCAGCATATTGTCTTTTAAATTAGGGCTCTATTTCAGCTCCAATTATATCTGCAAACCCAATCCTTTCATCTTTGCATTCGTGAACAACTATTAATTTGTGTTTTTCATTGGTCCCACTCCCTCTCATTTTTAATGTGATGTAACCATTATTTAGTATTTGATCTTCTAAATCACATTTCAAATCATAAACGCTAGACGAATCATTATCACCAGTGTGAACCTCGAAGATCGCAGAACATCTTCTGCACTTGTATTGTGGTGTTACTTTCATATTTCTCAAACTTACTATAGTACACAAAAATATTTAAATGTTTTATATTTTAGCACGGTGTAATCTACGGAGTTCAATAAGCTAGCCGTGATTGTATAGAAACGGTAATTTCTACTCTATTGCTCGGACAAGCAATTAGTCACACCAAGTGAGAAACGAATTAAAACGATGTGCACATGTTGGAAAAGTTTAGCTGAGAATATTTAGGAAGACAGCTTCTGACATGTTGCTCTCTGACAGTTTTTGACCCGTTTTATATATTCTGACATGGTTTTCTGCATAGATTAACAATGCGCAAAGCTAATTATTTATTAAGTGAGATTTCTGGATTTGCCTAATCATCAACACCCAATCAATGTCCTCCAAATAAGCTTCTATGGACCAGATACCCGCCTAGCTTCTCTTTTCCTGTTCTTCCCTATACGAATTACAAAACTCTAACAGTAGATATTCTTCTTCTACGATGTCAGTCTCGTTTAGTTTCTAAATAATCATCAAAACCAAAGTAAAAATCCTGGAATGGTTTGATAGAATCTATAATATCTTCAAAATAATCCCGTCTGTCATGAGTGTAGATAAAATTCAACGTTTCTTGTTGAATATATTCACTTTCGAAAATATACCTTATATCAGAGTTCTTTGAGTGTTTAATTTGAAAAACAACCGTTTCAGTAACCCAAATCGGGTAATTTTTCATAATATAAGTACCGATAATCCATAAGTATATCAAAGAGCGTTCGAACGTTTTGCCGTACTTAAAGGTATATATACATGTTTTGAAATCCTTATAATAAATCGGTAATACTTTTACACATTCGGGTTCACGTTTATGTTCCTTACCAAAAGCGTTTATACTATAAGATCGACGAATTAAAAGTACCTGTTTTTTTCCTTCATTAAGCTCAAAGTTGTAATTAATACCTGAAGCTCCGGCATTAAGAATTAAAGTTTTGCCATTATCCGCCATTTCCATATTATAAACTGTATATAAAATTTGAGTACTTTCTTTGAAAAAATTATTTATTTTATCTAAGTCTTTTTTTTGGTAATTAAATCCTTTGATATCGTTCCAACAGAATAAGATTTCCCGATTTTCAGTTGCTTTTTCAGCGATTTCTAATAACATTTGAACTAAAGTAGGACTTTTCGAGTTACTATAATCTCCTTCGATCAGACTCAATTGATTCGGGAGAACCATACGTAAGTCACGTGATATAGTTTTCAGAAAAGTAGTTCTGATCTTCTGAATATATACATACCCGATACTAAATAGAATTTCACATGAAAAATATATAATCGATTCATCAGAGTTCTTATCGATACAACCAACACAAATTTCCCTAAACCCGTTTGTAAGATTCCAAGCAATTGGGTATTCAGTCATACTAATATAACGATTCATTACCGACCAAGGGATTGGATAAAACCCGATATTGGTTTTTTTATCCATTGCTATAAGACCTAAACTTTCCAATTCAAGAATAGCTTGTTTAGTTGAATTTTCCAAATTGTTCTTAATACTAAGATTTCCAAGTCTCCTGATATAGGTTACAACGGACATCACTTCAGATGGCAGTGCTTCTTTCAATGCACTACGACCTAATTCACCTAATTCATGGATTCTATCAGAAGTAATTACTTCATTTCTAGAATTAATTGCATCTCTAGCTTCATGTTCTAATTGCAAAACACCAGCTTGATATTTTATCAGTCTGTTGACTCTTAATAAGTATGGTATTATTCCTAAAACGCAAAAAACTGCTAAGAATACGTCTATTGCCAATAAGTCTACGTTACCAACGAAAGGCAGATTAATTACATACATACTTATTTTTAATTGTATCAAAGGAAAAATTATACCACTGGTAAATAAAACCATGTACGCTTTCGTGTATTTGTCCATCAGTTTATCTAGTGACGTAAATCTGCCCATTGTTTGAGCACCAAAGATGGAAATTGTAAATACTAGAGCAAAAAGGGCTGCAAGTCCTTGTGAAACAGAACTAAGGAAATACATGACATTATCGGGATTTGCTGTATCAAAAGCTGAATTTGAATAAGTTAAAGAAATCACCACTAAAGCACAAATAAAACAAAGAACTACCTGACGAACGACCTTATTATGTCTGGCGTTGTATATTTTCTACTTAAGATCCCACAAGAATCTTTCTATTTTCCTTATAGGATCTACTATCAAGAACTCAACAAATTTCGATATAATTGATATAAAGGATTCTATAATTTCCAACATAAAATTTATCAAGGACCCGATGATTTCCCTAAAAATGCTTCGATCAATCGTATTTATAGCCTATCCCAAAAGTTAGTAGCGTATATTGAAAAGTCACGATATATATAAATCAGAGCTTTTTCCAGCCCAACTGTCGCTTTCAATTTTATTCTTTTCATATTCGATCTACAATATTTATTTTAATTAATGAATTGAACTTTAAAAATGTGCCGATTTTATTCAGTAGTATTCTTTGTCTGTGACCCTGCTTCTTTTTGCGGTGGGTATTTCGCGAGGGTCACAGACGACCCAAAAACACACACTTCATAATCCAATATCCAAACTATCAAAATTAGTCAAACCAATTAAACAAATTTTCAGAAAATTCTTCTGACAATCCACCGAAAATCCCGAAATCTAATTTTATAAGACTCATCGAGATATATCTCCTAGAAACCTCACCGCGAAAAATTTAAAATTATTGAGTAAATTATATATCCAAAAAATAGATAACTCTCTTTTCACCCTACCCTCCTGTCTATATAACAAAGTATTTTTATTTCTTTTTATATATATTTAAAATTGTTATTTATAGTCCTATCGATACTGATTTTTTCATTTGTTTTTTTACTTTTTAAATTTTTTTAGACAATTGATAGACTTTTTTGTTTTGGGTAATTTCTAGTGCAATATCTAGTGCAATATCTAGAATATTTTATAATATTTTTTTCTGTTCTAATTTGGAGGTATAGGAAGGTAGGGTGAAAAGTGAATTATCTATCCTGGAATATACAATTGGACACATTGTTGTTAAAAAAAATGTTTAAACGCTATAACCTATGATAAGAATCAATAAAATTGTAATACTGTAAAAATTTGAAAAAAAATAGTTAATTTTTCAATGGAACATTGTGGCTTTTTTAAATTTCGCTATAGTACGGAACTCTTTAATATCCATATCATTCCCACTATACGGTATTTTCGTGAATTGTTCGTTATCATTCTGAATATATACGTACACCGCAGTTGGTTTAGTTTTACCTAAGATCCTTACTGTTTTTAAACTACCTGCTTCCTCCATTGATTCTACAACTATATTAAGATCATGACTACCGCATTTTATTTTACGCATTAGTTTGGATCTTTCGATTTTCAAGTTTTTCCTCATCTCATCGTATACTTTATCGCCAATCGAAGGCTGTACACCATTAGCTGATCCGATATCCGACATGATGGAACTAGCATAAGGAAGATAAACGTTGTCGAATAACCTTGCTGCATATATGAACGATGCCAGCGTCACCGTCAAACGTTCGATTCTTAATTTGGCGACTTTCTCAAGATCCACAGCCATTATTTTTCTGTATATCTCTTCATCGCTTGGAATTTCAGAAGGATTAACCTTCATATTTATTTCACTGACATCATCTAGAGAGTCCATTGTCGATAGTATGTAAGGCAGGTTTCCAATATCAATGAGTGCGACTAGTTTCAGGGCAGTAGTTTGATATTTTCCAAAGAATGAATCTAGTTCGTGCCTCCTAGAACTAAAGAATAATTTCCTTTCTGCGCTCCATTTGTTGAGAAAACCGGCGTTTTCGTCGCCGTTTAAACTAAGCACACCTTCTTCAACGCCCAATTCAATGTCATTTTCTCCAAATAGAACGTTTATGATTTTTAATGAGTGTATCAGGGCTTTGGTTCTTAATGAGTCCTCACCTGATGTTATTCTAATTGGTCCTCTTGTCCTTTGGTATGTAGGGTTAACGATTATATGACGTGGTAGAAATCCCGTGTTGGCGTCTCCTGAAGTCATATGTTTACAGAAGTCTGATGTTGTAGTTGCCGCTATCATCGCGAAATACAGATTTTCAAGTTCGTATGTGTCATTAGACAGCGTATAATCAGGCATTTTCTCTTTGCACTCATACAACTCGTTAAATATATCTACAGTGCCTTTCATGTGCTGTTTTCCCAGTTGTGAATATAAACTACCCGCCTCATCTTTCCAGTATACCCGCTGACCGTGTGGGATTTCACCGAATTTATCAAGCTCAGTGATTACGACTTCTCCTGTTTTCGTTCGTTCACCATGCCTGCAGGCGAGGATTTTTTGCAGTGTTTCAGGAGTACATTGGGAAGGTAAGAATGTTTCACCTACAGCCTCCCGTACGATCTTTTCGCCGATGCTCATAGGTCCTGATTTACGACTAGATGACAGTCCAAGTAATATCGCCCACACGTTAAGGTACTTCGTGGAACCGTTAAGGTTGAAATGCGCTCTCCGTCTAGTTACGGCTGATAACATGGCGAATCCTGTTTGCATGGAGTATTCAGGGTAAGCATCTGTTTGTTTCTTATTTGCCTCAACTAACAGTTTCACAAAGTTGTATCTAGGCATTCCATCGAAATTTACAGGTGCTATATCTGAGCGTTGGATTGGGACGTCCTCGAGTGATGGATACACTTCAATGTGTTCTGCGTCTTCGATATTGTCTTTATAGCCATGTGCGGTGATTACTTTAAGTTGATGAGGGTTGTCAATTTCGATAGCCATTTACGCCACCTCCAAATGTGCGGCGAGTACAGCTGAATAACTGCCAAACATAGGCTCATTTTTCAAAATCAGGCACGCTCTCGATAACAAACTTTCAAAAGCATTAAATACTCTGAAAGCATATTCTCTAGTGATCATAAAAATAACTCCTAATTTCAATGGTTCGTACAGAGGAGTTCTAAGTACAGTGGGGTTTGAGCGGGAACTCAGATCCCATTAAAACATTCTGCACATTTTTCTTTCTGCTTTTCTAACCTTTTCATATACTTGGTACGCTGTGTGGTATTTCAACATCCGAAAAAACATCCGTTAGGATATTTGCTACAAAGGCTGATCTGCTTATTCTCTTCCTCGCCGCTTCAATCTTGTTGTACGTTTCAACGTCAACATATGCCATCACTGGTTTAAGTTCAACAGAATTTACCATACACGTTCAACTCCGAATTATTTTATAATGTAAGTCAAGCCACAAATATCGCGGCATGTGGCAATATTATATAGGTGTTAAAACTATTTAAACCTGTCGATAAATCGCATAAGCTACACTATTATAAAAGAGATTAAATTTTGGATATGCGACCAGCCTGTGTTTTTGGAATTTTGTTCTTTAATTGATAAATGTGTCAATTGAATATAAATCTTCTGTATGGGATGGACTAAGAGCACTAATAATCCGGACCCACGTCACTTCCATCGTCGGGTGGCAGTATAAGCCGGTTTGGATGGATTTTTTGAACAAGTCTGGTGCCCAATTTGAATCCCTCTTGCGTGCCCTTTATTTCCCTATACAGTGAATCTATCTCGTTGCGTAGAGCGTTTAATTCCTCGCGTTCAATTGTTCCTTTCGCAACCTCGTTTTTCAAGTTGATAATTTCTTGCCTTTCGACGATATGTTTTGCCGTTTCAGCCCTCAATATATCGTTTTCTGATTTAATAGCTTGATATTCGGGACTTTCGGATAAATCTAGCTCTTTTTGAATCGTTAAATAGGGAATGTACTTTTTATAGATCTCTTTGAGTTTTTCATGTGACGCTCTGAAGTAGCTCTCCTGTGTGCTTGGCAGAGTATGTCCCATGAAGTATTCAACATGAAAAAAGTCACAACCAGCATTTAATAAAGCACTGTTAAAATATTTTCGCATGTTATGCGAACGTATAAAGCCATAATCGCCTTTTTTTGTGTTTTTGCTTGCCTTTTCTGATACACTTTGGTACAACCGCATGAGATTTTTTTGGGTGAACTTCCTCAGTTCATCGTCATGTTTTTCTAAAAACCCATCGGATACATTACGCACACAAAGCAAGTAATCACTGTCCGAATACACTTTTTGCTTTTCGAGTTGTTTTGTTCGTTTTGAATTGTCTGCCTTTACAGTCCGGTTTCTAAAGATGATGTATTCATTGACAGCGCGGCTTGCTTCAGGACTCAAAAATGTGATAAAATCCACATTTTCTTTAATTCTACGAAGTTTCAGCATTGTGATTTCCGTTGCTGGGTCATATCCGGCTAAAAAATCTTCAATTTTCAGATTTACAATTTCCTGGGCGCCTAATCCTGACGATGCGCCAATTAATATAATTGCTTTCTCAATGGGATCACAAACTTTTAAAACTGTTTGAATATCTTCCTTGCATGGTATGTCCTTATTCTCTTTAAGCCCGGTTGGTTTTTCAATTTTGAGTTTTGGAATATCGATGTAATTTGCTTGGTAAAATGATTTCACCGCTGTCAGATATGTTTTTATTGTATAGGGCGCAAGGTTCTGTGAAGTCAGATAATCTCTGAACTGATTGAGATGGATTGAAAGGTGACGGTTTCGCATTTTTAAATTGTCTTGTTCGAAGTCAGCTTCGTCGATAAGCTCATCCGGCGTTTTACCCAATTGTTCGCAATATATTTTTAGGACCGATGCGTATAACGTTTTAGTTGTACTCCTGGTAAATGAGTTTATCCAATTTACAAAAACTGGAAAGTCATTCATTCTAAAATTTTTCATATTAGCCTCTTAACTTTTGAGATATATACATTTTTGCAATAAACTACCATAGGATAGATTCCTCATGCACTTGACAATAAAATGGTCGAGATATAATCATAAAGCTTCAATTTTGTTAAGTTCAAATTTAATTTTCTGAAAATGTACACCTTTATATAACCCAAAATTTACCTTCTGCCATGAATAATGGTACTATTAGAGCAAATATTAAAGAAGGAATGAATGTAGGGATTGTCTTAAAAGAAAACCAGAAAACCGGAAAAATTACCCAGGGTGTTGTAAAAAGAATTTTAACAAATTCTTCAACTCATCCACGCGGAATAAAAGTTCAATTAACGAATGGTCAGGTTGGAAGAGTTAAGGAAATCTACTAAAATTTGCAAGGAAATCTACTAAAATTTGCAGGGCAAGCTATTTTTAAAAGTCAATGATAATATTAATATTCATTCTAAAACCCTGAAGACTCCATTCTACAATTCTGGACGTGCACTTAAATTATAAAAATAACCACTTAGTTGATTAGATCGAAAAAAAGCAAACGCTATAAGCAAAGCATACGGAAATAAAACATGCTAAAAGCTATTGCTTCAAATATATTCTTCATTGCTGCATCGAGGCTTAACACTGAGATCGGGAAAGTATTTACGCGACACCAGGAGCAGAAGCAGGTAATTGTCACTGAAGAGATGCTGCAAAAACTGCCAGAGCCCGTTAGAAGATATCTTGAATACACTGGAATTGTTGGCAAGCCTATTGTTCAAAAAGTCCGTATCAAGCAAATTGGAAAAATCCGGAAAGATGCCACACAACCGTGGATGAACTTTGAAGCTAAACAATATTATTCTGTAAGCCCGCCGAGCTTCGTCTGGATTGCATATATGAAAATTTTTGGTTTGCCGTTGATACGAGTAAGAGATTATTATATGGAAGGCAGGGGCAATATTCTGGTGAAGGCGCTTTCACTATTCACAGTTGCGGATTCCGGAGGCGAGAAATTGGACCAAGGAGCAATGATGCGTTATCTTAATGAAATGATGTGGTTTCCGTCGGCTTTTCTTGGAAAGAATATTTCTTTCGAATCTATTGATGCCAGCTTGGTGAGAGTAACATTGAGAGATATGGGTGAAAGTGTAACAGCAACTATGTATTTTGACGAAGAAGGAAAATTGACAAATTTCATAGCTTTACGCTATCGGGATATGGGCAAGAATAAATTTGAATTGGAAAGTTGGTCAACTCCGATTCGAGGATATGGTGAATTCGAAGGACTGAGGCTTCCCATAAAGGGCGTAGGCGTCTGGAATTTAAAAGAAGGCGATCTGGAGTATATTGATGTAACGATAACTGATTTAGAGTATAACCCGAGAGGGCCGTATTGAGAAAGCAAATGAGAATGCGAACAACATTTTCAGTTTTTAGACAACTTTTTTAATTGTCTCCAAAACAATCCATCAGGTTACCTTTAAACTCTTGATTTATAGCTTTCCTGCTCTCAGTTCTACAATATAAGGGTCATAGGCTGTAGTTGAGTCGCCTGAACAACGTGCAATATAATAATCTGCGATGATGCAAGCTTGCTGCTCGCGATTATAGTCCCGAAAATGCTTTTTTTCACCAGGTGTATATTCATACCCTGAACTTACCTGCGCACGAAAGGCTTCAACCAGATATTGTGAACCTGCATTTTCCATCTGCGCAACATGAGTTAATTCATGTATAAGCCATTTCATATCGGAATTGCCTGTAGCTGTGTTAAGTTTTCTATTGAAATTGATTGTATGGAAAGTCGTAACCCCCATACCTGAGCACTTTTTTAGCTTCGCTCCCAACCAGGCAATGAATGAGGCTTCGTCAATGTGTACCTTACGGTAATTGACTTTGTTTTCAAATATGCTTCGAGCCTCCTGTTCCTCTATTTCAGTAAGGCTCCGAGTATTAAGCTTAATTTGCCATAAACGATCCATAAGCTCAGGGAAGGCACAAATATCGAGAATTTTTGCGATAACATGACCAATCCTAAAAGCAAGGGTTAACAGCCTATATCTTATCAATTTGTGGAAATCCTCCTCACTCTGCCAGATCAGGGCAATCTCTCGCTTATAATTCTGACGGCTTTCAAACAATCATCGTTTATAATTACTTCTCAGGCCCTATCTTCTTGATTTCTAATTGTACGCTATAAAGTAGATATATATCTATACTCAAAAAAAATCCTTGAGTTGAATTATATAAACCCAGCTAAATGTACTGAACTTGATTACATTAACTTTCTTATTGCTTCTTCGCGAGCCTTTAGCTGTACTGAAGCTTCTAAGTGCAGTTTTATAGACTCGACTAGTCCAGCTCATGACTCTTTTATTCGTCTTCTCATAAGACAGTCTCAAGTAAAGTCTCTAGTCACTCCTGAAACTGGAGTTCTTATTATTGATGATACTGTTCTCAATAAACCTTATTCCAAACGTATGGATCTTGTTTATCGGCAATGGAGTGGCAAAAATCATCAGATTGTAAATGGCATCAATCTCGAAACCGTTGTCTGGACGTATAATGATGCTATAATACCTGTTGACTTTAGGACTTACGCACTTGAAGTACAAAATCAATTTTCTAATTTGATACTATATAAACCTCAAAAATTAATGCTGATATTATTTTACAATAGCATACAAAAAATTTAGCATTTTTATTTTTATCTGGCTATAAAATAAGGTTATAATATAAAGATGTGAATAAAATACCAGTATTAAAAAGATATTGATTTGAGTATCTTACCAAACATCCAAACAATATAAAAAAAGATAGGATTTATATTGATTAAAAAGCCCATTAACTTGAAAATTTTGCGTAACTTATTTTAATTACATTTCTTTTGATTGTGATTTTCACCAGCTTGGTATTATTTTTATAAAAATTTGTGTTAACAGCTAAAAAGTGTTATGAGATTAAATAAAAATATGTTTTTATTAGTTTAAATTTTATAAAACCCCTCAAAAATGGGGAACATATATACCCGATTAATATTAATAGGGATATAAGGGTTGGCATTTTTGATAGTTTTATTTGAATGTTTTAATAATATTTTAAAATTTAGATAGTAAAACTGTGATATTTTGACAGTAGTATATAATTTTCTCTCAAATCGTAACGCTATATTATTTTTACACAAAATCTTCTGCTTAATAACTCCAAATTATAAAAAATCACAATCAAGAGCGATGTAACAAAAATAAGTTACACAAGTTTTCAAGGTAAAAGCTTTTTAATCGATCTAAATCCTATCTTTTTGTTAGGTTGTTTGGTAAGATACTCAAACCAGAATATTATTAATACTAGCAAACTTTTACAAATTATTTGAATTTAACCTGAAAAAATTTACAATTTCCTTGTTACATTCCTAAAAAATAATCAAGTTATAAAGTATAACTGACGTCTTAATTGCCATAACAAAAAGTAAATTTTTTACATTTTTTTAAATTTGCTGAAAAAAATAAGGCCCTTTTTTATTAATTTTATAGTTATGAAAGAGAATGTGCTTTTATACTTTTTAGAAATTTAAATCAATTTATTATAAATCATTTTTAGTTAAGAAATTGAAGTACATTTTTCATATCAATTACGCTTAAAATTATTCAACGAATTTCACTTCTTCTTTCTACATCAATATCATCTAAAATTGTCTCAATTTCTTCCATCAAAATATCTCTTTCTGAACTCTCACTCATTTTATCGATATGTTCACCAACTCTTTCATAGTGCATGTTAGGTTTTTGTTTTTCGTACGCAGACCATATTTTGTTTTTAACATCATCAAGGCTAAAGACTTGGTTTTCTGATAAACTCAAATATATCATCATTACTAAGTATCTGCAATAAGGATGATCTAATATCACATAAAGATAAGCAAGGCGATCTATACTTTCTGAATTAATTGGTAAATTATTTCTTCTGTCAATATAATCATAAAATAATTCAAAGAACCAGATATTTGCTTCAATTCCTATACTTTGATAATCTTCTGGATCTAAATGAAGGTAGGAATTAGTTAGCCTATATATGTAATTTGTATGTTCTGACTTAGAACATCTATAATAACCATTATCTGTATCATTTGTGCCAAATAAAACCTGATCGAGTATATTAAGTTGACAATCTATCTCTTCCAAGTTTATTCCTGAACTACTTAAATGTTTTATTCTTTCAACTATAAGATAAATCAAAGGATCGTCAATCATTTAAGGCCTCACGATTATGATATTATCATTATGAGAATGAAAAGCTATTAAGCTAGTGATTAAAGGTAGGTTTGGTCTCCCCTTACTGCTTGGAGGTGCATGAAAATGATAAGTATAACTAACAAAATTTTTACCAATTAAATCGCTAAATAACCGACCTGAACCGATTTTTTCGAAATTTTCCCCAACTATAACTAGTGGTTTACATTCTTCTATTTTTTTGGAATATGGTGGTCTTCCAGATACCCAATCGGAAACAAGAAACCAGAAGTCTTGTTTTTTGTCACAATACTTCATATTGTACTGATCTGGATGAAAAACGACTATGTCAATTTTAAATACTTTTCGAAACTTGTTTCTTAGGAGTCTATTAGCCCAATCTGCATGAACGGTAGTAGTTAAATAGCTGTAAAGGCCCTTTGTGTAAGCAATCCACCTCTGGTATAATTCGATTCCTTCAGGGCTACAGGCATCATATACATTTTCAATATCTTCAGTATCTATCCATCCCATTACTCCTATACTACCATACATCATTGACGAGTAAGGATTTTTTATTGAAGTCAAATAAACCCCATCTCCCCAGGTAAAACCAGGAGATTTAGATATAAAGAGTTTTTTTCCATTATTTAAAAAAGATTGGAAGTAAGCAGGAGAAAAATATTTAAGTCCATAAACTTTATCCTGATTTCCATTTAGTCCAATAAAATTCTCTCTGAACCAATTAGAAGATTTTTTTATATGATCAGAAATTTCTTTTTCTAATACATGATTTTGGATAATATTTTTTAGCTTTTTATCCAGAAAAGGCAGGCCTTTTCTTATTGTTCCTATTGTGAATGGTGCTGTTTCTTCAGTATCCATCAAAAGTTCTATTGCATGTTCACAATATTTTCTATAGAAATTAAGCTCATCTTTTTTTGTCTCTAAATCCAGATTTCCTAGACTCTGGACTTCTTTTAATGCTTCAGCAAGATTTTCAACAGCTTCAAAAAGCAATTCCTTACTCTTTGAACCCTCAATTGCAGATTTAGCTTCTTCCAAATATTTGTTCACTTCTTCTCTAGCTTCCTGTCTTTTGAAAAGTATTGTGTAGAAAGAACGATAGAAAGGAAGACAAAATTTTGAAGGATTATACAAATAATGTGACTCCTGTGCTGCTTTTTCAAAAAAAGAAATAGCTTTTTCCAATTCTTTTTTATAATCTTCTTCTATTTTTGCTTGGGAAGCTTTGGATATAGAAACTTTTCCAAGAGCGTGATTTGAATAAACTCTCACATAACGGTCTTCATCAGTGGTAAGTCTGCGTAAGTCGTTCCATGCCTGTTGTTTATCTGGCACTTGAGAAAACACAGAACCAAGAGCGTCAGCAGCCATAGACCTAACATCACGGTCTTCATCAGTGGTCAGTCTATGTAAATCGTCCCATGCCTGTTGTTTATCGGGCACATCAGAAAATGCAGTACCAAGTAAAGAAGCAGCCCAAGATCTCACAAAACTGTTTTCATCATAAGTAAGTCCAATTAATTCATTCCATGCCTGTTGTTTATCCAGCAATTGTAAAAAATTGTCTGTTAATTTCTCTAATGCATGTCTACGCTCTTTTGGATTTTCGCTTAGACATTTATTGTGAATTTTCTCTTGGTCGACCAACTACCTACACCATAAGTTCCGATAAAACTAAAAGCTTAAAACAGTTTCTTTTTGACTTTAGAAATTCATAATAAGATTTATTTAAAATGGATCCAAAATGTATATTGTTCTTGATTTTGTACTTCGAGTGCCTAAATCCTAATTTTTAGAGTTTCTACAGAGCAAGTAAAATTTACATTTTTACATTTTACATGTAAAAACATGCACATTTTACATATTTTAATATAGAAAATTGATATCTTCCCTTCTTCCCTCTACATATTCCGCTAATTCAAACCCTTTCCTTTCTATTACTTTTCTTCTCGGAATAAGTTTTCCTTCATATTCTATTCTTTCACCCATTCGGGTTTCATAGGCCTTACTTAGCTTATCTGTCCCTCCCTCTCTTAACCTGAGAGAATAATTATTCATTCTCAAAAAATCGCTTTTAGGAACTCTAAAACCTTTTGAGAGTAATTTATAGACTGTTACATATATTTCTCCTCTAAAAATCTCCTGTAGATCGTATGCTAAACTTCGTTTTTCATTTCTCATTTCATGTAAAAAGCCGATACATGGATCAAGCCCTACTGTATTAATTACTCTCAAACATTCGGCTTCAAGTAAGGCATAACCATAATTTAGCATTGTATTAGTATAATCAGAGGCCCCCCTTCCAGATCTTTCTACAAAACCCCATTTTTCAGGAATAGCTTTCATAAATTCTTTCCAGTAGATTTTTGCTGATTCTCCTTCAATCCCCATTAATTCAGGTATATCTTTTGCTTTATCGACTGCTTTAAGATATGGGGAAATAACATAAGATTCAATATCAGGATAAGGCAAGGATTCTAAAACCTTAATAGAATTAGCTAGTTTAGCATTAATTATACTCTGAGCAATAGAAAATCTTCTCTTTTCATCATTATAGGTTTTATACTGTGCAATTTTCCGCTTTCCATTTCCCTCTTTTTCCTGATTAACAGAAGATAATAAACTACCATCCCAATTCAAAATATTAAGCTGAATGTTCTGTAAACTTATCCACTTAAAAGCTTCAAGGGAAACATAGCCGGTTTGACCATAAATCAAGATAGATGTTATCTTTTTCTGATTTGGTTGTAAACAATAAATCTCTTCCTCTCTATCTTTAGTTAAAGGAATTCCGTTTTTAATTATAAGTTTCCCGTCATTAACTTTTAAAGAAATTCCATAACCATCCAAGAGTAAAAGACCCATAAATAATAAACGATGTAAACGAATAAAAACGGTTTCAGGAATAATAAAAGGAAAGAGAGATTTATATGTAAAGAACTATCCAGTTCTTTAAGATAAATCTCTCAAGTTTCCAATAACTTAAAACTGTTACATTATTAATTAACGCTTAATATGTCTTTACAATAATTAACTAATATTGCTGGAACAATACAATTTAGGTTTAGGCTTTCATTTTTTCGGACCTTACTTTTTACATCCATTAAAGATTGCTCTGGAATTCCTAATTTTCCCACTTCTTTTACAGATAACCCTAGAATAATCTCTTTCTCTTTTTCTGTTGGCAAATGATAATTGCCTCTCAGATGTTTTCTAGCTCGTTTTAAAGTCTTCAGAGATTCTTCTACCCATTTTATGGTGGGTTTTTCTAATCCGGTTTTATACGTTTCTATTTCCTTTTTTATTTTTGATAAATCAGAGTTTCTAACGTCTCCTCTTCTTCTTGCTTTTTCCCAGGCAATCTCTACTTTTTCGGTTAAATTTTCAAGCTTCTCAAAAACCTGAACGTCATCTTCCTCTGCCTCAGGTAACTCTTCAAACTGCTTTACTTGATCAATTTCCTTTCCTATCGCTTTGATGCCTGTTATAAAGATTTCTCTGCGTTTAAGCAGTCCTCTTTTTCCCGTGAATTTTGCTTCAGGATGGTTATAATAATCAAAAAAGGTTTTATCCATTCTATTAAAGTATTCAGTTCCTTCTTTTATTTCCCCTGTTTTTGCATCAATAAATGGATTATTAACCATGTCCTGAAAATTATCACTCATTGGAGCAATTGGCATTATGTCCTTATTAGGACTATTCCCTCTAAGGAAGAAATTATAAGGTTTAATTCGCTCTTCATATGGCTTTCCGCTATTGATTTGATTAAACCAGTAAAGGACTGTTGGTGTTCTGATCCCGATTTTTGATATTTCAAACTTATTTCCGTATTTTGAAATTATATCGGTTTCATCTAGGATTCCTTCGTGATAAAGGATAATATCTCTCCACATTATTGGATGCCATTTTTTATTTTCTTCTGTTTCTATCTGAAAAATATTAGATATATGCCCCAATCCATGAAGCTTCCCCTCCATTCTTGTAATATCAGGGACTCCGTTTTCGTCACGTGCAAAGACCACATATCTTTTTGAAGAGATTCCTAAAAAGAATTGTTGAGGAGTCCTTAATCCGGTTTCTTCATCTTTTACTCTTCCTTTGAATTTATCCTCAATTTTAAGAAGTTCAGAAACATTCTCATAAGGGTTTAATGGATTAAAGAAATTGGAAACCTCTTCCGCTATTTCTGGTGGCACGAAAATACTATCGGTATCCATGTAATAATGAGAATACCCTAGTTCCTTAACTTTAGCCTCTGCTATTGCTAACATAAGTCTTGAAGCGGCTGTTATTGTGGTTCCAATTAGTGGATTAAAAAATTTACCTTCTTTTTCCGATCTGCCAAAAGAAGTAAACTTTTCTTCTCCTCTACAGACTATTAATTCTTTTTCAGTTTCCTGAGTGTTTAATTCAACGAATATGCCATATCCAAGCGCGTTAGATAAAATTTTTAATCCAAGTTGTTTTCCATCCTTCTCTGAATACTCGGAAGAATCTTCATCCAGTAATTTCATTTCCTTTTTAATTTTCTGTCTTTCCTCTACAAAGAATTTAATCAAATTATCTTTTCTTGGGTTTATTTTATATCCTAGTATTTTAGTTGACTTTAATCCATTTTGTTTTGTTCCAGGTTCATACTTGTAAGCCATTAGTATTTCAGGGGTTTTTCCAGTAAGGAGCTTACTTGCTACTACGTCACAAAGAGTGAACCAGATGCATTTATCTGAACTTAGATTCTCAAGTCCAACAGTTTTTTCTGTATTCTCATCGTAACCTGTTCTAAGTGGTAAAATATCATTATCCGGTTTCACTTTGACTATAGCAGGCATTTTTTTCCATATACTGGGATCTTGCATTTTTTCCAGGGTTATCGAGTCGACAAATTCCTTAATTTCTTCTGTTGCTTCTTTTTCAACATAGCAGTTTGAAATCATGTAGTCCCATAGTCCTATTAAAACGATAACCGAAGGATACATAGATGTAAAGTCTAAAACTTCAGATGGTTTTATCTCATGCCTGAGTTTACATTCCACTCGGCCTGCATAGAAAGCTTCCATTATCCGACCTAAGCTATCAGAAGGATATTCAGGATTTAAGTCTAAAAATGGCTTTATTCCCATTTGTTTAAACAAGGCTTTGCCTATTGATGCACCACTATAAATTCTGTTAAAAGGAAGATCTTTTAAACCAATATTCTTAATCGCTTCTTCTACTTTCACATATACGTCATATGTTGCTTTTACGTCACCCTGTAAATAAGTCAAGTACTCTTTGGTAATCTCTCCATGTTTTTCTACCTCTAATTTTTGATGTTCTGTTTTTAACATCTTACAGGCTTCTTTTAATGTAAAGTGTTGAGTACCAGATCCAAAAAGAACACTAACTAAATGCGAACAATCAAAGAAGTATCCCTTCTTCTTTTCGTCAGTATTGTTAACCACTATTTTTCTTTTTCTTCCTTTTTTATCTATCATTTCTTCTTCACATTTTGCTTGCGAAAAACTGATAGATTCAGCTAAGCCCATTCTTCTTATTTTGATATTAGGTACTGTCGGAAATTCTGGAAAAGATAGGAGAATATCTCCCTTTCTTGGGTCACCTTTAACAGTATTCTCGGCTTTGCCAGCAATTCTGCTTAAATCAAAGGGTAAATTATAGCCAATGCAAGGCGTTTCTTTTCCATAGCATTCGGGTAAAAAGATATTCGCAATAAATTCAGATGTTGAATATAACGGAATATTTTTTTCTTCAGCATATTCCTTAAGTATCTTGATCTCCTTATAAGATGGTGGAATTTGCATAAGGGAATTTTGCAGATTGGTAAAACGAGTATTTATTACCGCGTGTTTCTCAGGCATCGGAACATAAAAGAACCCGTTTTCCTGCAATTCCCCATTTTCCAAAATTTCAAAATACCCGACTTCCAAATTTTGATAACAGTCTGTCGTTGTTTCAGTATCAAGTACTAGAAGCCTAGGATATGATGTTTTTAAAGAGTCTTGATAAAAACCACAAAATTTTGAGCCTTTCTTTCTCCTTTCTTCGGTCTCGATATATCCTCTACAAAATGCTTCTTTGTATTCCATAATTTAACCTTCTTTGTATCAATTTTCCAGTAATTCATTACTTACTACTTCTAACGTTTCACTCATTACTTTAAGCAAGGCTCCTGCACTTATTAAAGCAAATTTTTCTAAATCGCTTTTAGAAGCGTGTTTAGATCGTCTTTCTGGGGGGAGTTTATTTTGATAGTATGTCATTTTAAAATGGCAAAACGGGCAAACCAAAATTATACTAGGCGAATAATTTCTTCCTAAATAGTGATGTTTTTGTAAAGGAAGGTCACTTCTTCCGCAAGTCTGACATTTTTTATCTGGCATAATATGATTGAAACACACGGTTTGGCTCCTTTGATCGTTCAATTCCTTCTAATGTACTTTCTAATTTCCATTTCTTCCCATTAACATCTGTGACAGTTTTCATTTTGTATTTGTTGAGGATTTTTTCTTTTTCCTTCACCGTTTTTTTGCTTCCTAAAGAGTCTGTATCTCTTTTGTACTGTCTAAGAAGTGCTCGGTCTTTACTACTTCTTATCCGAATGTATTCGGATTTACCTTCAGAATAAATTAGATTCTTAGTTTCAATTGAATCGGTTTTTCTTACACTCCATCTACCAGAATTTTTATTTTTATAGAGAGTATTACCCAGGTGTATCCTGACTGTTTTTTCTGAGATTCCCCTCTCCCCTATCTTCTTTTCATTTTTATTGATCTCTTTAATTGCTTTTTCGAGAGTAAGCTTACTGTCTGCTCGCATCATATTTGCGACTTGAAGTGCTTTAGTTCTTTCATATGTCTGATCCCCTAAGCTTTCCCAAGTTTTGGAGCTCAGATCATAATCGGGTTTTTTTAAATCTCTTAAATCTTTTAGGCATCTATCTGGAAATATTATGTGTAGTTTTTCAATATGTTTTGCATATTTTGTTGTTCTATCGCCTCTTTTTAGCCAATCTCCAAACAATCTATCTTTAGGAGAAAATGCAGGTCTTGGCACATTAAATCACTCTCCTTCTTCTTTTTCTTCTGCTCTTAATTTCTTCAAAATTTGACCATAGCCTACGCTAACCGAATAATTACAATCCTAGAAAGAATTAAGTCAAATCACGTTTTTTAAATCTCAATGTTCAAAAACAATAATGCAATGAACTTCTGTTAATAAGTGTAATTTTATAAATTTCTCTTTTATCTCACTTCCTTAGGATTTAATCCATAAAACATTCTTCCGCAATTTTTACAACGGAAAGTTTGTTTTCTTATTCCATTTTTTCCGATCCCTGCACTGCCTTTTATAATCTCAGTACTTCCGCAATATTTACAGCTCTTTGGCCTAATCGAATGTATATATCTTAATTTTTCCATAACTGATCATCTTCTTTTATTTTTGGATTATTTGCTAATCACTTTATGCTTTATTCGGTATTTTACTTTATGTATTATTTAGTATATTAACTTATGCTCTATTTACATACTAATTCACCTTATCAAAGATAAATAGGGTTTTATAGGGATTTTAAGGAATCCCCTGGACTCAATTTCTGATTTTTACAATTATTACACCTAATTTTAGAGAAAAATGCCTAATTTTTACTTATTTCACAATTGTGTATATGAAAAAGACTAAAATATATGTCTAGTAGTAATAGATGCATTATTACTTAAGGTAATAATAAAATTAAATATACATTTGAAATTATTTTTTTTGTCTTAACGGTTTTTTTGGAGGGGGGCTAAAAAAACCGTTAATGAGTTTTCTAATATGTTAAACAAAAATGTGGGTTATTGGGATAAACCTACTACTATAGTCAAGAGGCTAAATAATGCAACTATTAGATGGATTACAAAGTGATTTTTGTTGCAGCAATTATAGGCGTGACTATAGGTCATTTTGCTTCTAAAAAACAAGAAAGTTAAGCAATTATATAACAGAAAAAACTAAAAAACTTGATTTTATTAAACCTGAGTTTGAGGTTTTTAGGTTTGATTCTCAGGAAATTAGACAAAAAATCCTTAACATTCTTATGTTGATTGGAAAAAACTAGGTTTTTTTCGAAGGGAACTTTACATTATATGAAACAAAATGCTAAAAGCGATAAGCCTTTCACTCTCAACAGCCATGTTTTAGAGAGAGTTAAAGCTTGGAAAACTTAGTTTCTAGGGTGACAGGTTAAGGTTTAAAAAGGTTAAGTTTTAAGGTTAGGAGCTAAGTTTTAGGGTTTGGGAGTCATGTTTAAGTTTGGGGTTAAGTTTTAAGGCAAAGGGTTAAAGAAAGAAAAAAACCTAAATGTTTTTTTACAAAATGTTTTAAGCTTTCTAAAAAAACGTTTTTAACTTATTTTTTAGCTGTTTAAATAGATGTTTTTAAGACAAGTTTTCACAAATATGTCTTTCAACTTCTTTTAAAAACTTTAAACAACATTGCTCATGAATTTCTAAAACCAAAATGAGTACTTTTTCTATAAATAATAAAATAAAAAGCCAATGTCCTAGCAGATTTGAGTTAAACAACAACCAAAAAGTTAGTCTTTTGAAGAATTTGCATTAGTGAAACAAAATGCAAAAAGTAATAAATCATTCACCCTTAACGGCAATATTTTGGAGATGGTTATGGCTTGGGAAAACTTAGTTTCTGGGGGCGAGGTTAAATTTTAAGAAGGACTTTAGGTTTTAAGATAAGGGGCTAATTTTTGGGAAACAGGTTTTAAAATGGGATTAAATTTTAAGGTTAAGGGTTAAAGAAAGAAAAAAAACTAAATTGAAATATGTATAAGCAAGAAGTCTATATCCAGAATTTAATACATGAGAACAGTAAGTTAAACATTAAACTTCTTTCTCAGAATCCGTGAAGTAATAAAGCTTTTTGAGATTTGATAATGCTTTGAGAACATGGAACTGTAGAGAAATTCCATAATATAGTTTTCAGCAGCGCTCCAACAATCACAATGTTAGATGAATATTAATAGACTAACTTTTGTAGGCTCAATAGTTCCTATTTTCTTCCATCTCAGCTTTAATAGATTGAATATTTTGTTCACATATCTTGAAATGTGAATGACCACCACCAACTTTTTTTTCTAATATCTTAAGTGAGCGTTCAAGCAAAAACAAAGCTTTTTCGTACTCCTTCATTCTTGCATAGAGTAGAGCGAGACCATTTAACGTTTCTGCAACGATAAGGTTTTCCAATCCAAGTGCCTTCTCGCGGATGTTAAGTGCAGGTATATAGAGTAAAAGTGCTGTTTCATAATCTTCCATTAGATAAAATACTCCTGCGAGAGCGTTTAGCGTTGCTGCAACATTAAGGCTTTCTGCTCCGAATATCTTTGTGTTGATGTCAAGTGTACGCATATAAAGCGAAAGCGCTGTTTCGTATTCTCCAGCTTTTATATAAAATCCTGCGATATTGTGTAGTTTTGTTGCAACTTCAGGGTGTTCTGGACCAAGTACTTTTTCAGATATTTCGAGTGCACGTATATAGAGTAAAAGTTCTTTTTCATACTCTCCCATTTTTTCATAAAGCATAGCAAGATTGTTTAATATTTTTGCAGTATTGGGATGTTCAGATCCGAGCACATTTTCTATTATTTCGAGTGCACGTAGATAAAGTGGAAGAGCTTTTTCGTACTCTTCAAGATGTTCATATAGTAGAGCGAGGCCGTTTAGTGTGTTTCCAACATCAAGATGTTCAGGTCCAAGCACTTCTTCAGATATTTCGAGTGCCCGTAGATAAAGTGGAAGAGCTTTTTCGTATTCCCTTGTTTGAAAATATAGTCCTGCTAGATTGTGTAGTGATGTTGCAACGTGAAGTTTTTTTGATTCAAGCATTTTTTCAGTTATTTCGAGTGAACGTATATAATGCAGAAATTCTTTGTCATGCTCTGCTATGTCTTCGTAGAGTGTAGTAAGATTCTTTAGCTCTTTTTCAGATATTTCAAGTGCTCGGATAAAGAGTGGAAGAGCGTTTTCATACTCTCCTGTGAGACAATATAGTCCTGCGAGATTATTTAGCGTTGTTGAAACGCAAGGGTGTTCAGAACCAAACTCTTTTTCGGATATTTCTATTGCACGTATATGGAGTGGAAGAGCTTTTTCATACTTACCCATCTTTGTATATAGTATAGCGATATTACTTAATATTTCAACAACTTTAGGTTCTTCCGGATTATTTCTGGTTTCCATAATCTGGAGTAACTCTTCATATATAGGGGTAATTAAGTGCCAAAAAGCTGCTCTGTCAAATGGATCTGAAGCAGCAATAAACCAATTATATAAATCTTTGGTTTCAAGCGTCTTTTTTGCGTGATAAAAGGCTTCTGTCATGGCTTTTTCATGTTCGAGGGTTATTTCTTTAATATCGATTTCCCTTAGTTTGCCATTATAATGCTCAAACATGAATTCATGGACACTTCTCCTTTCCTCAGGCTCGTTATGTTCTTGATATTCTTGCCAGCTCTGCCTCATTAACCGGTGCATACTCCATTGACCTTTCTCTAATTCATCAATAAAAGAAAAACTATGAATCCTAGATATTTCATTTGGGGGACAACGTGTGAATTTTGTAACTAGAATATTCAATATCTCGCGATTCCAAAAGCGAGGCACAGAGAGAACTTTTATCAACGATTCTTTTCCCTCATCTAGATATTTTATGAAACTGTTAAAAACCTCTTTTGGTACCTCTGCAAAATCACCTGGACACGGTTCTCTGATGTTCTTTATGCTTTTATAGGTGTCAATTGAGAGATCCAAGTAATAAGGCACGCCAGCACTGCTATTGATAATAGCATCTTGGATATCATTCTCAAGGACACCATAGTATTTGAGCAAGTAACGAGCATCTTCTTCTGGAAGGCTTCCAATCTCATGCGTTTCAATTAAATTTTCCCACATCAATTTTTCTTTGTCAGTATATTTTGCCCATTGGGGGGGTTCTTGTCCGCAAAGTACCCAGAGGCAGGAAGAAGAGAGAAGTTTTTGTATCAATTTTCTAATCCATTGATCTGCGGAACTTAATTTCGCCAGAGACCTGTCTTTTCCCCAGAGAGCCTCATAACTGTCTATAAAGATAACTGCCGCCTCAGATGTTTTTTGAAGATATTTATGTAAGTCATAAGCCCAGTAAAGATAAAGCCGCTTTTCAATTTCTGATGGTTCCATATTTACTAGTCGGGAAATTTCATCCGTATTTTCCAAAGCCCACTCACTGTATTTTTCCGGCAATTTCTTGACGAGGTTTCTTATATTTAATAGTAACTTTGTCGGATTAAACACACCACCAATGCTCGATAAGTCATCTCCAATATCAAGTAAGTGGGTAACGATGCTGTCTTTAGAATAGTTTTCTCGGTACAGAGGAACTCGTGGGTTTACTTTTTTCCAATAAAGAGCGTGTGCAATATCGAACATATGGAATCTGATACCATATTCATCCTGAAACTGATCTCTCAATATTTCCAAGAATTTCTGAGGATGCCTAAACTCTTCAGTTTCAAAATTTACTGCTACCCATAAAATACTGGATTTTTTGTGCAACCCATTATACTCTATAATTACTTTGGGTAGTTCTTTTCGTAGGCTTGTTTTACCTATACCAGCAACTCCATAGTAGATCAAAACGCTGCGTTCTTTTTCCTTTATATTTTCAAGGGCATTTTTGAAAGCCTGAATGAATTCCTCTCTATCTACAAAGGGTCTTTCTTCCCCTGAAATCCTTTCCTCTTTCTCGGAAAAAAATGAAACAAATGACACTGAATCGTCACTCCTTACTTTCTACGTAAGTCAAAAACATTGAAGACTTATGTTTGAGGTATTCTATAATACACTATCGAAATTAGCAGATATTATAGTGAGTGTTTTAGTAAACTAATGAGAGATTTAATTGTATAGAAAATTAGGATCTCCAAGTTTTATGACAAAGTTTAAGTTTTAGAGAGAAAACACATTCGAGCTAATGGTTTGATCTACTTTAGAAAAGAAGCCAACAACATTGAAAATCAGCCTTTGGACGTAGAAAAGCCACAGCTTTTCATTAATGTAGAAGAGAAATGAACTTTATTTTGGCTTTAACCCCTGGGGAAATCCGAAAAACAGGGATCAAGCACAGGAGTGGATTAAAGTATCTAAAGGAAAAAGCGAGGGAGGGAAAGTTAAATTTTAATACGTCTGTTATGAAAAAATTATAAAATATTATAATTCTTGAGTATGTGAAACTTTAAGTTATACAACTGAGAATTTTTTAAAAAAAGAAAAATTAAAAAAACTTGGAGTAGTCGCTTAAAATTCCAGGGCTTTTCCATGAGGATAGAGGAAAGTAATGTTTTTATTCAGAATAAGACTCCTTAAAGACGATAGAGCTTAGGCAAAATAAAGAAGTACCTTAGATTGTTTGAAAAACTTTCCTCTGCTAATTTTTGATTTAATTAAAAATTCTTTTGCTTTTTCAAGATTGCTTTGAGTTCTTGCATAGTCAATTCATTGGTCATCGGTTAAGGAATTTTCTTGCCTGAAAGCTATCGATTTTGCACCTTAAGCCTGATTAAACTTTGGCCTTTTTACATGAAATCGATACCTTGTTCCAGTCCACAATATGTTAAAATTTATAACAACTGTTGTGGAAATGGAGGCAATTTGTCACGATTCCTCACTTAACCGAAGACGCATGATAGTCAATTGGATATTTGTCAACAGTATAAGTACTGAAAAAAAGATGAATTCCAGCGTAGAGATCTCACAGCATCCTGTTGACTCTGAAAAGTTGTCAAGAAACCATTATTTTTTTTCTATGTTTTTTCCCTTCCAGCTTTTTAACTGACGGATTTTCAAACTGGAATCAATGCATTTAATAGTATTCGCATTAAGTCTATGTGGATAACATAACAAGAAATAATACATAAATTGTAGTTTGTCATTTACGACTTCTGGTGTAAGTAGATCTATTTTAGTTGCCTCAATAGTTAACTCGTTCCAGCTTTGAGGCATTTTGTAATCTTTCATACTTGTTTTCCCGTTATAGCATCGCCATAAGAATAAATCCGCTTTTAAATCAGGTTGAAATGTATACTTACAGATACGCGTAATTTCTTCCCACACTACTTCTAGTAAGTCTCTGCGCTTTCTTCTAACTAAGATATCAACCAGTGCTCCTAAGTGATAAGAAGAACCATGAAATGCCATCGAGTCAATTTCGACTTCAGAAATGCCATGCATTGAAGAAATTATCTCATTTGAGCTTATATAAGGACTCGGTATTCCTTTTCCCTTATAGTCATTTCCAAATGTTATTTCCGATATGATATCAGTAATTATCCTGTTTGACAATTCTTTGTCATTGAATTCTAAAGCTACTAAACTCATTATTATGAAGAAAGGTGTAGCTGACTCTCCCCAGTACCAAATTTTTTTAGGATATAGTCTCTTTATGAATTCATAGATCAGATTGTCAATTTCGTAGTTACTTTCAGTTTTATTTCTGAAAAGCTCATAAGCCGATAGCCAGCCAAGAACAATAGTTAACCTTGCTTTATATATCTCTCCTCCGTCACCAAATGGCATTCCTTCTAAATAATTTTCTTTAGAGATAAATTCCTTTTTTAACTCTTCTAATTGATTATTTATTTTTTGTAATATAATTTCATAAGATTGGATCCAATCTTTTTCTGCTAATGAGAACTTTTCTATCAAATTAAACATATAACTGCAAAGTATAGTCCATCCCTCAATTATTGGAATATGATTTTTCTTGTTCTCATAAGGTTGTAAGACATATTGGGTCAATAGTATACTACTTGAAATCTTTCTCTTAATAGAAGGTTTACTATTACTTTTTGCAAACAAGATAGATTCAATAAAATTAGCATAGAGGTCTTTATTCAGAAATCCGTCCCCTTCTGAAAGAAATAACTCCAAAAATACTCGAAATTCTGAAGGTTCTACGGGCAGAAATGATCCATGAATTCCTAAAAACTTTTGAACTAATTCGGGGTAAATTATTGTATTAAGTTTTGGATATCCTTGTTGTTTATTTTTCAAGTTTATATCAGCAATATTTTTTATAACAGGTTCAGAAATTAATCCGTTAGTTACTAAAAAAGGTTTATGCTCAGCAGATATATCAACAGATGGATGATTTATGGGAATTCTAATTAGATCCATGATTTCTCCCTGTATATTTCTCCACTCAGCTGTTTTGATATTTCCACCTTTTAATTGGAATGCATGAACAGTTCCGTCCTTATCTATCGAGATTATGTCCTTACCTTGTTCTATGGAACTATGAGATGAAATAGAAATTATTTTATGATTTTCAGAAATAAGATACTGGCAAAAGGGGATCTGATAACCAATTTCATTGGTATTAGTCAACCAATTTTCGATTACTCTCTTTATCAATCCACTCTCTCCTTTTTCTTTCAACAATTTCTCTTATTTTTTCCTGTATATTTGGGTCAAATTGCATTTTTGAGTAATCACTTTTGATTCTTTCATAATCATTTGGATTGACGATGATATCCGGCATAGTTGGGTTTCCAAACTCATCAAAAATAATACTCACCTTATCTAATACTTCCAAATACCATTCAGATATCGGTTTTGATTTGCAATCTACTCTGTTTCCTGTTTGATGCGTAGTTTCTTCGAAAGCATCAATTAAAAGTTTGCCTTGTTTTTTCCTCATTTCTTCAGTGATTTCTGAAAATTTAGAATAATAAGCATCTAATCCCTTTTCGATCAAATCTTCAGGTTTTATTCTTAACTCTGTCGAAATTGTTTTAAATTCTTTTTCTTCTGAACGTCCACTTGCACTATTTATTTCCAAATTATTTCCTTCATATATGGGTCTTTTTTGAGCAACTTTCATTAACGTATCTTTTTGAGTCTCTTTTATCATATTTCTTTGAAAATTAATCAGAAGCTTCCTTTTTATTTCTGGATAATCAGGTAACATATAATAACCTATAGATTTTCAATTTAAAACTTCTTGCTCAAGTAAATATATAGATTCTTTATGTAGGGAATGTATCAAAATTTCTGTAAATCTTCTCTGATAAGTTTAACGGCTACAAAATAATAAAGTATAGCCTTTTTGGTTCTATGTAACCATTGAGGTTTATCTCCTTAGTAACTCAGAGTTTATTCTGTTTTTTAACTTAATGTTCCCATACAATAAGAATCTGAGAGTTTCCGCCGACAAAAGTATACGTTAGAACAAAATCGTTTTGAGAATTACCTATCCAGTCTAAAACAAGACTTTTGAAGCTATTTCTCTTACACTAGCATCAAAAAATTTGATTTTTTTTATCAGATTAATTCTATAGATAATATATATTTAATACATGAAAACATTTGAGAAATTATCCTGAAGAAATTTCTCAGTTGCATCGAAAATTGAGTATTTTATTCAACGTATATTACAAAAACAAATATTTTTTTAGTCGATATAACTTTTAAAAAATACTGTCAAAATTTTACAGTTACATACAAAAAACTTGACGTTTTTATCAGTTAAATAATATAAATATTATATTTTTTATTTAGAGCGATTTTAGAAAAAAACAGTACTGTGGATTTATTTCTGTAGCGTACAGGAGATTTTACTTCTTTATTAAATAGATATTATTAAATTAACTGTTTATTAAAACAAAGTATACTTTAAAAAAATTAATTTTTGAATGTATATTTTCAAAAAAGGTACTGTGAATATTTAACAGTTGCGTATACTTTTTTAATTTTCCTATATCTCAAAATTTAGTTCAAGGGATAAGATTCAAACCCAAAATATCAAATTAAATCTTTTTTGGAAAAATTTTCTGGTATTAAAACGATATTTTCTTTTGAATATCTTTACAAAACAAATAAAGAAAAAGATTTAGATTAGATTAAAAAATTCAGAAATTCTACAAAATTTCACGTAACTATTTTTGATTACAGTTCTACCCATTGTGATTTCAACAATTTAGAATTACTAAACAGAAAATTTCTGATAAAAAATGCATTAGTGTTACGGTTTTAGAGAAAAGTATGAATGACTGCTAGAAAATAACATTTTTACTATCAAAGTTTTAAAATATTATTAAAACATTCAAATAAAACTATCAAAAATGCCAACCTATATATCCCGATTAATATTAATAAGTACATAACTTTTACAAAGAAAGGAAGATAAATAAGAATAAATTCAAAAACCAATAGCATTGACCCTCTCAGTCTCATCCAGGAAAGGATAATATGGAATACAGCTACGATCTTAAAGAAAATAATCTCTATATTGGCGAGAATCGAATACATGCTTATAGCCTGGAGGAAAATGAGATAGGTAATTGCACTAATTGCGATTCCATACTTATGAGCCTCAGCTATCACGCAACAGAAGAAATAACTGTAGTAGTAACAAAATGCGCCTCTTGCGGAGCTTTTTATGCAAACATCTATGATTCCGGATGGAACTGGGTAGATGAAATCCAGGTGTCTCTGCTTCCAATTCCAATTCCTATAAACAATCAGATTATTGATGATTGGGAAGGGCTTGAGGCAATTCCCATGAAAAAACTTGAAGCCGTATTTTCCAAAGGAGAAATAGAAGCCCTTTTTGCCAGAGCAAAAGATGAAACTCCCATTCGTCAGTACCTGTACAGGGCCCGCAAAAAATACAAACTCTTCGAAGAAATATTTGACATTGAATTGACATTTTAATTTAGTTACATATATTTTTGTTTCCTTGATATCAAGATTTTTTAATTTTGACTTTTGTTTTTATGTATTATTATAGTAATACACAAAAAATAATGAAGATTATCTCCGGATTAGATATTATTTATTAAATATATTAGAATTAATAAAAATAGATTATAAAAACAAATAATAAAATGCAATGATAAAAAGTAATTATTTTAATAATAAATAAATAAATAAATAAATAAATAAAATTTTTGTAATAAGGACTCTGTTCCAAAATCTAGTGATTTTTAGTTTTATTTTCACCAATAGATTTTGGTGCGGAGTCATTTTAAATTCTTAAAAATATATCTTATTTTTCAGTGTAATCTGTTAATATGTCCATATATTTATAATATTATTTTCTAAGTGGATAGGGTACACGTCAGAACTCCAATTTTAACAAGAACAAACAACTAGATATAATAAAAAATTAGCATATTTATTCAATTTTGACAATTTATAAACTGATATTAATATTCATTATACGTAACCAAAAACAGATATTAAATGACACAAATTTATCTGTTCTTATAGTATATAAGAATGTTTACCTTTGCTTCTTTGATCTTTTTTCTTTCCCCACTTTTCTACGTTTAATGGGGGGGTTATCGGCCAAAATTGGCATATTCTTATAGTATCTAGAATAAACGACTTTACTAAATTGAGGCCTAAATCTCATTTTATAAAAACACCAAAATTCATACTTATAGTATATAAGAATAAACTTATTTTATAGGGTCTTTAACCAAGAAAAAGGATAAAAGGTGAGCAAAATAATATAAAGTTCTTCATTATGCAGACAAATTATAAAATTAACATGTCTATATTACAAAATTGGGCTTTTGTTCACTTAGATAGATTTATGGACAGGAGCTCTCAGAATAATGTGTCAAGAGATAAACTTGCTTGATAAGTTTTTTGTAACTTTTTTAGTTGGCAAAATTCGTCGATTTTGAATTATATTTATCTTTTAATTATATTATTTATATCTTTAATAAAATATACTGATTCGCTTTTGTTTTTATATCAATATGAGTATATATTTGTTTTTGGCTCATGTACTGTAGGCTCATTATTAAAAAAACACATGGAAAAGTATAGTTACATATCATAAAAACCTTTATCAGTGATCAATCTTAATATTCCCCGTCTTGATTCTATGTTCGTATATTCCAATATGTAATTAATACTTAGAAACTGCTAGGATGAAAGTGGAAAACCAAAAAATTAGAATTATCTTATACGACTCTGCTCCAAAATCTAGTGATAAATGTAAAATTCAAAATCACTAGATTTTGTAATTGATTACATTCCTTATGATTATACTTATGGCTTGAAGTCTTTACATATTGAATCTTAATTTTAATTGGAGATTAAATTCTTTTTACGAATTCAGATTTTCAATCAAGAAATTAAAAAAATCACTAGATTTTGGAACAGGGTCAATTAAAATGCATAAATAAAATATATATGAATATAAGTTTAGAATCTTTTGAAGTTAAACATGATTTAACCAGGATATTGTTTAATTTTCTGAGTATCTGTTATTATAATCATATTAATATATAAAATAATAGTTAGATATAGAACTGCAGTAAGATAAAACACCTGTTATGGTATATATTTAAATGATCTTATTTCTAAATAAGATCATTTAAATATATTCACTTTTTGAAAATATTTAAATATGTCTTCAAGTTCAGTGCATAAATCTACATGCAGATTAATGTGTGTATATATTAAAATATAACTAAGTATTTTAATCTTTAAAAAGATACAGATATTAATTTAATTGCAATTGATTATATTATTAACACAGAGTATTATATAAATGAATAGAGTATCTGTTAAATACGGTATGAAATATGTAATTTAAAATATGCATAGAAATATTCAATAATTTATTGAGCAATTTTATATGATATGGTAAGAAATATATAATAAATAACAGACAAAATAGGATTGAGCTAACGAGTAATACCACAGAATAAATACTTTATAGTAAACATTATATGAACATGTCAAAATAGTAAAAGTTCCAAACAACACAAGTATTATGTACAATTAAATACATATTTTATTGAATAATCTGTGCAATATGGAATAATAGGAACAAATATAATATTAAAAGATAGCCCAAAAATACTGTATAATTATCAATGTATATTTATGATATTGTTTTTTATTCGCCTGGTGTAGACTCATTAAATCGAATTTGTAATAAAAAGAATCTAGATTTTTAAAAATCAAATATTTAACATTTTAGACACCAATGTCCAAAAATAGACATGACAAAGAAGGACGTAAAAACATTTTAACTTTTATGAAATATTTAAAATTGCTTAAAAATTTAAATAAAATAAATTGCATAATAAATATTAAGAAAAAGTTTTCATTTTATGATATCAGTAAATAAATGAAAATTCAAAAATGTACACAGATTTTGTTGGCACCTATAGTCCAACGATAACTACGAAAATTTAGTATAGTTAAATAAAAACATATCAAGTATCTTGAATCTTATTTCAGATTCGTACCAATAGCGGCAAAGACAATTATATTAGGAAAATAAATAATTAATCCTCACATATAGTGTACATTTCTACATATCCAAAGATAAAATTTTATACATTTTGACTAAATATTATAGCCCCCTCAAAAAATGATTAGTTTTTTAAGGGTTATTAAGCCTTATTTTCCCAATTAAATATAGTGCCAGCTCTTCCCTAATTAAAGTACAGCCATTAAATAATTTATTTGCTGTTTAGGGATCTTAAGTGCTTCAATTAATTGATTAAATATCGTTCTTTCCTTGGATTTATCATTGAAGTTTAGATGGATAAAAATGACACCAGACGCCTTAGTTACAAATAAAAAGAAATTGTCAACAAACAAAGGTATTATATTAATTATATACTGATTTTAAAGACTATTATAAACTATTTCTCTAAAAAAATAGTTTTTAGAGTGTACCTTAAATGGGGGGTTCTAAATGCAGATATATTGTCAAAAATAAGCCTTATATATCCTTAGTTTTAAGGCTGATTTGGAAGGGCCCTATAAATATTAATAAGATTGAGACTTTGCAGAAATCCCCAGAACTAACTAATTCCAATTAATTTGAATTTAATGATATGAATATCATTTTACTTATTTATTTTTCAATCTCTTGAAGTTTATTTAGATAGTTTCCCTACAAAGCGAATATATGAGGCAACTATCGATTTAAAAAATAAGTACATGACTCCATTATGCTTGAAAAAGTTGATCACTCAAAGACAATAGTACTTGCCGAATTTTCGGGTCCTTATGCCGTGTCGTTAGTGTCCTGAAAAACGTCAAGAACGTAAAAAGAAAAGGAATCATTATCTTTTCTCCTGGCAAGTTAAGTCACCCAACTCTATGTCTACCTCAACAAACGAAAACAAAACATAACGGAACTAAAGCTATGCTGGCAAAAAATCGGTTGCAGGTTTCTCTCTAGTATATTTTCCATCAATGGTTAAAAAGAAATCAATGCAAATAGTAAATTTTTAGGTCGTGTCCGTGAGTTATTGATCAATTCCAAAAAAACAAGTACATTTTCCCTATTTGAGGAAAATATAGAGAGTTTCTATATTTACTGTTTTCAATAACTGATGCCCATTACCAATTTTTAATGTAAGTAGAAAATCTCTGATTTTAGTTCTTGTAAGCAAATAAATCGCTGTTCTTTGTAAACTCAATCAGTTTTTTAAGTAAGATTTTGCCGTTAGAAATGCGGGCTTTCAATCCGGTCCCACTTCCTGAAACTCTGTCCGAGCAAGTAGAACGCAAGAGGTATCAGAAGAAGGTTTAAAAGCACATAATGCAGACCAAACATTGATAGGATAATGTTCACCAGCAGGAGCGGCATGACTGAAAGTGTATATAGTGCAAAAGTTTTGCCATTATAGAGGTTTATGGAAGGGGAAAGCCCTGTCAGGTAAATAAGTATCGAAACCATGTAAAGCGAAATTAAGAGGAAAAGTAACAGCGCTGGCAGTATAAATGTAGGATCGGCTTTGTAGAAAACCTCTCTAAACCAGCTTCAAGAAACTGAAATTAAATATGTAAAACGAGATTACGTCATTCAGTTCAAATAAATGGAGATTAGTCATTTCTGAGGATTTCTACAAAGCCGAGATTTTATGTTTGATATATTCAAGAGCATGCTTAAAGGATAGCACAGGAGATGAAATAAAGCTCAAATTTGATAAAGAGCTTAGCACTAAATTAAATATAATTTTATGTAAGAGAAATGCAATTGTTCACAATAACGGGCTGATAGATGGTAAGTACAAAAATTATATTTCTGGAGTTTAAGGACGTAGTCTCAATCAAATTTTTATCAATGCAGCCAACATATATCAAAGGGAAGATTATACTTATTAGGTCAAAGGATTCAGCAAAAAAATTGTGTATAATTAAGAATCTGTATGACGCTAAATCGTATGACTAAGAGCCTATCCGAAAAGTCAGCAATGCATGTTTAAAAAGTCACAATAGGTCTGTAATATCAGAGTATCCGTTTTATTGCCCTACTGTACCAGCTTCTGTCAAAGATTGCAATTTTTCCTTTCACAGGAATTTTGGACCAGAAACGTATAATGAAAGATTTGAGAAGCTCTTCGTAGCAGGGTCTGGTTATGGTGTGGAAATTGTATCCTCTGGGATCAAGCGAGAGAATAAATTGGTTGATGTCCGCAGCCATTCCTGATATGTGCGCCATCCTTCGAAAATAAGGATAACAGGTATTTTAAGTCACAAGCTTTCCGTTGCAGTTCTCCGAGCTTGGCTTTAAGTACTTTCTCGCTTCTTGTTTCAGATCACTCGTGTATCTAACTGGGCTAATTCTTGTCATGTGTACTGCTTTTTATCATGGGGTCGAAAGCTGGAGATGGCTTGACTCTTTCTATTTTTCGGTTATCACCCTGGCAACTGTGGGATATGGAGATTTTGTCCCTATAACTGATCTGGGGAAAATCTTTACCGTCTTCTACATTTTTACAGGACTGGGTATCCTTCTTGGTTTTGTCAACCCAATTGGAGAATTTATTCCCCAAAATGAATTTGATTTTTCTGAAAATTTTGAAATTCGGAGGCAAAAACATAACTTAATCGATAAAATACTGGAAAAAACAGAACAGAAAAGAGAAGGAGAAACCATTAGAGGTAAAACCTGTAATGAACAGGCCTAAACTGGATATATTTTTTAAATAACCTTATTGATATGTGTTTTGGAAACTTATATATAACTTTAAAACAGTATAGTGAAGTATTTAATTAAAATTTTGTATTAGAGGTGTTTTATACGGCAAAAAAATCTGCAGTAGGAGAAAGTTCAAAAGTCGGGACTGCGGGTGGAAAGCCACAAGCAAAGGCTCCAACCGATAAGCCTTCAAAGAAGGATGCAAAATCATCCAAAACAGGAAAGAAAGAAAAATAATCAATATAAACGTTCTCCAGGCAGTAGTTTCTCAATTCAACCAATAACCGGAAAATATGAAGTGCATAGGAAGAATTTTAGAACCTTTTGTGCAATAAAAATTTAAAAGAATATTAATTAACAGGTAAGAAAAAGTAAATAAGCTACTGCCTAAGTTATTTCTTTTAGATCAGATTTTTCGACTGCTTATGCTTGTGTTCAGGAAGTATAGGCAATTGTCCTTTCATCCTTTCTGTGTGAGGGCAAAAGCGAAATTGCAACCGTTAGTAATATTTTAGACTTATCATAGCTTAGAAAATTAAATAAAAAAGAATAAAGGCTTTTTGGAGCCGTTTTTATTTTAGTTCCCTGGGTTGCTTGTTTTCAGGCAGGACGGGCAGGGGCATGGTATTGATCAGAATCGGGCTTGTAATATCCTTTGCTCTTTCAATAACAAGTTCCTTTCCTTTCTGGGTAAGGGCAAAAAGCGGAACTGCAGTTCCTACCTGGGCAAGAGGCTTTACAAGATCTCTAACGAACTTTGAAGCGCAGCTTGTTGTGATGTCAACATTTTCTAGAAGAATCTGAGCTTTTTCTTTGTCTAAACCTGTAACGTGCACACCAATTATTATTAAATCAAGCCCAAGTTTTGCTTCAAGCTCGCGTAACTCTTTTGCGGTTTCCGCGAAAGCTACGGTTACTGCTATCTTTTTATATCCGAGTTCTGCTGCCTTTTTCACTCCTGCAACAGGGTCCATTTTTGTAGTTGAGGGGTCAAGTACTATCCCACCACGTTCTTGAATTCCGTTGATTATTCCGTCAATTGGTTCGGTTTCGACAAGCCCGGACATCCTACCGCCCATGCCCTGAACAAGGATTGGGTTGCTGGAAATAACTGTTCCTGCGCCTTCGCAGGCAGTTACAGTTGTGTCAAGTAAACCCCGGCTCAGGCCTGTCAGCATGACTTCCGATGCCCCGAATCCTACAAAGTCTTCAAGCTCCAGCTTACGTTTATCCGTAAACATACCAAAATCGCTTATCCTGAACTCCATATTCTTCTTAACTTCTTCCGGAGTTATCTTCTGGATTCCGCGTACTTTGGCAAAGATAGGACACCATTTGACTTCAGGCTCTCCTACTTCAATGACTTTCCCGTCCCTTATGACTACTCTTGTTTTTCCGACCAATTCTATTATATGAGACATGATTGCACCTTTTAAATTGAGCAAGATCACAATTGTGAATATATTAAATCCGATAAAAATAACATTTAATATTTGTGATTACTTACTTAATAGGTTGTTGGTTTCATGTATTTAATTAGACTTATGTCTCTTTATATATTTTAATTAGTTTAGCTTACTATTTCCAAGTCATTTTCTGCTTTTTGAGTTTTGGAAATTGAAGTCGGCTTCCGAAAATTAATTCTTGGATTTCAGCTTGCTGTCTAGAAAGGAAATATCATAGGCAACAGTACCTATCAAATTAAGAACAAGAGAGTTTGAAAATATATCTGCCACGAATGCGGCAGAGTATTCAACGATCTAACTAACACCGTTTTCGATAATATTCGAAAAGATGAGTCCATTGTCAAATTAGCCTTAAAGATAGCTATTGAGGGAATGTCAATAAAAGCCATTGCTGACGTATTAGAAGCTCAACCAGCTACAGTTAGTAACTGGTTGTTTCGCGCAGCGAAACAATGTGAAAAGGTAAATGAAGATTTGATGAAATATCTGAATATTTCAAAAGTTGAAATGGATGAATTGTGGGTACCAGTCGAAAAAAGTTGCACCAAGAACAGAATAGAACTTATGCACTTGAGTACAAAATCATGAACAATCTACATTGTGACTGGCTTATGTTTTAGACAGTTTGAGGTTTAATGCTATTGCTTTCTTAGTTCAACTGCTTAAGTCCTAAGAAAATGAAGATGAATGAACCTGAATGTGAATAAGCTTTGCTCCTTAATCCAGGTTAATTCTTGATTTTGTATTGGAACCAAGAAAGCAGTATGTAACAGATAAATTGATAGAAGCTACAGATAAACATCTTTCAGATTCAAAACCTCTTTTTGTTACAGATAGATTAAAATTCTATACAGAGTCTCTTTTGAAATAATATGGAGAATGAGTAGAGTTTCCTAAAACTGGTAAGAGAGGAAGACCTAAGAAACCAGCAATAATACCTGACAAAGATTTGAAGTATGCTCAGGTTGTCAAAAATAAGCAATGAAGTGAGCTCCAAAACGTTGAGAGAAGAGTTATCTTTGGCCAAAACATAGATCAAAGTGAAATTTCAACGAGTTTACTTGAAAGAAAGAACTTGACTTTTAGACAGGACAATAATAGAATTTCAAGTAACGAACATGATAGAAAAATTACCTAATATAAATTTAAAACAAAAACAGAAAAAAAATTGTCTGCCTCAAGGTACAAAATAGATTTATTTATATAGTAAATATAGCCCGGCACGGATTCGAACCGAGGTTGCAGGATCCAGAGTCCCGCATGATTGACCACTACACTACCGGGCTTCGATGATTTTTCACTGTTGGGCACATTTCTTTCGGCCTGAAGCGTATCTTCTAAAGGAAGAATTTATATAAAAATCTTTCGGCTAAAATAGTAATTTCGAATCTTCTAGGTTTCTAAACTTGTTTTTACTTTCGGGCCAGATTTTCTAGCCTATTGCATTTACAAAAAAGTGTGAAGTTCATTATTCTACAACAGATGACAAAATAATTCCTTTCTGCACATACAACATGCTTTACAGGAATTCGGTTAAGCCAAAGTTTTCAATGCCTGATATGCCAAAAAGAATAAAATCGGGCAAGCAGGACGTAAACAAAATGGACGGATAAAAGCCAACAATTAGAAATATGAAATCGGAAAAGGGCTATCAGAATAAACATCAAAAAGTTATCAAAAATCAATACGTTAGGAAGCCTTTTAGATATTTAAAGTGATCCATAAGGCCTGGTCCAAATTTAATGTATGTTAGTTCTGTACTCAGTTAAGTTATTACTTATTTAAGTTATTACTCAATTAAGTTATTACTCAATTAAGTTACCTTAGTCAAGTTACTACTTATTTAAGTTACATATCTTCTTTGTACCTTTTCTATACACCGGGACTGACCCTATGGACCAATTATAATTATGTAACTAATACTATAATAAAATAACGATAGAAATTTGTTTTTTAGCATTACTGCTAAAGAAGTACGTCCAAATTCTGAATCTTGAGACAAAGCTATAGACAAACCATGATCAAGCTATTGAAAAGGTTTCATATATAGACAATTTGCAAAGACAAAACGCCCTTAATAAAGAGCAGACATGCCTGAGAAACACAAAATAATTACCTGACCTTATCTGGCCAGCCCAATTTATTCAAACACTGGTTTTTTTCAGGCATTTCAGGCATTAACACATTCCCAGGGCCGTAAAGAGCTTCTTCAAATCTGCCTTTGACTTTTCAACAAAAACTCCTCTAGTTCCCGAGATCATAACAGTCCAGTCACCGCCGCTGTACATCCAGTTATCCTGAGGTACCCAGTTCATTTTGTAAAGCTGCGAGTAAGCACTTGCCAGAGCATCGAACATAATGTTCACGGCTCCGCAGAATTTTGCAGTCATCTCAGCCATTTCTTTTGGCATCGTGTCCCTAGATTTATATTCCACAAGCTTTCCTTCGGGGCTGAAAATTCCAGCAGCCATCACCCCATCAAACTTCAGAAGTTCGTCTAATGATAAATTACATTCCTGCTTGCCCATATACTAACCCCCCAATTAAATTCAGTATATATCAAAGTATATACCAATCAACTGTTTATACCGGCGAACTATTCGTAAAATCTAAAGATTTAATAGGTTTTCTGCTTTCTCTTTTTATGGTGCTTTTTACAGATATACAGACTTTTCCCAATGCTTGTTCATGAGTCCAGTTCATTGAGAGAACAATTCCTTCTGGTCTGATTTTTGCGTAAAAGATGAAAAGAAATTGACTTAATATTATATAAAAATATCAAATTAAAAAAAGAAAATTAAAAACTTAACTTTAAGTTATGGTTTCTAACAAAATTATAATTATGCTGGTTAGAAAATCTATTCATTTAATCATATGGATTGGTCGTGCACTATTAGTTAGTTGATGTTATTTCCAAAACACTTTTAGTGACGTATCATACCTTTTTTGTAATTCAGTAAGGTTAATAGCATGCTTGATGCACAAAACATAAGGCATTTCCGGCACTGGAAAATTAATCATG
>DASXVB010000209.1:0-11304 GCA_036504475.1 Methanosarcina sp.
AAGGTTGATTGACTTTCTTTATTGATATTTTTAATGTATCTTCGAAGTGCCTACTTTCTCATTTTTCTGTTCCTCTCTAAGGTATACTTTTCTAAATTCGGTTATTCCATATTCTATGAGAATATGTGGTATTTGACCGATCACTGCGCTATCAAATGTCAAAAAAGTATAAGAAACACATAAGCATATTTCTTAATGTTTCTTGATAGCGAAAAAATGCCGTAGTTTTGATTTTTATAAAATCCGCTCATATGGGCCCAGTAGTATCCTTAGAACAGATTTTTTGCAACTGAACCGAACCTTCTATTTTAACTGTGGGTACTGTCACTGCCCTGAACCTTGTTGCCAGAGCAGTATAAGTTCTTTGAGTCTTTCGTCCGTGAGTTTTGCTCCGGTTTCAGGGATTTGTAGCCTATTCTGGTATATATGGATGGCTTCCTGTAATTCTTCGGTGCTTATGTTTTTCCCTTCCTGAGAAGTTGGGCTATCCCAGGGGTTCCAGTCACTAACCGTCCAATTCCAACTCTGTATAACTTTTTCGTCCCCGGTTTCGGCAAGCGCTGTAACATTATAAAAGCCTGGAGAAAGGACAATTTCTGAGTCTGAACTATTGCTAACGCTGGATTCGGAGCTCTTGCTTCCTCCATTAAGGTACCAGCTTACATTGCATACATGGTTTGTACTAATACTAAACTCTCTATTCTCTCCTTTGTAGCTTGTAATATCCCCCTTAGGACTGGCTGAGTTAATTGAAAGAGGAGTCACTGTTATATAACCGGTTTTTGTCTCGGTGTCAAAGCCATTGCTGTTACCGACAGTTAGAGAAACAGCATAATTCCCGTAAGACCCATAAGTATAAACTGGATTCTGGGCTGTTGAGTCAATTTTCCCATCACCGTTCATATCCCATTTCCAGGAGAGAGCATTGCTAGAAAGGTCGGTAAACTGGACCGTAAGAGGATACATCCCTGATGTAACGTTTGAGGAAAAGTCAGCTTTAGGAAGCTCATTATTGGTTGTGAAAGCTTTAATGCAGACATTTGCTTCCGAGTTGGCGGATATATCCTCCCACTTAATTCCATTAGAACTCGCGTAGCTTTCTCCGGGATTGGCCTGAGCATTACTGCTATAATGGGCTACAGGTTCTTCGACTGCAAGAGGACCTGAAACTGAAGGATTAGTACATTTTATAACTATTGAAAATTTCTCTCCTGCATGGAGTGGTACTGTTGAGTTCAGCACATGTGTATGGTATCCTGGAAAAGAGTACTGACCGTTTTCATGCGCGACAAATTCCTTTCCTGAGTTAATAGGACCAGAAACAGGGTTTTTGTAGACGTATATCTCATAAGCTGTATTAAGGTCCGTTGTATAGAATCCTATCGCTTTAAGGTTTTCGTTTCTTTCCGAAGAGAAAACGTTGCTTCCCCAGGCAACCAAGGGGTTTTCTGAATACATTTTCGATATTGTCCATCCCAGGGGGTCATACTGGTAGATATTATCATAATTGTCCTTACTTTCAGCTGTGAATACGGCATTTTCATTGTACCCGAGTTTTGTATCGTAATATGAAATATAGAAATACCCATCTTCACCCCAGGTATTACCCCAACTATTCTTTGCTATAAACGCTCCGTCTCCGGGCGGAACCTGCGTAAACAAATTTCTGTTAAAAGAATCATTCCAACCTACAATAGTTATAGCATGATTAACAGTCAGATTCCCTATGTATCGATAGGCATGACTTTTTTCTTGATAATAAGCTTGATTCCAGTACATTGTAGAGTACACAGCCCCGTATTCCAGAAGTGTCCTTTTAAGAACCTCGTTATCCAGAGGCTCCATTTTGCCAGGCAAGAAAAGTGCCTCCTGCATGTGCTTCTGTACCGTAAGCCCTGAGGGCGAATAGGTAGACGACTCACTATAAGGATCTCCGGATTCATTTACGGGTCCGCTCCAGCGGGAAAGGTATGCTGTTGCTATGAATGCATTCCCACCGTCATCCGGAGTATAATCAAAACCCTGAGGATAGCTATTTGAAACAAGGTTTTTCATATTGTTTTCGGAAAAGTCGTAGCTTTTTCTTTCTTTTCCCAGGATATAGGATTCAAGGGATGCCATACTTGAAAAAGCCCAACAGCTTCCGTCATTTCCCTGGTTCTTTACAGTCGTTATTTTTCCTTCCTTACGCAGATCATAGACCGCCGGAAGGTCTGAACCTGAAGCTTTCAGCAAAAGTCTTCCCTCAGGACTTGAAAGTCCTGACAGATTTACGGGTGAGGGCTTATACCCCATTACTGAGTTCTGTATATAGCTGTCTCCAAGAGTAAGAGATTCAATTGATTCAGGTTGCCAATTTTCCAGAAAGTCAGGATTCATCGGTGCCGTTTCAATAACAGGTTCAGACATGTATTCAGTAGAAAATGTGCAGTTTTGCGATATTTCAGAGTCTCCACCGTTTCTTGCAGCAAAACATAGGTTGCTTGGCAGACACAGAATCAAGACCGTAAATACAAGTAGAAAGAATTTTATCCTTTTCAAGATCTTTGGCCTCGGTGAGATCGCCTTCAGACCAACTCCAACAAATTTTTGCAGAACGGTCTGGATGTAAATCTTTATCATTATTTTACGACTAACTTCTAAAACTATTTATGGAACTAGTCTATAAATCTTTTTCCAACTGAGATCAATTTATTATTATAAATTGGAAAAATATTTTTTACAAATTGGGCAAATCTTTTTACATAACCATCCTGCAAAAGCTAATTATGGGTCACAAGTTTGTGAAAAAAGGGTTCCGTTGCAAAAACTTCAGAATAAGCATGTAAATTTGTAAGTAATGAATTAAAATCAAAAGATCCAAGGAAAATGTATCAACACTATAAAACTATACCAAACAGGTACTGTGTAGTTGACGGGGTTTTCCCTCCTGACAAATGCCACTGAATGCTAAAAAATTATTTCAGATCCCGTTAACACTACACAGTACCGACTTGTAACCTCTGATGGAACCAATGTTCTCATAGTAGCAGAATATGACCAATTTGTTAATTTCATTCCAATGAAGTTCTAAGGCACTGTTTTTTTAGAGATTGGATTTTTAAAACATGGTCAAAAAAGGACAAGTCAAGAATCTAAATTACTCTAGTTTTAATAAAGCTAAATATGTTACTCAATTATTTGAAATAGTTATGTAATATTGATAAATCTTCTTTAATAATCTATTTTTGATGCTTGTTCTTTTTGTGGTCATTATTGATTAATATAAAAAATCAATAAGCCTGCAAAAGTCCAATCACGAGTATGAAAATAAGAAGAACAGTACACATATGAAAAGATAAAAAAGAAAATTAATTTCGAAATGAAACTTTAGCTTTTCTATATAAGATTAATAATATATAAATTAGCTTTTCGTTCGTGCTTCATTAGCCTATTAGTATATCTATAATATACAACTATGCCAATAAAATCGAGTTGGAAAAGCACAAGGAAAAAACAATCGGCCTTGACACTTTTGTTCGTTACACATAAATTCACGTGCTTATTCTGAGATTTTTTGTAATGGAATCCATAATCCTAGCAACCTTCACTGCCCACATTAGGTATAGAAAAGATAAAAAAGATGATGAAGTTTTCATGTTTCATGCATGTGCCTAAGGCTCATGAGAGTTTCTACAGGCCAATGCTTCCTAAATATACAAATTGAAGCTCCATATCTTAATATATTTGATTAAAGGTAATTAAGTGTTTAAATGTTCAAGAAGGTGAACAAAAAGAAATGTTCGATACTAAAAGAGGAAAACTATTATTAGATTTTAAACCACATATTAATATTGGTTATAAACAGATAGCATTTATTTCTTTTTTTCTTGCTCTAGTAATTACAGTTTTAATTATCCCTTTTATTCACACTGAAGGAAATTACTTATATACAAAAGCATTTGGTGACCCTACAATTGCAGATGAACCAAAGCTTGTAAAAGCACTTCAAGATGCACAGAATTATGGCGTCATCATTGGTATTCATGGATGGAAACATGAAAATTATTCTGAGTTAACACCTGATCAAGCTAAAATAGACATAGAAAAAAGTGAAGCTTTATTTAAAAGACTTGGACTTAAGTCTGTTTTATTTATACCACCATATGATATTACTGGTTCTTCAATTAGTGAAGCAGTAAACCAATCAATCGAAAGCACAGGACTTAATACAGATTTAGCTCCTTATATGCATGGTGTAGTTTGTGAGTATACTTGGGAATGGCGCAATATGACTTCTGTTAATGACCCAAGATTTAAACAGGCTGTCACAGAAATAAAAATTGATAGGCCAAATGTAGTTATGTTACATGCCCAAGATTGGAATCTATATACACAACAACTTATAAGCAACTATTTATCTTCTTCAAATGTAAAGGATGTGAATGTCAGAATAGATGATATAGGTGTAAATACTCCAAAAGAAACTATTGATGGTCTAACTAAACTTACACAATATAATTCAGTTAAAACAGTTATATTTGCTATTATACCAGCTAGTGTTGGTGTATTTGACGATGGGAATCCTCCAATCGTTGGTAATATAAAAGCAGATGATATTTTTGGAGCATACTTTTTATTTTTTATGATAGCAATACAGTTTCCGATTATGTTCTTAGTAACCTGGAAAAGTTTGAGTGAACTGATAGTAAAGAAATCTAACAAAATCGAAGACAACCATAAATATCCTGCTCTCATAACAGTAATTGTTCCTGCTTATAATGAAGAGCGGTCGATAGGAAAATGTATTGATTCGCTGCTCAAACAGGACTATAAAGGTAAAATAGAAGTAATTGCTGTTAATGATGGATCGACAGATAAAACTGCTGAAATAATATCTCAATATCCTATTAAATCCATTAACCTTCAAAAGAATAGTGGCAAAGCTAATGCGCTTAATAAGGCAATAGAAACGGCAAAAGGAGATATAATTATATTTACTGATGGTGACTCTTATATTGAAAAGAGTGCAGTCAGCAAAATAGTCCAATATTTTATAGCAAATCCTGATGTATCTATTGTGGCTGGAAATGTTCTAATAAATCCAAGCAAGAAAGGAATTTTTGCTAGTTTGTTAACATATTGTCAAATGATAGAATATCGAATTGACCAGGATATTAAGCGGTATTTACAAGGACTATCGAAACAAGTAATTATTTCTCCTGGTTCCTTGACAGCTGCTAGACGCGAAATCTGTGAGACTATAAAGTATAGCGATGAAACAGTTGTAGAAGATGCGGACTTCTCATTTACTGCAATCAAGAATCAAGTGAAAATTAGTAGAATTGCAGATGCAAATGTTTACACAAATGCTCCAGAGACACTGCAAGCATGGTATAAGCAAAGAAAGAGATGGTGGTTTGGATATCTACAACTGTGGCGTATTCATAAAGAATGGGGTATAAAAAACAAATGGATTGCTTATAATTATATAAACCATATATTTTGTTTGGTTTCACTTATTTCATTTCTAACGATTCCATTTATTTTGTTAAAATATGATGATATTACATTCGTATTTATACATGGAATTTTGTATAGCTTCCTATTTGCACTGTGGTATATAGCACTTATTGCACCGCTTTTAGTTAGAGATAAAAAACTGTTATTAATGTTAATACCCTATACGTTAATTTATTCGACAATGGCGGCCATTGTACTCAGTTATGTCTACGTGACTTATTTAACTGGTCATGGTATGAAAATGAAATTTGGTTCTAGATTGATACATGCAAGATAATTGGTTCAATTAAAAAAATTTCAGAATTAATTCGAATTTCGGGTCCGTTGCAAAAAATCTGGTTATATTACAGAACAAGTGAAAATCTTTACAATTAGGAAAGTTAATCATTCTCATCACCTAAACAATGGTACACAAAGGTACCAATTATGGCCTCAAAGTGCGAGAAGAAAAATATTACAACACAACCTAATTATACTCTACTGATTTTGACTATTAAATTAAGGAACGGCAGTTCCTAGGTTTAATGGATCATCAGGACGTATGTCTATATCAATAAATAATGCAGAACCAGAATTGTCCTCGCTAAAATCCTTAGAAATAATTTGGGTCTTTGTAATATTGCTATCTAATGTAACTTTAATGTATGTTCCTGCTGCCAATATAATTGGAAAATGGCTTTTTATATTTTCTCTAGGAGCTAAAATATATGATTTGTTAAATATAGAGACGTTTTTTGAGTTAAAGGCTTCTAAAGAAACTTCATGACCTTTATTGCCCCAATTTTTTATGAAAAGCCATGGTAAGGACTCATTTATGGGTTTAACGCTACCTTGTGAAGAATTATTTATGAGTTTTATATTATTATGTGTACCAGATAATGCTAAAGCACTTAACGCTATTAACAAAAGTGCTCCAAGTAAGATGATTGCATATTTCGTGCTGTTTCTCACGGTTATGCCTCGGATTCATCGAGTTTAAATTCAGTTTAACACACTAGAGATTTAAGAAATTATTTAGAATCATACTTTATAAATTTATTTATAAATTCATAAATTAACTTTTGGAGTTCTGTTAAGTTGATAAGGGCTAGGGTTTATGTCCACAGACCTCCTGCAGTAACACTCAATGAAACTCCCGATGAATTCCATATTTCCACTGAACTTCGATAGTTGAATGATGAATGGTCACGTAAATTGTATCCATTTTTCGCAATCACAAGAAAGTTCTGAAAATCATTAAAAGTTGCATCATTTAGCCTCTTGACTATAGGAGGAAAGCTACTGCTATTATGAGTATTTTAGATGTCCTATGGATGTTTTTAACTTCTTCTTTTTAAAACAGTAAAAAAGTTAGTGACATTGCGATAAACATTTTGATTTGATTCTATTTCATGAACAATTCTAAGACGCTTTAAACGCTTCAAAACAAATCCTGAACTAAATTTTATACCCTTGAGGAATAAATGAATACAACGCCTTAGAATGACCCAATTGTTTGACCTGAGAGTTGCAGATTTCTATAGGCAACTCCGGAAAGTTCTGGCATACGAGGCAAGAGTTCTTGTCAGTATGCAGAAAGAGTTCCTGCCTGAAAACAAGAAAAAAAGAAAATAATCGGTTTTTAAAATCACAACCAATCTTTGTACAGGCAGTTATCCGGCCAAAATGGGGAAAAGTAAACCGGCCTTGACATTTGGAATAGTTCTATAATATTGATACATCTTTTTGAATATTTTAACTTTTGTTCATTATTCATAGATTTATATGCTTATTCTGAGATTTTTGCAACGGAACCAATTATCTTATTGTGAAGGTTTTCAACGATTTTATAAAATGCTCCATGCGTCTTCGGGTTAAGTGAGGAACCGTGACAAATTGCTTCAATTTCCTCAACATTTGTCAAATATTTTAACAAAATATGAGCTGGAACGAGATATTGATTTCATGCAAATAGGCCAAAATTTAAGACCGGCTTCTAATGCAAAATCGATAGCTTTCAAGCAAGAAAAGTCCTTAACCGATGACCAATGTAAAATGCTCTGATTTTTTGCAACGGAACCCTAACTTGTAATAGAGACTTCGAATCCTTCTTTAAGTTGATATTAGTCGTTGAATATCGATTACTTTTACTCCACTTGTCTTAACGAAGGCCCAAGTCCTTTGTATTTCGTTTTTTCTAGTGGTCCGAATTTTTACTTGAGCCGTTGTACCTGGGAGGCCGCCTGCGTAAAGGCTTGACGTAGGGTCAAGCATCAGCCAGGAACCATATTTGTCGGTCAGGTAATTAACGTCAACGTTTCCGTAGTAAGCCCTTATTCCTTTGACTGCGGCTTCAGTTGCCTTGGTTCCATTCCCGATATAAACAGCTACGAAGGCATGGGTATCAGTCAGGTAAATTCGGGTTGTACCTCCCACAGCTTCAAGCATGGAGGAGAGGATAATTGCCTTGTCATCGCAGTCTCCAGCTCTTATTTTTAAAGTTTCATTCGCAGGTGCCCAATAATCATGGCTCCTTGGATCATTGACATATTTAATTTGATCTCTGACATTGTCAAAGATTACACAAATTTGATAAACATTATAAGTTCCAGAGTATGAACGAGCTATCTCGTTTGCAGTATTTCTGACACTAGGTTCTGCCAGTTCCACCAATTGATTTATTTTCTTAAAGTAAAAAGCTGGATTATATTGGTAAACAGAATTGACTTTTTTAGGCATGGGCTTCAAATCTACAGAAAATCCTCTAAGGAAATAGGGCTCGTATTCATGCCATTTACCTTCTGAGGTCTCTGCAGATAGCCAAAGGACAATATTAAAACTGGCTGTTTCCTCTTCGGGCACTTTAACTGCAATTATTCCGAGATTTTGCTCTTCTCCGGGAGAAATCAAAACTCCACAGTCCTTGGAGTAAATTTGGCTTTTGGAGACATTAACTGAAACTCCGTATCTATCAATAAAAATTGAGTTTCGTCCTTCGTTTTTGATGCTGATTTTCATATATCCCGTTCCTCCCTGAAAAAACTCTGATGTCTGATAATCGCTTCTCAGGGAAAAGCCGGGCTGGAGTTTGGTTCTAAAAACAGGAGTAAGTTCTTTTTTCTTAGGTGAATATTCAGGAATTGAAGGAATGGTAAATGAAGTTGGATCAGGTGTAAAGATTGTCTCTTGATCTTGAGGTTCCATTTTTAATCCAAGGTAGCCACTAAAATGATTTGCAAAATTGTCAATAGAACTAAGAGATAAAAATCCACCCATTATAATGAGTACTATAAATATGCACAAAAACATTACTGAAGCTATATTTTTTTCTGAAATTCCTTGGTTCTTCATTTGCGCTCCCCCCCATAATAGAACACAGACAGAACCTTTTTTCGGTCGATTGAATATTTATTCAGTACTCTTTGCCCACTTCTTTATTAGTGCAGATTTGTTGACATTTATAAGCTTAAGATCCCCCAAATAATTTTATTCATAAGCTATTCCTTTGTGGCCGGATCCAAAAAATAACTTTTACAAATAAAATTGTGCTACCTTCAAATACACTTATAATTTTTTAATATCGATACTTTTCGCAAAATCCCTGTTCTTTATGAATATTGATATATTGATTTCGCTTAAGGGCTATATAGTGAATTCGATGTATATTTGAAATCAAAATTGGATGTGGGCAGAACAGAGCCCTTGAAAACACTTATTTTTTAAAAACTAAACATAGTTGCAAAAATTCAGTATTTTATTGGAAAAATTAGTGACTTTTTCTGACCTGTTTTGTAGCTTCTGACCTGTTTTTCGACAGGAATTAACTGAATGCAGAGGGAATAGTTATCATGCGGGATTTTCTGGCCTGTCTGCTATAGCCTTCCTCTTCCCAATACGCTTATAGACCAGATGCGCCTGTCTTCTTTTATAATTAGGTTAAAATGCAGTAGGTTGTTTTTGGAGGAAAAATACTGCGTTTTCTAGCCTGCTTCCTATAACCCTTATTCACTCCTTTTGCATTATCAGATATAGAAGTTTTCAGATTTTAACCCACTCGCTGGTTACATTTTCAGATGCCATATTTTTCCCTGATGCCTGTACATATACCCTGAATTTTTCTCCTGAAGGAACGATAAGACCTTTTGCAGTGTAATTGTAAATTCCTTCTGGCTCAATCATAACTGAAGAACTTTCAATTTCATCCCAGACATTAGTTTCATCTGCAGCCTGAAGAACAACGTGAACAGTTGTATTTTTGGCTACCTCAGAACCCACATTTCTTACAGTTACGTTAACATCTACATCTCCTTCTTTTCTTGAGTATTCACATTGAGCTTTGAAATCAAGATTGACTGCAGGCCTTTTGTAGACAGGAATGATCTTTACAGGCTGGTTTGCATATTCCTCGGGAACTTCCCCTATTTGCCAATCGCTACCTGTGGTCTCCACATAATAGTAATTGTTGCCTTTGTACTCGAAACTCTTGCCTTTCTGCCCAGGGCTGCACTTTATCCCAATAGCCATATGTCCAGGAAGTTGCAGAAGGACAACATCATAACCCATCTTTTGAAGAATTGCGACGGCTAGAATTGCAGTGTCCTCACAGTCCCCGCCGTTATCATAGAGAGTCTCATAAGGAAAACGCGGGTACTCTTCGTAACCCGAACTTTCAAGATCCGAAGTATAGTTTAAGGACTGGACAAACGAGATACAAAGACCTGGAACTTCGTTCTCTTCAAGCCCATAATCTTTTGAGAGAGAACACAAATTATCTGAAATATTTGTGATTAACCAGTCGTCATATGAATCTGAAGCAAACAAATCGTAGTCCCTGTTTCGAGTTCTGGACTTATATTCGTTATAGAGTTTATTGTCAAGAGGCAGAGTAAGGTGACAACAGTGACCTTCATAGTTCCATGAATAAGTTCGGATCATTTTTCCAGAAGTAATTGACTCTTCTGTAATCGAGGAATTACAGGGCTCAGAATTTACAATATCTGTTCCAACAAAATTCTCTTCCATATCCGCTATACCAGAATTTTCGTAAGTTTTAGGATACGGCCAAGAGATGAAGGATTTGGCTAGATAGATAAGTAATAAAAAACAAAGCAAATTGCCTATATTTTTCATAAATTCCCCCACCCAAAATGCATAGTTTAAGAGTTTATTCCCAGAGGTCTTTCCGAATGTGGAAAATTGTAGATTCAACTTCCATCAGGCTTTCTGGATAAGGTTCAAAAATAGTCTGATTCATAGAGTACCGGTCTTCAAAACTTCCCATGATCCATTGAGTACTAATCATAAAGTAAAGGATAGCTTTTCTTCCTTCTAATTTCAGAGAATTTCTGCAAAGCCAAAAAAGGAGACTTTTTAATATCTTCTGAGATCACTAATTATCAGTAATTTTACTTGCAGTTGACTGCAATAAATCAAAGGCTCAGAAGATATAAGGAGTCTCGAGATTAGACATTTTTTATACGCATTAATCTTCAGTGAAATATTTGCTTACTCTCTTGATGACATTTTTGTCCTGCTTGAATTCAGGCGGGAGCTTCCTTACCTATGATATAAGCGACCATTTTAGGATTAAGCCTGTACTCCCTTGAAACTTTTGATTCAATATCCTCATTGAGTTTTCCTTCAGATTTCATACCCTTTATTTTTTCAGTCACTAAGGACGGAACAGTGTAATACTCGTTTATATCTTTCCTATGACCCCAAACATCGCCTTCGATAAGCTGGATCCTCTGCATCCCAAGGAACATCTCCATGGATTTTGAGACCGTAGCCATGTAAGACTTAGGTAACTGAATTACCTCTAGT
>DASXVB010000210.1:0-9727 GCA_036504475.1 Methanosarcina sp.
GTGGTCAAATGAATAAACTCTATAGATCAAAAAAGAATAAGATTATTGCGGGAATATGTGGCGGGATAGGTGAATACTTTAAAGTTGATCCTACACTTATAAGGCTTCTATGGGTGCTCATTTCTGTAATGGGTATGGGAAGCGGTGTAGTTGCCTATATAATAGCATGGATTATAATCCCTGAAGAACCTTGAACTCCTAGAGAAAAGATTAAAATTTCGTCTAGAAAATCAAAAATTTTGAAACATTTTAAAATTTACTTAACATTAGTCCTCAGCAGAGTTTGTTAGATAGTGCTCCCGAGTTACTTCGGGAGATTCACTATTTCATGGTAAGAAATTAAACAATTTATTGATTGAAGAGTTGGTCTATAAACCAGTCTGGATCGAACTTTTTTAGATCTTCGTAGCCCTGCCCTATCCCGAAAAAGAGAATGGGTTTGCCTGTGATATAGGCAATGGATATTGCAGCTCCTCCTTTGGCGTCAGCATCTATTTTTGTCAGAATGGACCCGTCAATTGGCACAGCTTCATTGAACTGTGCAGCCCTTTCAACGGCATCGTTTCCTGCGACGGCTTCATCTACAAAAATTATAAGGTCTGGAGTGCTTACCCTGCAGATCTTTTCCATCTGTGACATCAGGTTAAGGTTAGTATGCATACGGCCTGCTGTGTCGGAAAGCAAGAAATCGATGTTGTGGGCTTTTGCATACTGAACGGCGTCGTAAATAACTGCTGCAGGATCGGCTCCAGGCTGATGTTTGATCATTTTTACTCCAAGCCTGTCGGCATGGATTCCAAGCTGATCAATAGCACCTGCCCTGAAAGTATCCCCTGCAGCGAGGACTACCGAGTAATCAGATTCAAGCAACCTGTGTGTCAGTTTTGCAATAGATGTTGTTTTTCCGGTTCCATTAATTCCAACAAAGACAATATGCACAGGCTTATCCTTGTCCTTCACGTACTCATCAAAATCGAAAGTATTAGCAGACATTACATCAAGTATGGCTTTTTTTAAGGCTTCCTCTACAATTTCTCCTGTATTGCTGCCAATGCGCTTTGTAGTACCTGTAAGCTGTTTTTTAACTGATTCTACAATTGCCTCAGAAACCGAGAGAGCAAGATCGCTTTCAAGAAGTCCCATTTCAAGTTCCCAAAGAGGCTCTTCCAGGTCTTTACTGTCTAGATAGACCTCTCTGTTAAGGACCAATGCCTTTGCTTTCTGTGTGAATCCAACCTTAGAAGAAAATTTTTTAAAAAAGGACTTCTTTTCTTCAGGTACTTTTTCTTCTTCAGGTTTACTCTCTATCGCCTTTTTTCTGTCTTCCAGCTTTTTCCTGTATTCAGCCTTTTTTCTGTCTTCGATCCCGACAGTTGAAGGTGCAGCCGTTACAGGTTTGACTTCTGCTTGTCCGACTTCATGACTTTCTTCTTCCAGGGGCGTTTCGAGAGCTTCTTCCTCCGGAATGGGCTCAATGTCCTCTTCAAAATATTCTTCGGCCTCAGGTGCCGGCTCAACCACCGGTTCAATATCTACTGCTTTGTCGTCAATAGTTCTACTGAGAGCCTTTTTAAAATTCCCAAGTTTCTCTTTAAATTTGTTGAACACAGGATCCCATCCCAAAAAAATTCAATAAAAAATAGATAATTAATTCAAAATAAAAAGTTTCGTTCTCAAATAAAAATTTTGAGTCCTGTTCCTTTTAATTTGAGCCAGGTCTTTTTCAGGCCTGGCCGGGCTGCTGAAGCTTTGCAGCTTCAGATTCCAAAGCCTGCATGCTCTGTATATATTTCGTCAGTGAAGCGTTCATCTGTTCAAGAATTTTCGTAAGTTGCTCTTTGCGGCGGTTTAGGGTTTCAATGGAGTCATCTACTGTTTTTTCTGCACTGAAGCCCGCTCCAAGATCAACAATAACCTTATCTGCGTTTTTTATTTCAGCGTGAACAAATGACCCAAACCCTATAGGAACCATCGTTTCAACAGTCTTTTCCGCTGAAGCAGTCTTAAGCTCGTTAACAGTTACAATTGCCTGGTCACAGCTTGTAATGGAAGCCTGGACCATATTCATCTGCTGCCTTAAAGTTTCGGCCAGTCTCTGGAACTCCTGGTACCTGGCTGCCATATTTTTGATATCGTCTTCACTGACTTCTGCCATATCCTTCACTCCTCAGCAATGCTTTCGATCTGGATCTGGCTTCTCTTAATACAATGCTTGCTTCCGAAGACAGAATAGACCTTATCCGTTGCGTTCTTTTCATTCTGACTTTCGATCTGCTTTGTGAATTTTTCCCAGGAATTCCCTGCTTTAAATTTACCTTTAACAATAAAACTCTTCATCTTGGTCACCACTCTTGCTGCAACTTTTTACGAAACAGGTGGATTAATATCACTCTAAGAATCCAAGGGCTTCCTCGATTCTCCCAAGTTCGGGACCTGTAGTGTCTGAACCTGCCAGATAGTTCTTTGAGTTCGCAAGCAGGCCTGAGCCGAGCATCTGAGTCCCAAAGTTCGTAGTCCCTATATTTACCGGAAGCTCGAAGAGCTTTTCCAGAATTTCTATTTCCGATGATGTCACTTTTGGGTGTACCAGAAGCCCTTTGTTCGTGACAACTCCGGCCATCCCTACATTCTTTATCCCGGCAATTGTTCCCCTGGAAACTTCTACTTTGAGGGTACTGGCAATTGCCTCAATAGCGTAGTCTGACAGTTCAGGGTGGACAAGGGCTGCGGAATCGTTTGCAAGTACAATGTTTCCGACTGCATTCAGCTTGCCCGGGAGGATCTCGGCCTTAACTCCTGTCAGTTCTTGCATCTCCCTTGCATCGCTCCCGTATGAAAAAAGGAAGCCGTTTGAGTTTCCTCTGGAAAGGGCTCCGATAACAACGCTTCCGTTTACAAGAGTCTCAATGACCCTTGCATCCAGGGAATCCTCAAGTATGGCACAGGTTTCGGGCTTTGTCCCGGTAGGGACGAGAACAACATCTTCTGTGCAAGTTGCAAAGACACCGATCATTGGGGTGTCGTATATATCCACTGTTCGAATCATATTCTTTATAGCTTCGCGTTTTCTGGTATTTTTTACTGGGCGAGTTCTGCCTGAACCTCGCCATCTGCGAATTTTACAGCTCTGACCCGGATGGAGAGAGGAGGCTTTTCACAGCCTTTTTCCCAGAGGCGCTCATTAATTGATTTGTCCAGTTTAACCTGCACAGAATCAACCTTCATGTGCCTTACGAGATAACCTCTTACTTCAGTAACTGCTCTGTTTGCTCTCTTCCATGCAGGTACTTTTCTTACCGCCCTGAGGGGGATAGTATATATCTGTTCTTTTACCATGTCGTCTGCCATTTTCCCACTTCCTCGCTTACTTCACATCCAAGCTTCTTCTTCTCCAGTGCCTGCGTCTGGGATGGCTCACGACCTTCCGGTTAGTTTTCACAATAACCCACACTGGAACGCGTGTGTTCTGTTTGTGCGCCTTTGCCAGGCGTCTCTTCTGTCCTTTCATGTTATGACTCAAGTGGATCACACCTGTTGACCTGTAAATAACTTAATTTCGTTAACTTCCGGTTATATCCGATAAATAGCTGATTGTGATCTTAACCCTTGCATAATCGAGGTTTTACCCTGCCGGATTAAAAGGCAGATTTTAAAACCATATCCGGCAAATCCTATGAGGGTCTCGGTTAATGTACAGCAGTATAAGGGTTGAATATAACTCGATTATTGTATAAATCATTATTCCACATTTTTATCTTCCAGAGAACTTCCTGATTTTAAGGCATTCTTTCTTCAGTACAGCTTCTTCTGGAGATCACATGAGACTGGATATGAGCAGGGAACAGTTCCTTTATTTTATCTTCACCATCTCTCTGCATGATAAACTCTCTAAGCTCGGTTTCATAATCGGCTTTCTGAGTAATTTCACTTGGCCCCTCTTCAATTTTTAGATAGCGCTCTACAAGAATACTCACGGTTTTTTTGCCATATCCTTTCAAAGGGCAAAGATACTGAATTCCCGATCGATCTTCGATACTTCTTATCTGAGAGATTGAGAGTACAGGAACTCTATCATCCCTTCTAGTTCCATCAGCAATGAATTTCACATCAGGATCAGAAGCAAGAGTTTCTATGGCTTTTTCATGAATATAATTAATAGCACTTCTCGGGAAACCTTCTTTGATGATTTTCTCGTAAGCCTTTTCAAGAATTTCCCATTCAAGAGAAACAACCCTGTGTGGAAATCCTAGTTTTTTTGCAGTTTTTGCGGCCAAATCACCATTAGGAAGCAAGCCAAAACTGCAGGTTACAAGTTCGATCTCAAAAAATGGTTCCATCAAAAGGGCAGAGAGTGAACTGTCCTTACCTCCACTAAAGAGGACTGAAATTCTCATTGTTTTTAAACCCGAGTTATAGACGTCTTACGCTTTTTTGGCTGCATCTTCATCAGGAGTTTTTTAAGCTGTTCGTCGTCGATTAGAGACGGTAGCCTTCCACTCTGAGCAAGCGAGATCAGCTGCATTTCGAGCTGTTCCACAAGAGCCGGTCTTGACATTTTAAGAGTTGTAAGACGTTCTCTGGCTTCAGGAGTGAGGATTTGCCTCAGGATAGCCTGCTTCTGAGCTTCCATCTCAGCATTGGCCTGTTCCTGCTGATAAGCTGCCTGGATGTCAGACGGCTGGTTCTGTGCCTGCTGTCTCTGGATTTCTGCAAGCCGCCTCTTTCGAATTTCGCTGAGTTCGTCATCCATTGTAGACATGGCAATCATCTAAAAAACCGGTTTTCCGGAGCAATCTAAATATTAATAATATTTAAAAGGGAATCCTAAGAAATTTCCAGGTCCCTTCGAATGGAATTTTTCTCAGTATTTTGCAAGTTCAGGAATTTTCTCAATAAGTTCATGCTTGAGCTCATTAGCTGCATTATCAAGCATAGAACGTCCCTTTCCAGATACTGTTCTTCCGTCCTTTACTTTTTGTAGGTAACCTGCAGCTTCAAGCTGCTGTACTGATTTTCTGGCAATTGAACCGCTACCTTTTGCTTTGTGGTATGGATGTGATCCATTGTCCTTCTTTCCACCGTATACTGATCTGAGCCTTTCGATTCCTATAGGTCCATCAGTATAGATTTTCCTCAGGACCGCTGCGGTTCTGATATACCACCAATCATCGTTGTTCGGAGGGAGTTCCTTGTGAACCCCGGTCTTTACGTTCTTTGCCCACTCAGGGGGAACGACACTTTCATTTTCTTTAAGAATTCCTGCAACCTTCTCAATAAGCTCCATTGCAGGGACATCAAATACTGTTGTCATGCTTGCCACCTTTCTAAATTAGGTTATCCTTGCAGATCCTGAGAGATAGTGCCGATTCTTCTCCTCTGGCTGCCAGAAATCTACTTTTCCCGAAACGAGGTAACTCTTTCTCTTTCGAGAGGTCCTTTCCTATCTTTATAGCTGGAATTTATGGACTCTGAAGGTTTGGGCTTTCAGGCCCGATAAGCCGGTAAACGTAATTTTAGTTAAGTTGGAAGGAAATTGATACATTTGTCAGTACTATGTTAGGTAATATACAATCGATCAAGTAAGTCATAGTATGAAAAATTTCAAACTAAAAAGCGATCTAATTGTATCTAATTGACTTTCGTCGAGTGAAGCAAGTACCAACATCCAGCGTAATTACCTTCAAGCTATAAAAGCGTTTTGTGAATCGAGAGAAAAATACCAGATGAACCTATTATGGGAGCTGAACAGTAAGTTAAATCTGGCCTGTTAATAAGAAAAAAACGCATTAGAACATATCTCATTAGTTTCAAGAAATCTTGAAAATTTGTGATCCATTAAAGAAAAGAATATTTTAAAAACGATAAATCTTTGTTGGGTATCAACATTATAAAAACTTTGTTATATACTCAGAAAATAAAAAGCCCTACTGAAAGTTCTGACATAACAATAGTTTCTATGAACTTAGATATACCAAGGGTTTTTATTGGTTAACGCTGTTAATTTTTTGGGTTAATATGAGACTTCATTGGATTGACGCTTTAAAAGGGATTGGAATTATACTTGTGGTACTTGCACACTATAGTTTACCGATAGCATTTGACACTTACATATTTTCATTCCATATGCCGCTCTTCTTTTTCATTTCAGGATTTTTATTTGACTTTGGTAAATACGCCGAATCAGCTTCAAATTTTGTAAAAGGAAGGTTCAAGTCTCTTATTGTGCCTTATTTCTGTTTTGCAGTAATAACCTGTATTTTCTGCTTTTTGCTAGATGAATTGTACACACCAGGAATCACAAGTATTAAATTTTTTGAAAATAACATGCTTCATGGAATTTCTCACATTCTTGTTGCGTTCGGTCCTGCTGTTTCTTATAATCCACCTTTATGGTTCCTGACCTGTCTTTTTGTAACTGAACTTATCTTTTATGGACTGGCAAAGAAGTACTATGGAGAGCCAAAAAAACTTGCATTCTGGCTTATTATAGCCGGAATAATTGGGTATTTTTATTCAGTTTATGTACCTATTAGAATACCCTGGAATGTAGATGTGGCTCTGTCTGCAATAGTTTTTTATGGAGCTGGAAATCTATTCAGGAAATTTACAGATATAAGATCAAGAGCAAGTTTCAGCTTGAAAGTAAATTCAGGATTTGTAGAGAAGTTTGCCAGAATCGAGAAATATCTACCTTTTATGGCTATTCTTCTGAGTCTACTATATCTGGGATACCTTCTGAAGTTTCCAACAGATGACAAAGTTAACATGAACGTTCTGAAATATGGAGACTTCTTTTCGTTTTATCTGTTGGCTTTTTCAGGAATATTCACTTTTGTCCACCTTTCCAAGAGAATAGTGAGCTCAAAGGTACTTGAGTATTATGGGAGAAATAGTCTGACAATACTTGCACTTCACTTCCCTCTAAAAGATGTCCTGATAAAGCTTGCAATTATCATTTTGAGTGTTGATATTGAATATATTCATTACAATGCTGGGATTGCACTGGGCTTAACTGTGCTGAACCTTATAATCTTAGTGCCTGTGATCTATGTCATTAACAATTATTTTCCCTTTATACTGGGAAAAAAAATTTCATCTAAGAATTTTGAGGTATTCAAAGCTCGTTTCAGGAGGTTTGTAAGTTAAATAAGGGAACAAAAGAAGCTATCAAATTAGAATTTAAATTTAAAAACTTACCTCTTTTTTCACTATATACGGACGTACCTATTTTCTTAGGTTGGATTCATTGATAAAATAGCATAGAACTGATCAGAGTTAAGAATACATATGGGAAATACCTCACAAAAAACAATTGTCAAATTAGATCTGGATTTTTTAGATCTAATTTGAGAACCTCCTTATTGATCAATTATAACTAGATAATTATAAATACAGTTGGATATGTGCATTATTACATACCCACCGCAGTTAATATATAGATATATATTGGGAACCTGTCTGGAAAGTCTACTAAATACTATTATTCTTTTTTGAAGGTTTGTGCCCTGCCAGGACCTACTGAAATGTAGTTAATCGGTACTTTCATCAGTTCTTCCAATCTTTTGACATAATTTCTGGCATTTTCCGGAAGCTCATTGAAGGCTTTTACCTCGGTCAGGTCTGTTTCCCAGCCAGGAAGGTCTTCGTAAACAGGCTTACACTCGGCAAGATCCTCTGTAAGTTCAGGAGGATAGTCAAGATTTTCTCCCTTGAAGGTGTAGCCGGTGCAGATCCTGATGGGGTTAAGACCTGTGAGTACATCCAGTTTGGTCAGGGAAATATCAGTGTATCCGTTAAGAGCAATTGCTTTCTTCAGCAGAGGTAAATCAAACCATCCACACCTTCTGCCCCTGCCGGTAGTTGTCCCGAATTCTCCTCCGGCTTTCTGTAGTCTTTCCCCAAGTTCTCCTGTAAGTTCAGTAGGAAGCGGGCCTTCACCGACTCTTGTGATATAAGCTTTTACTATGGCGATTACGTGATTTACTCTTGTAGGGCCAACTCCGAGGTTGGCACAGGCCGAACCTGCTATTGTAGAAGAAGAAGTTACGAATTTCTGGGTCCCGTGTATAACATCAAGATGCGTCCCCTGGGCAGCTTCAGCCATTACATGTTTACCTTCATCAAGAGCTTTATTGATTTCCAGGGAAACGTCTGTTACGTAAGTAGCAAACTGTTTGCCCAGCTCAAGATATCTTTCAATTAGTGAAGGATCCCTGACGATTTTTGAATCTCCACCCATTGCTGCTATTTCTTTTTCTTTCTGGGGAGCAAGTTCCTCAAGTCTTGCAAGAAAACGGTCAGGGTCCACGAGCTCAGCCATACGGAATTCGTCTCTTGCTACTTTATCGATATAAGCGTATCCTATTCCGCGCTTTGTGGTTCCTATCTTCTCTACCCTTAAAGATTCCCTTAGCCCATCCATCTCTATATGATAGGGCATAATTATGCTTGTCTTCGCATCTACACCAAGCTTCTCGGCATCTACTTTTATGCCGTGTTTTTCAAACATCGTAATTTCTTGGGCAAGGACCTCAGGATTCAGGACAACCCCAGGCCCGATCAGAACTCTTGAATCAAGCAGAATACCTGAAGGAATCAAGTGCAATTTGTAAACCTCGTCTCCTACCCTGACTGTATGGCCTGCGTTGTTCCCTCCCTGGAAACGAGCAACAATATCATAATCTTTTGAAAGAAGGTCAACAATTTTGCCTTTTCCCTCGTCACCGAACTGCGCGCCTGTGATTATCGTAAACATAAAGCTCTGATTCGGGCTTAACCATTAATAACTTTTTGTTTTTCCCGAATTTCGTCTAGGAAGGATGGCCCGAATTGCACTTAGAAAGCATGATACCCTTTTCGCTTCGCTTAATATAGCTGAATTATAATGCAGAAGCTGAGAAACTATAATACAAGCCATATACAAGCCATTTTTTTCAGTAAAAATCTGCTGAAGACCTAGTATTTTATAGACGAGGTCAAAACAGCTTTTTTCTGGGAACCAGTAGGAAAGACGGTAGTAGGATTTAGAAAAATGAGACTTTGAAAATTAGCAGGCTAAGGAGCATGAGTATTATTGCGAGAACTGCTGCGGTTTTTGCACTTTCTTTGTCGCTTCCGAAGATAATGGGAATCGGGCCGAGCATGATTACTCCTCCTGCTTTGATTTCGGATTTTGCCTCTTTTGCAGGAGGATTTTCTTGGAGGGGGGTCTCAGAATTAAGAGTGCTTCCAAAATTGGTTTTTCTTCCAAATGCATCTGTCTTGTTTGAGTAAGCCTGAGTTGGTCTGGATTCCTGGTACATGCTTAGAGCTATACCTATCATAATTAATAGAAACCCGATGAGTATTGTGAGAAACCCAATAGTAAAAAGCATATTTCCATCAATCAATGCTTCGTTTTCCATAGGAATAGATAAAGGATTGATACTATTAATCCAAGTACCAGCATATTTGTCGTGATTTCAGGAGAAGAACCAAAGACTATAGGGATTGGGCCGATCATGATCAGTCCACCCATCTGGCTACCTGCTGAATGCTGAATAACGGTAAGAATTGCTCCTAATAATAATATAATAAAGCCGATAAATGAAACTGTAGCGCCTACTCTCAGAAAATCCTGTGATGTACGCATATGGAATGGTACAATACTTTTAGTATTAAAGATATCGTTCTAAATTATTATGCCAGTATCTTGTTTTATCTTATAGTTAAGTGGGTTGTTTTTAGA
>DASXVB010000211.1:0-20012 GCA_036504475.1 Methanosarcina sp.
GGTCAAAGCCCCGGCTTTTGGTAGAGGATACGAATTTCTACAGTCAGGATAGCCTGTGCAGCCAACAAAGCGGCCTGAATCCGTTTGCACGATCCTGAGCACATGTCCGCAAGCCTTACAGGTTCCTATGTAGTTTTTCTTGTCTTCAAGGGCAGCTTCGTCTTTGATTGTGCCTGCTATGCTTGAAGTAAGTTCTTTTTTATTTGCTTCAAGCTGGGCGTACATCTCTCTAATCAAGATTGTACCCTCGTCTAGGGCAGCTTCGAACTCTTTTTTTCCGTCTTCTACTTCCTGAATCAAGGCTTCAATTTTTGCCCTTATATCCGGCCTGACAAGGATTGGAACAGTTAGAGAGAGCCCTTCCATAAGCGTAAAACCTGTATCCAAAATAGAAACAGTTTTTCCCTTTGTCTCAAAGTACCCTCGTTTCTTGTTTGTTTCGATGTGTGTCGGAGCTGTTGCCTTTGTTCCGATTCCATTTTTGTCCATTAGGGTCAGAAGTTCAGCTTCAGTCAGCTTCTTTGGCGGGCTGGTTTTGGACTTTGTGTTGCTGAGCTTTTTTATGCCCACTTTCTGGTTTTCTTCTACAAACGGGAGAAGTTTATCCTTCTTATTTTCAAAGGGGTAGGCTTCAAGCCAGCCTGAATCTTTGAGCACAGTACCGGACGAGTCAAAAGGCTCCTCCTTCACAAGCATATGGAGGTGGGTTTTTTCGAAAACTGCTGCAGGCATAAGGTTTGCCAGAAAATGTCTTGCTATAAGGTCGTAGACTTCAGGGGCCCGAGGGATATTTACCGCAGAACTTATCTCTCCTCTTGAAGCTGCTTTTATTGGATGAATCGGTGGATGGTCGTGTGCATCTTTCTCCCCGTTCTTTGGCACAATTGGGGCTATGAGAATGGATTCTGCAAAAGGCTTGTACTCTTTCTGGCGTGCAAAATCAAAGACAAGAGACTTGAAATCAAAGTCATCAGCATATTTGTTTGTCTCAGTCCTGGGATAACTTGTAAATCCTGCAAGGTAAAGCTGTTCTGCAACCTCAAGAGCAAGTTCCGGGCTTATCCCAAGGAATTTGGAAGCTCTTTTAAGGAACTCGGTAGTGTTTAATGGATTCGGAGGACTGGTTTTTGCTTCTTTTACGGTTTTTTTCGCAACTAGCCCTTCTTTTGCCCCTTTCAGCTTCTTGAAGATCTCAGCGGCTTTTTCCTTATCGTGAACATTTCCTGCTCTGTGAGTCCCTTCGAATTCTCCACCTTCTGCCGAGAAAATTGCAGTTATCTTCCAGAAATCCTTTGCCTGAAAAGATCGGATTGCTTTTTCTCTTTCATATACAAATCCACAGGTAGGCGTCTGACAGGGACCGATAGAAAGGATATCTTTTGTTCTTGCTCTTTCCCTAACCGAAAGCGTGACAAAACGGGTAAAAGCTGCCCCCATTTTAAGATCCAGAATCTGTCTTGCTTCTGCAGCCATTGCCATGTTATAATCTGGATCTATCAGGCTCTCAAAAGCGTTTCTTACTTCCTTTGGGGAAAGGGACGAAAAACGTGCCCTTGCAACTGGAACATTTGTTACTTCTTCTGCAAGCGTTTTTGCTTCGAATCCTATATTTTCTCCTTCTCGATCATAGTCGCAGGCAAGGACGATCTTGTTTGCTCTTTTTGCCAGGTTCTTTACTGCAGTAGCGTAATCAGCTCGTGTTACAAGTTTCTGAGGATCTACTCCAAGGAGTACACCTGGGTTAACCTCACTCCATTTATTATACTGCTCCGGAAAATCATAATTCATAATATGTCCGGAGAGCCCCATTGCCAGCCACTCTTCGCCTTTCCATTTGAATTCGTATGCGGGCAGCCCTTCTACTGTTATCTTCTCAACTTCCCCATCGCCCAAGATGCTTGCAATCTGGGCTGCTGCCTTATTCTTTTCTGCAAATGCGACAACTGTCATATAAATACCCTTAATATGTTCTTGAGGTGATATTGAGGTCCAAAATTAGTACAAACAAAGAGATATGTAGGAAATATGAAATCAAATGTGTAAGTAAATACATAACGAAATGCTTAATGAGATACATAAAGAAATAAGTAACGAGATAAATAAGAATATACACAAGAAAGATTTATTCCTTACTTGTCTTTTCTCGTATGGATTGTGTATTCTCCAGTTTAATGGCTTAATTATAATGTTTAAGCATACTATTTATCCATGAAAAATCTTCCACTTTAAAAATTCCTGAAATTCCCTTTTAGTTTCCTTTATACATTGTGGTAGATAGTATGCACACATTATTTATATATTTGTCTGCTTATACATATTAAGCGACTTTCCAGACGTGAAAAGATATATATCAGTTCACTGTCTGTTCTACTCTGCAAGACCAAGATGCTGGACTTATCTTTACCACGAATATTCTGGTTGGGCCGTTGATCTAGCGGTTAGTTGCAGTCAAGGTTAATCATATTATCAATGTGTGCTTTTATCAGCGCCTTTCGATTAATATAAAAATAATAATTTCCTCACTCACCTTACAATCTGGAGTAACAATGACACTGATGGAAGATGCGAAGAAGGGAATCATCACCCCCTCAATAGAAGCCGTGGCAAAAGCTGAAGGAATAGATCCTGAGATTGTCCGATCCTGTGTGGCAAAAGGGCTAATCGCTATCCCTGTAAATAACAGGCGAGAGACCCTTCCTACTGGCATTGGGAAGTATATGAGCACAAAAATCAATGCCAATGTAGGAACTTCAAGGGATTGTATAGACATTGATGCCGAAATCGAAAAAGCAAAAGCTGCAGAAGCTTTTGGCGCTCATGCTGTAATGGATCTTTCCACAGGTGGAGATCTGGACAAAATTCGCACCCGAATCCTAAAATCCGTTTCCATTCCTGTAGGGACGGTTCCAATTTACCAAGCAGCAGCTTCCAGAAAAGTTGTTGTGGAGATGACCTCGGATGATATGTTCAACGCCGTCCGGAAACATGCCAAACAGGGTGTGGACTTTGTTACCGTGCATGCTGGGGTTAATTTAAATTCCCTTGAGCGCCTGCGCCAGAGTGATAGGATAATGAATGTCGTGAGCCGGGGAGGTTCTTTTACCCTTGCCTGGATGTTGCATAATGGGGAAGACAATCCTTTTTATGCCGAATATGATTATCTTCTTGAGATCGCAAAAGAATATGATATGACCTTGAGCCTTGGGGACGGCATGCGTCCAGGTTGCATTGCCGATGCCTCCGACCGTCCAAAGTTCATGGAATTTATCACACTCGGCGAACTCGTAAAACGGGCAAGGGCTGTTAATGTCCAGACTTTTGTGGAAGGCCCTGGCCATGTGCCGTTAAACGAAATCGAACTGAGCGTAAGAGGTATGAAAGAACTCTGCAACGATGCTCCTCTATATCTTCTAGGTCCGCTCGTGACCGATATTGCTCCAGGCTTCGATCATATTACAGGCGCAATAGGAGGAGCAATTGCAGGGATGCATGGCACGGATTTCCTTTGTATGGTAACTCCTTCTGAACATCTTGCCCTTCCAACTCTTGAGGATATAAAAGAGGGCTTGCTCGTAACAAAAGTTGCAGCTCATACTATTGATCTGATTAAAGAAGGGCCTAGAGGGCGCGCCTGGGAAAAAGATCTTGCCATGGCATATGCCCGCAGAGACCTTGACTGGGAAAAACAGTTTGAACTGGCAATTGATGGCAACAGAGCCCGTAAAATCCGGGACGCTCGAAGAACCGAAAGTGATACCTGCTCGATGTGCGGGGATCTTTGTGCTTTGAAAATCGTAAAGGAAGCTTTTGAGACCAAGAAGAAAGAAGAATGAGTTTTTGGATTCTTTTCTTATTTTTAATTCTTTTTTTCAATCTCTTTTTAAAGTTTCTTAGTTATCCTTTGACTTTTTTGATTTTAGTCTCTTTGAAATGTATTATTTGTTAATTTTTTTACAAATTAAATAAAAAATAAAAATAATAAAAATTAATGTGTATATTTCAGGGATTCCCAATATTGTAAAACTCTGGAGTATTAATGTAGGAGACATACTATTCAAAATGTCATAAATAACTATAATATTTTTTCAAGTTGTTTCTTAAAAAAATAAGACACTATTCATTTGGTTTGCAAACATAAATAACTATGAAGGAAATGTTAAATACTTCATTTTTTTTGCAACAAGTTTCAAAAAAATAATAAAAGTTAAATTGATTACATTTTATACAGAGGCCTCTAAAGAAATTAAATTAGAGGGACTAATCAGATACCTGAAAAAAACCGTTATTTTTTAAATTTATTGTAAAGTAAATAGAAAATAAGTATGAGAATAATAAATATTATGAAATAAATTTCAGGGATTCCAAACAAGGTTACGGTAGAGCTAGAGATCATGCTTTTTAAAAAAGTTTTTATGAGTTATAATATTTGCGAAAGGTTACCCTCAAAGAAATTAGGATCAGTAATAAATTTTGGGAAAAGATTCTAAAAACCTTTCAATATTCTTTACTCTAGCTTTTTTCCTGTTTTTTATTTTCCAAAAATAGTATCTAAATTATCATATGATAAATGGAAAGCAGGTTCGGCGTTTGAGCGAATATGCCTCGACCATGTGATGGGGGTGGCATCTCAACTTCGCCTTTCGAAGTCCACTGATGCCGAGATCGCTTTCTCGGTTAATATATTCCACCTCATTGGCAAGAAGTGCTGCAGTTTCCGCATTGATTGCTTTGTAGATTCCTTTATATTCCGGCAGCCCCTTCTCAAAATGGATTACTGCCGTATTAACATTGAGGAGCTCAAAAAGAGAAATTGCGCCTACCTGTGATCCAACCCTTATCAAAAGGCCTCGCAGGGGTAGTTCGGTGAAGTGTTCAATAGCGTAGAAGGCAGCCTTTATCTCGTGGGTAAGGGTGAAATTATTCTTGCACTTTTTGCTCTCACACCATTTTACCAGAAACTCCATTATCTCGTCTCGATTTTCGGGGGTTATCGGCTCAACCGTATGTTGATAATTTCTCCTGAATTTATTAATCTGATTGCGGATCTTGAGATATTTCTTTCCAGGAAGCTCCGCAAGGTCTAGAGCCCGATAAACATACTCAAAATGGTTCAGGTCTGGAACCAGCAAAAGATTAGGGTTGATTTTCTTCATCCACTGCGCGGTATCAGGGTCAATGATTATAAGGGGCTTATCATCGTGGCTCATATCTAGCGCCAGTTGTATTACTGCTTGCATGAGTGCAGGATCACGGGGGCCGATAGGAGGGTGTAACCGGGTAACTCCCTCGGTGGTATATGCAAGAATCACGTTCCCTCTCACGTATGCATAGCGATAATGCCTAAAATCGTTCCAGCAAACCATGTTCGTAAAAGTGTTGTTGCTGTGAGTTTGCGGATAGAGTGTATAATGATGCTCAAAAAAAGGCCGATCTGCGAGAGTAATCGGTTTGAAATCTTCTTGACTAAGCATTTTTAACAAGACTCTTTTGGTTTCTTATTTATTTTTATTGGCAAAACCTTGTACGGTCAGCCATCCTTAGTTTCAAAAAAGTATAATTTTTACTAAATATTGTTCAAATAATATTTTTACTAAATATCTCTAAATAATATATTTTTATTGGATAATCCTTTGTCTAGGAGAATTTGCGTGGATGAAGCATAGCTCTATAAATCAGACCAAATATTATTTTTCAAGATAACGGAAATTATGTACCTTAACAGTTATATCAAGTATATTCAGTTTCATTAAATCTATCAGGATGTCTCATTAAACCTATCGGGATTATTTTAAAATATTGATTTAATAAAGGAACCCAAAAATGCCAGAAAATAATATAAAATTTGCAAAAAACGAAATAGCGCCTATAAAGGATGATGTAAAATCCATAGAAGATAAAACAAAATCCGCAGAAAATGGAGTGAAACCTGGTTTGAGAATCCGCGCCGCAAAAAAAGAAGACGTTCCCCTGATTCTTGAGTTTGTCAAAGGCATTGCCAAATTCGAAAACCTGTCCCATCTAGTTACAGCGACAGAAGAAACCCTAGCGGAATCAATGTTCGGGAAAAGGCCCTACGCGGAGGTCTTCTTTGCCGAACTGGATGGGGTGCCTGCTGGTTTTACAGTCTTTTTCCATAACTTTTCTACCTTTGTGGGGAAGCCGGGACTCTATATCGAGGACATTTTCGTAAAGCCCGAGTTCCGGGGAAAAGGAATCGGAAAAGCAATGTTTCTCCATTGTATAAAGCTTGCAAAAGAAAGAAACTGCGGAAGGATGGAATGGGCAGTTCTTGACTGGAACCCTGCCAGGGAATTTTACGAACATCTTGGGGGAGGCCCTGCAAAAGGATGGCGCATTTACCGTATGGACGAGGAAAAATTCGAAAGTGTACTTGAAAAAGGAAATTGAGATAAAATTGAGGTAAAAGTTCTCAACAGAATGAAATTCGGTTTCTGATCCAAGTTTTCACGTTACATCTTCCTGCTGAATAAAAGAATGGTGTTCAAGGCGTTCAATTCTCTTTTCAAGGTTTTCTATTTGCTGAAGAAGTTTTTCTGAGGCTTCTCCACCCTCGCCCTCCTCAATGCCTGGCCATTTTCCTCCGGTTTTTTCGGCAAGTTTTTGGGCTAGCTGCATAAACTTGTCCAGTTTCATAACCGGAAACGTTTCGAATTTGCACAGTCCCATGAAAGGAAGAACGGAAGTTGCATACGTTTTTTCGTCGTCAGTTTCATAAATTATAAACGTGCGGTATCCCGTAAGGTCAGTCCACTCGTCGATTACTTTTATGCCTTTCGGGTATTCGTAATTCGCATAGAATTCCGCGACTTTTAGAGAGTCTTTCGTCTCCCAGGTTATTATATCCATCAGTAGCATATGATAAAGATTAATGCTATATTTGTTAAAATAATTTGTCTTTATATAAAAGAAAATGAAAAAGAAAAAACTATTCTTAAAACATATAAAGCCATATTTAAAAAATGTACTCTGGCACAAAGCACTTCATTGAAATCTTGACTATTATTAAGTTACTCATGCGAAAAGTTGGATATTCCTATTTTAGATATGGAACTTTAAAATCCGACTATGCGGCTTTGACTGTTTTTTCTCGGGGATGCACAATCCCCATAATGGATTTAATCGAGGATGATATTTATGAATAGTTGTGCATTTTTAGTAACATTCCACAGTCTACAAGATGAAGTTTTCTGGCATTGAAAAAAGGAGTTAGAATAGAGTTTCTTTTTTATATATTGTTTAAAATTTTACTAAAAAGTAACTCGATTTTACGCTACAAAAAACTTTTCAATTTTTTAAGGCTTTAGAAAAACATACAAATTTTCCATGCTGCAGAGTGTTTAAAAATTAGACAGCTGAGACCTTGCCCTTCAGCCTTCAGGAGACTATAGCCATGTTTGAATGGTATGATTAGGTATGATTAATATTCTGGCTCATTTAGCAGCTTTTAGAAAGGTTTTCTCTGCAAGGGTGGCAAAACCTTACACCACCCTAACACTAAAAAAGATCTGTATGAAGGCACTGGTGCATCGATTCAAGTTGGAGGTACTTTTTGAGATGAGATGATTTTTCTTTGGATTGAGGGTCTCTGATAAAAATCACATGACTATTGTATTTTAAATCGAATCACTAGAACCTTCACAATTATAAATAAAATTAGTTTATTATATATCTTTTGGATATATTCTATATAGTGCAATTGTGAGATATAGTGTTCAATCTTCCACGCTTCAGGAATTATAATAATAATAATAATAATAATAATAATAACTGTCCTTCAAGAACAGCACAAAAACCCAAAAGTCGGAGAAACGGTAAAGAATAGTATGATAGTAAACACGTATCGATTTGATGTGTGAACCTTATGCTTTTAATCATTACAAAAATTTCCACTATTTCTTTTTCCCGAAATCTGAATATCTAGCTGTTCCTGCAAGTTATTCATCAATTCTCAATGTCCAGTATTACATAGCCTCTACCGACAGCTTGGTGCTTGAAATGCACGTTCAGTGGGAATGTCATCTCGGAATCTGGGAGGTAGAGAAACAAAAAATATACTTAATGAAAATTTCTTGATTGTGCCCTCCAATCTAAAGTTATTATAAAATAGGATTTTGGCATCTGCCAGTTAATCAATAACTTTACTCCCAAGATGAGGAAATGTTTGGGACTGAAAGTGCTGTGAAGGACCTATCAATCAACTACGATTAAATAGCCCATAATTTCAGCCCATACTTTTCGTCATAAAGCCGTTGTCTCTTTATACAGAGTTTTGATTGCACTTTCAATTCTCTGTCTGAACTCCTCATTCTGGACTTTCGACCAGACTTCCGGAAAGGTATCGAGTAATGTCTGGAGTTCTTCTTCCCTGTAGGCCTTGTAGGCTCCTACCTCCTTAAGACCTTCGGGAATTTTCTTTTCCCCGGAATATTTTCTTCCTTCTGAAAGGCCCCAGTCTCCGGTTTGCAGATATGACCCCAACAAATCTATTGCAACTACAGCATCATGCAAGTCTCCAAGGTGATCCTGCAAAGCTGTGACTTCCTTGATCATTATCTCTGCTTCCTTTCCCAACACGTCTCCAAAGAACTCAAGTGTATAGCGTAGTCCTTTGGACGCAATCCTCAATCTATGCAGCCTCTCTATAGAGACATATGGTCCTTCTACCCATTCAGAATAGGCACTGATGTCTGCGAAACGGGCATAGAGGATAGAAGGAAGCACATCCCTTACTCTATGTGGCAGAGCATCGTGTTTTGTAGTTGTTGTGGGCAGAGACCAAGATTCAGAAATATCAAGGGATTCTGAGAAATCCTTTTTGAAATTGGTGTATCTTTCACTTTTCAGGTAGGCGGTCATGTTTTTCCGGGCTTTTTTTCTTTCTTCAGTGAGCGTCTTAAATAAAGGATCAAGATCATGTTCGTTCTCAGGAGGCAATTTTTTAAGATATTCTTCAGCTTTCTCTCGAAAAACGTCTAGATCCCTGACATCACTGAGTGCTGAAAGAGTACTTTTTAGTCCTTCCATGTGAGGTTCAAGCTTTTTAGAATCAAGGTACGCTTCAAAGACTTTTGCAGCAGCTCTCATCCTGCGGATAGCAACTCTCATATCATGCAGATCTTCTATACTTTTTCCATTTCGGGTTCCTTTCTCATGGGCAAGCATTCTAGTAAATTGCTTGGAAAAAACCCTCTGAGCTACCATAGCCATTGAGTTTTCAGGTCTAACTATAAATTTCAGGTCCCCATTTTCTTTTTTATTTTCTTCCTTTTTTTCGTTTTCTTCCTTGATTTCCTCGGCTTTCTTTTCAATAATTTTGGCTTCATTAATCTTTTTCTTCGATATGAAGAGGATTTTTGTACCAAAAAGGTACTCCCAGAGCTCGCCTCTCCTTTCTACCTTTTTTACAGCTTTTTCTGCATCCTGCCCGAAAATTTCTACTTCAACTGCTCCCTCAACCTGCCTGATCCGGTCTGGTAGGAGTCTCCAGTTTCCGTTTTCAAGGATACCTGCAATCCGGACAAAAGATGCGAGAATAAGAGCTTTGTTTTTGATTTCTGGAGGTAACATGATATTTGATTTTTCAAAAAATGAAGAAAGGTTCTTCACGCTGATATTGGGAGACTGAAGTTCCATGATGAGAGCAAGCATCCTGAGTTCGTGGAGCTTTAACCCTTTTAGAGGATGGGCCAAGAGAATTTCCTCACTAATCTTGGACTTATCTTCTGAGAAAACCAAGCTTCCTATTTCCTGGAGGAGAGCTGAAAAGCCTAGTATTTTTCTCTCTTGCTGCCCTAGCCTGTGGTAGGGGGAAAGTCCGTCAAAAAGTATGAGTACATTATTCCTGATCTTTTCTGCCTTTGTCTCATCTGCGCCATAGAGCTCAAAAAGGTCCTCAAGGGTCCATTCTTTAAAACCGATGTTTTCCTGACTTTTGCCTAGGGTGTAACGCCCAGCATAGAAATGAAATTCTCTTGACTCATTATTTTTAGAGATAAAGGGGAAGCTGAAAAGCCTTTCTTTTTCAAACTGAGAATAAAAGTCTTCTACTTCTGGCTCAGGAACTTTTAGAAGAAGGCTCACTTCTGCTGTATTCAAACTTTTTTCAAGTGAAAGGAGAATTTTGGCCTGCTTTCCGTATATATCTTCCTGATCTGCAAGCTGCAAACAAAAAGCTCTTTCCCCGAAGCTCAAAAGGGTTTTTTCCGGCATATTGTCTTTGAAAAGAAGAGCTCTCTCAAATTTAGAAAATTGATCTGTTATAAGATGATAGTTTCCTAGCAGGTATTCCGAAATAGCCTGTAAATCTTGACTGGTTCCTTCAGTCTTTAGTTCAATTTCAAGCTCGTTGTAGAGCTTTTCTACACCTTCACTGTTAATATTTACCCGGTCAAGAGAAAATTCAGCTATATGTTTCTCCCCCAGTTTCACCTGGCGTACAATCCTCTTTTGTTCAAGTTTCACTAGTGGAAACAGGTCAAACCCCGCGGTAAGTTCTAGAATAATGTTCCTAATTCTAGTATCGGAACATTCATAGATAGAAGTCTCTTTAGGTAGGAAACTGACGTATTCTTCTCTAATGTATACCCTATCCTCGAGCCCCCCTAAGCTTTTGATGGTCAGCCACTGTCCTTCTTTGCCCATCTCTTGCCTAAGCCTTAGAAAATAGCCCTCAGCCATTAAAGCAGTTTTTTTTGTGTCTAAAAAAGTGTCTTCTACATTTTGTACTATAGCTTCGGAGAGAGAATAATTTTCCAGTTGAGATAGCTTTTCAAAATCTTTAATGTCTGCTTCACCCAATACTAAAAATTTTAATTCAGTTTCCATGCTTTTCCCACTCATTATTAATAGTATGACATAAATTTTTAGAAAGATTAGGGTTTGTTTCTGTAATGAATGATATTTAATAACTATTTATCATAACCACGACTAATAACTATTTATTATAAACAAGAATTTAAGCAAAGTAAAGCAATATGTGAATGCTGTCCCTCAATCTTAGAAAACCAAAATATTTTAGATAAAAAACGATTTAATTATATTGAATATTTGTCTTACCGCTCTTCAGATAACAAGCTTCAAATAGAGCATTAAAAACACGAAGACCACAATCTTGTCTACTTGGCTTTGACTACTATCACACAGATTTAGTCCTCATCTCCTCTGCATATTATACCTTTTTTACGTATATATAATGTTATGAAAATATTATAAAAGTTGAGTTATAAATTGAGTTGCAGGTGTAAAATTGGTAAAATGTACATATATTATGTATTTTTTCGAGGCTACTAGGAGACATTTAATGTTTTAGCCCTTTGAGATAACACATATTTTGTATTAGGAGTTTATCCAAAAAGTAACTACTTGTTAGAACTTTTATAATATGAAATACGAAAAATCGGAACGAATATTCTGATGTTGTAAACTTATTGTAATTTTTCAATATAGATTATTAAATTTTCGGATAGACTTTAAATTAAAAATGTATGATAAAGTATAGGGAATTACCAAAATTTCCACCAGGGTTTTTTTACACCAGGTGCAACAATCTGTTTTTGGTTAATCAAAGTCTGCACTTGCATCATGTAATTATTGTGCATTTCTTCAAAGTATATTTCTCTTCTCTCAGCTTTTTCAAGTTCTTTTTGTAAATCTTTAATTTTCTGCTGTGCTTCTTCTATTCTTAGTTGAAGTTCTCGTTGTAATTCCTGATTCTGCTTTTGTTCGTCTTCAAATTTATTTTCTGTTTCTTTTATCTTATTTTCTGTTTCTTTTATCTTATTTTTTAATTCCTGATTCTGCCTCTGCTCATTCCCAAGTTCTTTTTCCAAATCATAAATTTTAATTTGTAGATCTTGATTATGTTTTTGTTCGTCCACAAATCTATTTTCTGCCTCTTTTATACTAATTTGTAATTCCTGATTCTGCCTCTGTTCATCTGCAAGTTGCTTTTCCAAGTCTTGGATCTTAATTTGTAATTCCTGATTCTGCTTTTGTTCCTCCTCAAATACATTTTTCAGTTCTTGTATCCTTATTGCCTGCTCCTTTCCATAAATATTCAATTCTGGATCAGACACAAGTTTTTCGAAGGCATTAATAACCGCCTTATTAGTATTGTCAAAACCCAAAGATTCCACTTTTTTCCATAAGTCAAACGGTACCTTCGCTTTGATTTTTTGCCCGTCCTCCGAATACATGCAAAATAAAAGAATCTAGTGAGTAATATAATTTCCCATTTTGACAGTTATATTAACATTGTATCACAGATACCATTGACAAGTAACCGATGTCCTAGGTAAGTAACTAATTTTAGAGCTGATCCCAAAACCAAAAACTAGTTCTCTGTGTTTCTAATTTTGAAAAATTTATTGAGCTTCCTATCGTGGGAAATAACTCGCAAACTTTTATGATTTAAGAAAAAACTCTATTTTGGATGAGCTCTTACAGCAATTTAAAAATCAAAGCAACAGAACTTCATTAATTTATACATAGATAATAAAAATTTTAAAAACAATTTACTTAAAAAAGAAGTGATGTACATTGAAAGATAATCTCCGTATATTTCAGACATTTAATTACAATGACATCTATTTTTTTGATTTTACTCGTTTTTTAATCTTAAGTCTAATCGGTGATTTGATTCTCAATTTCAGAATAAGTTTTTGTATATTCCTCTTGTAATATGGTGTACTCTTTGAGGACCATTTCGAGTTCTAATTTTATTAATTTAGCTTTAGCTTTTTTTATTAAAGCTTTGTCTATTGCTATTTTATCAAAATTTTCGATATCAGTAGAGAATTTTTTTATTTCATCTTTTGGAAAAAGTTTGTCTTCTTTTGCTTCCTTTAAAAGATTCCTTTTATCTCCTTTTATAGTATTTGCTTTATTCACTATCTCTTCAATTTTTGCTATATTTGATCTAAGTTTGCTGATGTCTTCTGCTATCTTAGTATCTTCTGTCACTTTATCCCTCTTAATATCATACTCGGATACTTTATAAATACTCTTTTAAGATGAGTATTTATCAATTTAGCTTCTTTAATTTGAGCCCTTGGGAGATAGGCTCCCACAAGGTTTGCTTTCTTAAGAATTAGCCCCTTCTAAGTTAGACATTTCAAAGTGAGCTCATTTAGTGATCCTAAAAATTTAACAATATTAGGTTTAGAACTCCAAAAATAATATAATAGATACATGTTGCACGATATAGAACTATTGGAAATATTAAGGTTATATGTTTAGGAATTACGCATTTAGACTGAGAAATCAATATCACTAAACCTCAAACTACCTAAAACACGATTTGTAATCACAAAGCTGAATGTACTTGATTTTGTACTCAAAGTGAGTAAGTCCTAATGTTATATAAAGCAGCTTAATTTAAAAGATATTTTACCCGTCAAGAGTAAAAAGTTAACATTGGGATATTGAAGGCTAGTCAAAAACTGATCATGAAATCAAATCTATTTTTTACGACAATAAAGAAAGGAATAGAGCACCCTATTACAGTTAGCTACACTCATTTAAACTAATTATACCCAATATCACAAAAATAATACCCAACACAACTGACAAATCGCCAATAAACAAATTACGAGTTATAACAATTACAAATAAACCAATAATAATTAAAAGGAATCCAATAATCAAATACAAATATCCTAATAATTTATTAAAGGATTCCAAGCCCATAAATGACCACCTTTCATAGTTAATATATGAATTATCATATAACATTTTACAGGATCCAATCTCATAAGGCAGACGCATACCATTTGGCATCTGACTCTATTTGGACTCGACACAGTGATTTGGTTTGATTGGATCGGGATGACAACATTTCTTCTCCTTGAATTCGAAAAGTGTGGGGGCTTTATGTCTTCTGATTGCGAGTAGTTATGATTTTCCGGAAAGGCATTACTTGTTCTTCTTGCTTTTTTTCCTGCTGCCCTTCTCAATTTCGTTCTTGGTGACCTCGCTGCTTGCAGCCAACATTTTTATATCGGCAGCAGCCTTCGCTTCGGCCTTTATGACAGCTTTATCCTTCAGACCACCGTTCTCGTGTTCGAGCTCCTCCTTAGCCACAAGCAAATCTTGTTTTTGCTTTTCGCTGACAGTAGGATAGGCCAGGTTGAGGCTCTTCATCGTGTTATAGAGCACAGCCGCCACAGCCAGTCGGGTGAACCACTTATGATCGGCTGGCACAACGTACCAGGGAGCCCACTCAGTACTTGTATGATTGAACATGTCTTCGTAAGCCGCCATATAATCGTCCCAAAAGGCCCGCTCTTTCATATCGGCTGCGGAGAACTTCCAGTTTTTCTCCGGCTCAAGCGCCCGCTCTAGGAAACGCTCCTTTTGCGTCTCTTTAGACACGTACAGGAAGATTTTTACTACAATGATACCATTGTCAACCAGGTACTTCTCAAAGTTATTGATATCCTCGAAGCGCCGACTCCAAATATTCTTGTCCTTCAGTGATGGAGGTAACTTCTGACCAGCTAGGAACTCGGGATGCACGCGCACGGCAAGGACTTCTTCATAGTAGGAACGGTTGAAAATTCCAATTCGGCCGCGAGCAGGCAGGACCTTGAAGTTGCGCCACAGATAATCGTGATTTAGTTCCTCACCTGAAGGTACCTTGAAACTGTGGACATCGACTCCCTGTGGGTTGACGCCTGACATTACATGCTTGATGGTGCTGTCCTTGCCAGCTGCATCGAGGGCCTGAAGAATCATGAGTACTGCATACTGATCCTGTGCCCAGAGCTTGTCTTGCATCTCGGCTAGAATCTGGATGCCTTCGGCCAGGGTCTCTTCAGCCTCTTCTTTTTTCATCCATTTACCGGTGAAGCCGGGATCGTAGTCCTTTTTCAGGTTAATCTTCTTGCCGGGCGGGACCCTCAGGATGTTCAGTAATTCTTCTATTCTGTTTGCCATATTTTAATTCCTTGAATTATTTCGAACCTGTTACGATGAAGAATAAGAAGAAAGTCAGACTCTCTATCTCGCGGCAGTTGCTCAGGAATTTGTTTTATCACAAAATTTTTCAAGATCATATTTTATAATCAAAGATTAGTTTCAATGCCATTTATGTCTGTCTTATCTCTTTAATCCTCTCTATATAATATTCATAAATATACACATATATGATTAGTTTTTATATTTTTACCTGCAGTTAAAGTGTAAATATGAGTTTATTTTTATGCATTAAAAGTTAGAACGCAGGTTTTATGAGATTAGTCAAAAGTCATAGAAGATCTACGTAATAAAAAGCTCTAGTATAAGTTTTGGTAAGGGTTGAAAACATAAGGTTAACACACCAAATCAATAGTGATCATTGGCCATATATCTTCAAAACCATTCGAAGCCACAGAATAACCAGTTTCCTCGTAATCAGGAATCTCAGAATGTGTGATTTCAAAATCACTGTCCATAGAAGCATTCAAGTTTAATATTGACAGAGCATAGACAAGCGCATTTATTCTATCAGGAGATTTCTCTGCTCTTGGGATTCAGTTACACATCTGGTCCTCAAGCTCTGGAAATATACCGAAATGATGAACCACCCTGCTCATAGAAGGTACCAATAGGTTCAGCTCGAATTGCTTTCCCCTTGAAAGCATGAACAGAGCTTTGAAAGGGATAGAAGTATCAACAGCTTTGAGATGAATCTCAAATCTCCAGACACTGAAGTAATGAGGATGCTCTTTAGTCTCTTCAAAAAAATGAAACATAACTCTTTCGTCAGAAATTTTAAAATATAGCGGCTATATATGTGGAGCAAAAGATGTGATTAGAAAGAAAACAATTTGCTTTAAAAGCAATTTAAAACGTTACAGGAAGACCTTCAGTGATAAAATCTATACTTGATAACGACCTTTACAAATTCACCATGCAACTTGCAGTGCTTGAACTTTTTCCTAAAGCTGAGGCTGAATACCGATTTATCAACCGGGGTTTCCAGCGTTTTTCTACGGAGTTTGTAGAAGAATTGGAAAGAATTATAGGCGAAGATATCTCAAAATTAGCATTAACAGAAGAAGAATATAACTGGCTTTCCGAGCACTGCCCTTACCTGAAACCTATGTACCTTGAATATCTTAAAAATTACCGCTTTAAACCAGGTGAAGTAAAAGTCTGCCTTACCGAAGAAAAAGATCTGGATATCCGCATAAAAGGATCCTGGCACAGTACGATTCTCTGGGAAATTGTTCTTATGGCTACGGTTTCGGAACTCTATTTTACAACCATTGAGAAGGAGTGGAAAGAGAATTCTCAAAACGGTTGCACTTCCAAATCCGTACTAGCTGCTTATGAAAGTAAGATCCTTGCAATGGGAAAAGTCCTTGAGGAAAATAACTGCTTTTTTTCGGAATTTGGAACCCGCAGGCGAAGAAGTTCCGAACTCCATGATTGTGTGATGAAAACCCTAACTGGGATAAAAACTCTAACTGGAACAAGCAATGTATATTTTGCAAAAAAATACGGCTTGAAACCAATCGGAACCGTTGGCCATGAATGGATTATGGGGACCTCAGCACTTGTTGGATTAAGGTATGCAAACCGTTTCGCTTTTGAAAACTGGGTGGAAGTTTATAATGGGGATCTGGGAATTGCCCTTACGGACACTTTTGGCTCAAAAGCCTTTTTTAAGGACATGGACCTGAAGTTATCAAAAATTTACGATGGCTTCAGGCACGACAGCGGAGACCCTTATAACTTTGTAGACACTGTGATAGAACACTACCGGAAAATGGGTATAGATCCCATGAAAAAGCTAATAGTTCTCAGTGATGCCCTTAATGCAGATACCGCAATCCAGCTCAAAAAGTATTGTGAAGGCAAAATTAACTGTAGTTTTGGCATAGGCACAAGCCTTACCAATAATTCTGATTTCTTCCGGGAAAGCCCTCCTCTTAACATGGTCATAAAGTTGCACAGTATTGACGGCATTCCTGTTGTAAAATTAAGCGACTCTCCAGAAAAGGAAACAGGAGAAAGAGATGCCATAAGGGTTGCAAATTACATTTTCGGAAGAAAAGGACTTGACGAGTGATTTAATAAGAAAATAAAGGTGTTCGTATTATATTCCATTGATATTATAATTATCTCTACATAACTGATATTAATGGGAAAAATAGGATCGAAACCACAGTTTACTGATGTTTTTTGTCCTAGTTAAGGTTGTAAATTCTACGGTATTTGTGGGAAAGAAAATATTATAGGCAAAACTGTACCTATCAAACCAAGAACAAGAGAGTTCGAAAATATATCTGCTGCGAATGTGGCGAGTCTTTAACGATCGAACAAGACACCTACACAGGAATCTGAAATTACGAAAAGAAATGGACATTAACAGAATTATTAAACTACGGGCATATTAAAATATCAACTAATTAAAAAAGGAACACTAAATGAGGTCGTGCTCCATTAGCTAGTTGATATTTTATCTTTGAATGCACTTGTTCAACTGCATTTTTTTCTAAGCTTACCTGCATACCGAAAATATAAACCTGCAAAACAAGGATAAGGGATACAGAGCGCAAGTATGTAAGTTCTCTGGATAATCTCAACTTATTATTGATGTGCTACCTAAAAATGAAACAAACTTTAATAACTCACACATTGATAAAATAGAAAGAGTTAAATACATTTCATGCATAATATATATCGTATGAGTAAAAAACTCATGCAGGATTTCTGGCATATTCTCCTGCATGAGTAAGAGCAACCTCTGCGGTAGGGGGAAGGATTCAACTCCTTACCTTTCTCCTACCTGAACAAATGTATTGAATGCTAAATGCAAACCATATAATTAATATGTACAATTACTTCACTTTGAAACCTCAAGTTTTTATCAGTGAAACAATAATTTGCTTTAGAGAAATACTTTAATAATTTATTTAAAACTTATGGCTCCAAACAAGTGAGAAATTTTCAAATGGTCCTCGGGTACTTCTTACATCTTCGCCAAGGCTTGTGAATATTAAAAAATAAAAAATTTAATGAAGTATATCAACCGAAATTAGGATTATGAAAACAATTATGAAAATTTATTGATTTGAGAATAAAATTGGTTTTGGGATGACATAATATAAGATTTCTTTTCTATATTTATAGAGTAGATTGGATTTTTTCCTGAAGGGCTTTTATTTCCCTGAATTTCTCCAGCTTCTCCTCAGAGTCTGTGTAACTTGTACTTGCAAAATTATCTAGAGCCACTTCTGCCACAACTGAAGAGTTATTTAGAAGCCTTTCTTCAGCCTGAACTCGCAAGGTTTCAAGCGTCCACTGACACTGCAAAACCGCGTCATTGAGCCCCTTCTTAATAGATAGTTTTCCTATTTCTTCTATGGAAAGCGCTGTTGAGCTCAGGGCTTCGTCAAAGTAACTTTCCGCTGCAAGTTTACCAATTTCCTCAAGCAAAAGGAGGCTGCTGATAGTTTCAAGTTCAAGGCTTCTTGCTGCAGCCTTTTTTCCTATTTCTCCCAGGCCAGTTATTGCACTAAGCACAACATCTTCCATCCCTCGTTTTGCAGCAGAAGTTCCGATATCTTTAGTGAGCAAAGAAAAAGCAATTATTTTTTTCTGATCCCATTGTTCGGGGTAGAAATTCCAGATCTCCATAAGCGTTGTGGCAGCAACCTTTGAGCCTGCTTCAAGTGAATGGGCAGCCGCAACTTTTCCTAGTTTTCCTATTGATACAAAGGCATTGCCTAGAGCGGACTTAAATCCCTTGTCTGCTGCTTTCCCTGCCAGTTTTCCGAGAGACAGAACAGAATTGATAGTAACAAGCTCTAGATCTCTTTCTGCAGCTGCCTGCGCAGAGCTTTCAATTGCCAGAATAACTCTCTCGGCATCTGTCTCTTCATTTTTAGAAAGGAAATCTGCCGCAATCTCTGTAAGAGAATCCAGGGCCTGAAAAGCTCTGCTCTCATCTCCTTCGTCAATTGCAGATAAACTTACTTCAACTGCCTCTGCCTCGTTTAATGTAATCATTCTTCTTGCCCCTTTTTGTTGGTAGTATAAACATTAAGCTTCAAGTTTTCCCTACATGTTTTTAATTCTTGCCTGTATGTTTTATTCACAGTTGTTAACCTTAAATTATTACTAAAACCATACCGATGTGTACAGGAAATAGAGCCAGGTTTACTTATGAAGTTACGAGGTTATTAGTGTTACTATTTTATAATCGAGACAGTTATTTAAAAAAATTAGTATCTGTTTTAAAAAGGAATATTTCTATTTTCTGCAAAAAGTCAGCTTTAAATTTAAGTTGAGACTAGGTCTACCTGTCAAAGGTTCCTTTTATCTGGATTTGCTTTTTCTTCGGCAAGGGCGTTTTCCAGAACTTTTTCAAACACTTCTTTGTCTTTCAGTCCAACAATTCTTGCTTTGACCCTATCTGTGGTAATGTTCCCATCTTGCTGCATGTAAACATATTCTCCATTTTCGATGCCCACGATCACGGAAGAGTCAGGAATATACCCGACATTAAAATAGGTTGCGAGCTGAGGATTTTTATTTACATTTATGGACATAATCGTTGCTCTTTCTCCATACTTGGCTGCCAGCTCTTCGAGAATGGGTTTCATGGATTGGCAGGCTCTACACCATTCAGCTCCGAGTTTCAAAAATACCGGGCCTTTCTCAAGGGATGTATTTACCTGCTCAAGTTCAGTTGTCTCGACAACAACACCTTTTTCCAGGATATTCCGGGATTTCGCGGGATATTTTTCAGTAAATAGGATTGACAAGGCAGTGTCTTTAGCGCTTAAAGCTTCGGAATTATTTCCTGAAGATATCCTGTTTACCATAGGCATATAATCTATAGCCCCAGCAGTCTGATTGATAACGTACTGAGTATCTATTATACCATTTCTATCAGCATCTATTCCTTTGTGATTATTCCAGAAATTACCTGCTGAACTACTGTTCCAAATGTTGTTTCCTTCATCTACAGCATTTATGAAGTTAATAAATTCATTTTCATA
>DASXVB010000212.1:0-12630 GCA_036504475.1 Methanosarcina sp.
ATACGATCAACTCTGGCGGAAGGGACTTGGAAGAGAGCTTGAAATAGGCATGAAAATTCATGACTACGTCGGGAAGCTGGAGGACAGGCAGTTGAATGATCTTATAGGTTCACTAAACACCCCTTCAATTCTAAACACCATTACAGAGTATGGAGATATGGACCATCCTTCTATCCTTGTGAGAAAGCTCATGTTTTCAGGAAATTCCTTAAGACTTATGAAAGCTTTTGGAACATTTTTAAGGACGCTCTTTTGATATTTTTGAAAAGATCCTTTAATAAGAGGGTCAGGTTTCCAGTAAGTATTTAGCTTTCGGAAACCCATTGTTTTAAGGGGAGTAACTGTGGGTTCTCGTTCTAAGCTACTTGAAGATGTTAAGCAGCATTTGTGTACCTGTGCTGCAGGCCTTAAACTCACGCCTGATCTGGAAGCGTTTCTAGAAATCCCTATGAGGGAACTCTATGTTTCTCTGCCTATTAACATGGATGATGGCTCTATAAAAGTTTTTAAAGGCTTCCGGGTGCAGTACAACGAAGCTCTGGGCCCTACAAAAGGAGGTGTACGTTTCCATCCCGAAAGTACTATGGAAACAACTAGAGCTCTTGCAGCCCTCATGACCTGGAAATGTGCTCTTCACAAGCTGCCTCTGGGAGGGGCAAAGGGAGGAGTTATTTGCAACCCAAAAGAACTTTCGCACAGAGAAATTGAACGTCTGAGCAGGGCTTACATTCGAGGAATTTACCAGATAATAGGTCCGGACCGAGATATCCCTGCCCCTGATGTTTATACAAATCCACAGGTCATGGCTTGGATGATGGACGAGTACTCGAAACTTGCAGGTAAGAGTGTGTTTGGTTCTATTACGGGCAAGCCAATAATCCTTGGAGGCTCGGTAGGCAGGTACGATGCCACAGCAAGAGGAGGTTTATATACTATAAGGGAAGCCGCAAAAAGGCTTGGAATAAACCTGAAAGCCTCAAGGGTTGCAGTTCACGGTTTCGGAAACGTAGGATATCATGCTGCTTATCTGGCAAAAAAGTTGTTTGGCTGTAAGATTGTAGCTGTCAGTGATAGCAAAGGTGCAATCTTCTCACCCAATGGACTCGATCCTGAAGACGTTTCAGGGTATAAGCGCTCAAATGGTTCGGTGTTGAACTATCCGGGAGCAGAAAACCTCACTAACGAAGAGTTGCTGAAGCTGGATGTTGAAATCTTGATCCCGGCTTCTCTTGAAAACATAATAACTGAAAAAAACGCAGGAAATATTAAAGCCAGGATTCTTGCAGAGATGGCTAACGGCCCAACCACAATAGAAGGAGAGGCGATCCTAAATTCAAAAGGAGTTCATGTCATTCCTGATATCCTCTGCAACGGAGGCGGAGTTATTGTCTCGTATTTTGAGATGGTACAGAACAAGTCAAGCATACAATGGGAAGAAAAAGAAATTCAAAATCGTCTGGAGAAAAAGATGAAAGAAGCCTATTTTTCAGTGTATGATTTTGCATCAAAAAACAACGTCGATATGCGGCAGGCGGCATATACCCTTGCTGTAGGCAGAGTAGTTGAAGCCATGCAGCACCGGGGCTGGATACGAAAATAGGAGAAAAGGGCCTGAGCAAAAAATGATCTTTTAATGTAACGAATGTTAAACACAATATTTTCAAGATTAAATGAGGTTTATCGAAGCAGGGGATGACTCGAATGTACAAATGCAGCAACTGCGAATACCTTTACAATCCCGATTGCGGGAATTCTTCACAATCCATTGCTCCATATACACCTTTTCAAAGCCTCCAAAAATCGTGGAAATGCCCCAGATGCGGAATTCCAAAAGAAAAGTTCGAAAAAGTTTGAGCGCAACCGTTGCCTCGCAACCGTTGCGCCGGTTGATCACGCCGCTTCGAGGGGTTTTCGATCAACCCTTTTTAGAGGCCCTCAAATTAGAATTTTAATTTAAAAATTTATCTCCTTTTTCACTATCTATGGACGTATCTATTTTCTTAGATTGGATTGCTAATAAGATAGCATAAAACTGGTTGGAGAAAAGAATACATATGGGAGATCTTCATAAAAAATGATTGTCAAATTAGATCTATATTTTTTAGATCTAATTTGATAGCCTCTTTTAAAAAGGCTTAAGACAGCAAATCTTTTTTAAAAGGGGTTGTGGAAAATTAATTCAAAAGATAATTCTTTCGTACCCTAATTCCCCTATAATACTATTGATAGAAGAAAATAACAAATAGATTCTGGACATATTTCGTTATTGAAATGCAGGTTCTTCACTAGTAGTTTTATGCAAGCCGAAGAAAGAGACCAAGAGGATTTCTTGATCGATATACTGGATTCAATCGAAAAAGTCGAGAGTTTTATCGAAGGATTTGAATTTGAGGACTTTTTCATAGACGATAAAACCATATATGCCGTAATTCTGGCTCTTGAGATTATTGGGGAAGCCACAAAGAATTTGCCAGATTCTTTAAAAAAGAGGTGTCCTGAGGTTCCATGGAGAGATAGTCCTGGTTACGCGATAAAATGGTCCATGAGGATTCAGGTATTGATCTTGAAGCCATCTGGAATATAATAGAGGAAGACATTTCATCCTTAAAACCGTTGATTGTTAATATTTTATGCGAAAGTTGATTTTTTCCCGGCTTTTAACTTCAATTTTTGATATTATTCCATGTTACTGATATTCACTCCTGAAACAATAACTATACGAAAACCCTAAATCTGAGGATTGTGCCATGACGATTGTCATAAATTTGAGATTTTTATTGAAAACTTTTACCTCAATATAAGAGATACTTTCCTTCAGTTTATTTTCTTACATTATTTGACTATTTTTAGCCAATCTGCAATTAAATCTTTAAGTTTATATATGATGAAGTATTTTAGGATACTGGGCATCTGGGAAGGTCATAAGAGACCTTAACTCTTTTTAATAACCCCCCATACCCCCCAACTCCCCAATACCGGATGCCCAATCCCCATTAATATACTCAACCTCTTTTATTTTCAGTAGTTTTTGTCCAGTAATATCATTCACTGTTTCATATGGGTAGAGCATCTTTCGTTTTCGTGGTCTTTTATATGGATAGAATAATTTTCTTTTTTTCGGCATATGATTTCACACATAGATTTTAGGTTTGATTTGATTGGAGTGTTCAGGACAATAATTAAAAGGCTTACAACTGATATTGGATTCGTTTTTGGAACTAGTTTTTGCATTTTTTCGTTACATGCAGTGAATTCTCAGTTCCTGAAAATGATAAATTTCCACTTTACCCTAGCCTATTCTTCGAAAATGATATCAGATTTTAATTAGATTTTTGTTCACTAGTATCATCCGAAACCATATGTCACCTGGCCATGAAAGTACTTGATACAACCGGGCTGAGGTTCTGGAACCTTCCACATCCAGCGAATCAGCAGGAACGAGATGAGTTTTTAAGCTTGTGCTATTGGTTTTTCGGTTAAACTGAGTACTGCACAAATCTGTGCTTTCAATAATTTTAAAGTAGTTTCTTCGCTCGTGCTTTAAAAATATCAATAAGCAAATATATCACTTATTTTCAAAATATAAGATTCTGAAAGAGCTCTTTCCATATTATATCTATTATATGTCATTATACTTGAAATTAAAAGTTTAATAATACTTATTTATCTGAAAAGATTCCATTAAGTTCTTTTTACTTAAAAATCCCTCTATTTAAGGTAAAAATTACTTAATCGATACCAATAGAGATATTTATGAGACAAGATCATAAGGGAAATTACTGATAAAATTTAAAAAACAACCACAGCCTGATATTTTGGGAAATGTAGGGAGATTTACATACCTGAGATTTCAGCAACTCACCTCAAAAGCTCGAGGTTAAGGTGAGTTATGAGCATTAAATACGCCAGATATAGATAAAAGTAACTTTAAAATTTTAAAAATTCTTATTTTGCAAATTAAACCATTTAAAACTATTATTTTATTAATTAAACCCTTTTAAGCTATTTTTTAGTATAAGTATATTTATATTTAATCTAGCTAATTTTAGAATTGTCAAGCCGTAGGTAGTCGGCAAGACAACTAGAACAGGTAAATTAAGCAGGGAATTCAAGATACGAAACAAGATCAAACAAGATCAAATAATTATAAAGAGAATTTAAATAGAAAATAGAATATAAATAAATTTTTGGAGTGAGGTATGTGTTGAAAATAAAAAAAATAGTGGGAATTTTCCTGGCAGTCTGTTTTGTACTGTCAGTTACAGTTGCGTCAGTAAGCGCAGCACCTTGGGACAGTGACAGGCACAGATGGAATGACAACAGGAACGAGTTTGATAACCATGACAAGATAAAGTGGGATAAAGACAAGATAAAGTGGGACAATGATAAGAGAAAGTGGGATAAAGACAAAAGAAAGTGGGACAACGACAGGAGAATATGGGACAAAAAGAAACATGGCACCGAGTACACAAAATGGTACAGAATGTATATTAGTTGGTTTGTCAGCTTTAACAATTTCTCCGGTGAGTACAAAGAATTCTATAACTACTACTACGAGTACTACGAATCCTACAGAAATTATAACAGCCACCATGAAACCAGATGGTGAGAATTGGCTGTAAAAATAAGACGATGATTATTTCGTCATACACCCCTTTGGATTAAAAAAGCACTAATCTGGATTAAAGAGAAAATAACCTGGAAAAAAGTAATTTTGATTAAAGAAGCAGTAAGACCAAGAGCAGTGAGGTCCTACTACCCAGAGAGCTGGGAGAGTCACGAGTTCTCCACCCTTGAGAAATAAAGTGACTCCATCCAGCTTTTCTTTTTTCCTTGATATTAGGTCATGCACTATTAGTTAGTTGATGTTATTTCCAAAAAACTTTTAGTGGCGCACCATACCTTTTTTGCAATTAAGTAAGGTTAATAGCATGCTTGATACACGAAACATAAGGCATTTCTAGCACTGGAAAATTAATCATGAAAACATCAATCACATAATGATGGACGACCTGATACTATGTTACATTAAATTATGCTACATTATTATTGAGTCGTATAATTTAGCGCTCCTTGCGCTCCTCATCTGCTAAAGTCACGATATTCTCACGTCCATACTTGAGCTTCTTGATCAGTCCTCTCTTCTCCAATTCTGAGAGTAGAAGGCTAACTTTTACCTCGGAATAATGTAATCTATTACGTAGATCCTTTTGTGTAATTCTGCCCCTATGACCCCGAACAATATCAAGGACTTCGCGCAGTTCCGTAGATAGAGGAGGGTTTTTTAGAGCAGCAGTTTCAAGTTCAAAATTATCTGTAGGTTTTATTATTGGCTCTGTAACGGATACTGCTTCTCCAATGTTTTCAAGTTCCGGTTTCATTCTATAATCGGAAATTCTGCCTGGGAATTTTGCCAGAATCCCAGAGATATCAAATTTCCCTGCCTGAGACCTGTCTTTTTTCATCTCTTTATGCTTTCTGGAAAGTTTATAACCTCCGCCGAGTAGAAGAAGAATAAAAGCTATTGGCAGATAACTTATAGTAGAAGAGATAGTCTTGTTTCCTTCGGCAGAATTCATACTATTGATATTATTTGATTTATCTCCGATTACCTCAACTGTCCGATTTTCGGAGACTGGATAAAGCAGGAGATCGAAGACGTAGTTCCCTTTATCTTCAATCTTCAAAGTTGTTTGTTTTGAATAGACTAAGGTACTGTTCCGGTAATAGCTGGCTATAATAATATAGTCTCCAGGTCCCAGTTCAAAAGAATATACGCTATTTTTTGCCACTATTGATTGAGGTGGATTTGAATTGATATCAATCACAGTGTCATTGAGGAGCTCAAGGGTATCCCATGCATAAGTCGCTCCATGGATCGTTGCAGTGACGTTGCTTTCAGCTAAGAAGGGTACCCCTAAAGTGAGTAAAACAGGTACTCCTAACGCGAAAGCAGCAGTGCAAAGAATGTAGAACCTCAGATTCATCTCTACCAGTAAATCCAGTAAGTTGAAATTGTGGAATCAGCTATTAAAAATCTTGAGCATAAAATCCTCAAATCTTTTCGAGTATAGATCAAATCCGTTTTTCGGATTTTCTCAATGACTCGCCCCCATAACCCAGTATGAACTTGCTATAATGAGCAAGTTTCAAAATTGCTCTAGATGAAATTAAGTAGATACGATTTTGAAGCAGGCTCACTGAGCACTTTCTTTATGTTTATATACTTTTGTGCCACTGACCACAAATTAATTGTGTAGAAATTGTAAATAAATATTTCTTTTTGTATTATTTTTTATTTAAATAATAAGTTAAAATAAATATATAGGGTAATTTTCAAGGCCTTTTATCCGTTATTTCAAGCAATTATATCTATTTCCGTTATAACCGTCGATGTATCCTTTTTGGTGTCCCCTATTGTAGTTTTCTTTGTAATATTTGGCCCACTGGGAATTGTTGGGAGGAGCAGGAATTTTAGAGAGGGCTTCTTTGCTGCCGTATTGGTTGCAGTCTATTTGACCCTGTCTTTTCCCATCCTCGTAACCTTTTCTATAACCGTCGTTGTAGCCATCTTTATTCTTGATATTGTCAGCTGCACTTGCTGATACAGTTATCACTGACAATATGAAACAAAGTATCAGCAAAATAGCGAAAGTTTTTTTAAATACATTAGATTTTTCAATTGTCATAAATTTCACCCCCTAAGTTTCATAATCAAATGATGGATCCAGCCCTTAACCCACTAGCCTAAGTTCGACCCCTTAAATTCGCCAACCTGAACTCAACCCTTAGATTAACTAATCTGAACTTAACCTATGATACAATAGCCTGAATTCAATCTTGAAAGCTTACTTGATGTTTTCATACTGTAATTTCCATTGAACTTTCTTCTCAGAAATAATTGCTTAACTGTTTTACAGGCTGTCCGTGAATTAGTATTTAATATTGACCGGATTAAATATAAAAGTACCTATAATAAAGAGAATAAAACAATTAAATGGACAAAATAATTATTTTTAAGTCTCTAATTCAAAATTAAACAATAAATATCCTGTTATATATGACTTAGTACCAAAATCTAGTGATAAATGTAAAATTCAAAATCACTAGATTTTGTAATTAGTCACAATTCTTGTGATACAACTTAGGAATTGAAGTCTTTAGATATCGAATATTGATTTTGATGAAAACTAGATTCTTTTTGCTAATTCAGATTTTCAATCAAAAAATGCAAAAATCACTAGATTTTGGAATAGAGTCGTCAGGTGAGCTAAAGAATATATCCCTGACTTAAGGAGAAACTAATATGGAAATACAGGCCTTGTAGAAAACCTCTCTAAACCAGCTTCAAGAAGCTGAAATTAAATATGTAAAACGAGATTACGTCATTCAGTTCAAATAAATGGAGATTAGTCACTTCTGAGGATTTCTACAAAGCCGAAATACAAGAAATAAAGATTGAAATGCCATCTGAAGAATTGGCTGAATTCCGCAACTTTCTTTTGGAAAAGGGAAGTGAAGAGTTGGAACTACAGGAGATACATGAAGTCTCACCCGGCTTTCAGCGAGAGCCAATCATAATTGCTCTTGTAGTAGCTCTTGATGGGCCCGTTCTTGTAAAAGAGTTCGTTTCCCTAGCCGAAAAAAGGTTGCGGTCATCTATTATTATATAAAAATTAAAATAAAAAATAGGATTTATATAGAACCAATAGATCTCGATTTAGCGATATTTTCAACAATGTAAAGTAAGCATATTTTTAATACATAACGTAAGACATTCGTAATTATTTATATATTTTTTAAAAATCAGCCACATCCTTCAAGCACTCTTTAGCTATCTCTTCAGCATCAGCAATAACCTCTATCTGGTATTCTTTCTTGGAAAGATTTTCAATCTGCTCTTCAGATAATAGTCCCTCAATCTCAAATAAATGCTCATCAAGCTCCTTTGCAGTTTTGCCAAAGACGTCAAGATTGTGCAGTCGTTGAAGGTCACGGAGCAGATCCCATGTGCTGGTACGAATCCTGACAAAATAATTACCCCTAAGACTCAGTCCTCCACTCAACAATTTTTATCTGAGACCTATACTATTATCGATAAGCAACAGTCATGCTTGTCTTATTATACCACCTGAAGCTTCATATCTATCCTATATAGAGAAAGACGTGGTATTACAATCTTAGTTATCATCTGTTTATCTACCAGTTTCGAGTGAAAATTTATTCTCCCTTGCTTAAATACAAAAAGGGAGAAAAAAGACTTATCTTCCAGAGAAATGAGTTAGAAACCATTGATCATTGGTTAATTAGCGAAACACAGATATCTTTCAGATTGCGAGCTTTTATAAACTCAATTTTTATGACTATCTACATTATTTCATGATCTGTTGTCATGCCCCTATCGTAACATCCTTTTCAACTATCTTTTTTAGCATTTCAACATCACTGCTTATGACCCAGCAAAGTTCACCCATTGCAGCGCAGACATCTTTGATGATGTTGCTTATATCGTTAAAAGGTGGAACAAATGTCTCACCAAACTCAATTGTGTAACTGTATACATGGCGGCTAAAGGCATAATCATCTGATGTCGCTGATGTCGGATAAAGTCCCACAGCCTGTTGAACGGTGTAGTGATTTCCACGAACAACGTACACACACCTAGACCCACTGGGTTTTGTAAGGATGTAGACGATAAGCTACGGGGTCACAGAAGGCTTATAAATGGCTACAGGAATATACTACAGGCAGAATGTTTTAAAATTTCGAATCATGCGCGAAGTGTTTTTTGCAGACCATCCACTAACCTGTCGAGAGATTGCCGATTTACTTGATATGCCTGCCGGTACAATTTCAGAGACAATGGGCTATTATAATAAGCAGAAACCTCGAAAATATTTTGTCCGGCTCAAACCGAAAAGTGGTAAAGAATATTATCGGTACAAGCTCACAAAAATTGGGTGTAACTACCTCGCGAGAAAACAGTTACTCAGACTCTTTATTAAGCTGCTGGCTATGGCCAGATGTATAGATGAGGTTCAGGTGGGAGCTAAGTTTAAGTTTAATCCAATATTAGCTCCTAAAATAAATTTCCTTTTCGTTTCAACTCAAAAAAACTTAACTTCATAACTAAATTGAAGTGTATAAGTTTTGTTTTTAAAAAAAGTTATTTGAGGTATCCTTTTCTTTCAAGCCATTCAACCTGGGGTCTTGTGTACTTCCAGATCACATCAGCTTTAGAATCCTGAATTTCCCAGGGAGCAACGATTACCACGTCTCCCTCATGGATCCACATTTTCTTATTTTTAGATCCTGGAATCCGGCCCATTCGGACTATACCGTCCATACATTGCAATGTGACTCTTTTTGAGCCTAAAAGACTTCCTACTGTTGCCAAGACTTCGTGATTTTCTTTACGTGGCGTACGTACTCTTGTTACCTCTTGAGTTGAAGGCACGGAACTTCCAGTTCCTGCTTTCCTCTTTCTTATATTGCTTCTATAGTTTGCCAGGTTAATTCCTCTTCGTATTATTAATTTACTTTTATGTTATTACAATTTGCTTATACTTTAGTTAGATATTCCAAACATTCTGTACCTATGGATGGTTCACATACTTTGACGTTAAGGTTCATAAATAGATAGGAATTAAAAAACCTCCAAGAAATCTAGAATTTCTGAAAAATCCTGAACTTTAGGAAACTTTCATGTTTCAAATATCCTTTAAAGATTTTTCAGTTCCCCTTTGACCCATATACTAAGAGTTTGCTTAAAATCCTTAGAGTATTTTTTTCTAAAATAATAAGCTACAGAATAGCTGCAACGGTTTTAGAGTCAACTCTAAAAAGCATGCCATAACTGTCGACGAAAATTCAAGGCTTTGATGCCTTTTACCTACCATAAAGTAAAACACACAGAATAAAAAGTGGAGTAGGTGTTGATATTTGTTATAATCAACACTTTACTTTAATTTTTACTTTATGAAGCCTTAACTTAGAACTTCCTGTGGTTAGGCAGGCAATCTCTGCAATAAACCGGTCTTCCTTCTGTCGGTTTGAATGGAACTTCAGTCTCAACACCGCAGTCAGAACAGGTAACCTTGTGCATTTCCCTGGGGCCGCTGTTGCCGCCTCTGAAACCTCCACGGCCGCTATTTCGGTTGCCTCCATGGTAGGAATTTCCTCTGTCATTAAAACCCATTTTGTTTCACCTCCACTTATAGCGGATACATATATTCGATAAAAATATGATCGGATATAACTTATTATTTAAAAACAAAATGGAGTTTTTTAATAACAGATTATATGTCTCATCATTTTTACTATCTATATAAGAATTTCCATATTATATAAGGTTAATCCAATAACAACAGAAGAAATAGAGAAGCGGTATCCTCCAAGAGAAAAAAATTCTGTCATGATATATTATACATAAGAATAAAAGGAGTTTGGAAACTTGTTACAGGTAGACATTAAAATGTAAATTTATTATCATAAAGAAACTAATATATTATAAGGGAATATATTGTATTATTAAAAAAAGTTTATGAATATTATGCGAAGGCACAAGAGTTCAATTTTGTAAGAGTTCAATTTTGTTTCAACCGTGTAATTCCTGTTTTAATTCTTTGAATTTCAAATCTGAGAAACTGTCATAGTACCATCAAAATTCGAGTCAAAATAACTGACTTAGAAGCTTCAGTACAGCTAAAGACTTGTGAAGAGACAACAAGAAAGTTGATGTAATCAAGGTTAGTACATTTTGAGCGATTTATTTAAGTCAATTAAAATAATTTTAGCGGGTAGTTATTTTACCGTATTGAAGAAAGTATTTTAATTTAATTTTCAGAAAAATCCTTCAACCATGTAAGTCCTTATTAATTCAAGCTTAACAAGCAACTTAATCAAAGCTTATAAAACTTGGTCAAAGCTTAATAAACAAACCTGAACAAGTTTGATTTGACTTAAATAAAAGTCAGATACTGTATTTGGAGTTTTTTCATGAAGGCTTCGGATCTTTTTGTTGCCCAGCTAGAAGAAGAAGGCGTTGAATATATTTTTGGACTGCCAGGTGAAGAAAACCTTGACCTACTTGAGTCCCTGAGAACTTCCAGAATTAAATTGATCATAACAAGAAATGAGCAAGCTGCGGCATTTATGGCTGCAACGTATGGGAGATTAACAGGAAAGTCAGGGGTCTGTTTTTCAACGCTTGGGCCTGGAGCTACCAATCTTGTCACAGGCGTTGCCCAGGCACAGCTTATAGGAGCTCCTCTGATTTCAATATCAGGACAGAAAGCTCTTGTTGATAACTGGCAAGCTCGTTTCCAGCTTGTAAATGTTGTCAGGATGATGGAGCCACTTTGTAAAAATGCTGTTTCCATTACAGATCCGGGAATGATCCCCACAGTGATCCGAAATGCCTTCAAACATGCGGAAGCTGAAAGACCGGGAGCTGTACATATTGAACTCCCGGAAGACGTGGCTGAAGAAGAGACTGATGCAGTGGTGCAAAAACGAAGCGAAGTTAAAATTCCTTATCCTGATCTCGAGGCTGTGAAAAAAGCTGCAACTATGATCTGTGAAGCTAAAAATCCCCTGATCATAGTTTCCTCAAGCGCAAACAGGAAAGCGATCAACGGTGAACTTGAAGATTTTGTAGAACGGACAGGTATTTACCTGGTTCATACCCAGATGGGGAAAGGAGTCATTCCAGATGACTGTATTTACAGCCTTTTTGCCACCGGAATTCACGCAAGAGACTATGTTAACTGCGGAATTGACGGAGCTGATCTTATTATCACTATTGGATATGATATAGTAGAATATCCCCCCTACCTGTGGAACAGAACATTGGACAAACAGATTATAAATATTGATTTTGTAGAATCCGTACCTGACAGATACTTTAATCCTACAGTAGAAATAATTGGAGATGTAGCATCTTCAATCAGAGAGCTTGCTGTACGTATTCCAGAAAGGCGGGAATTTCCTATCTTTGAGAACACCAGACGCTTCATTGAGGAAAAAATAAATGCTGTTACCAGGAAAAGTTATCCTCCTCTACCGCAGGCCGTAGTCCAGAGTGTCAGGAAGGTTCTCGGGAGGGAAGATATAATCACTCTAGATAATGGGATTTATAAGCTCTGGTTTGCCCGCCTTTACAAGACCTATGCTCCTAATACTGTTCTCCTTGACAATGCACTTGCCACTATGGGTTCAGGGCTCCCCTCAGGGATTACCGCAAAACTTCTTCATCCTGAGCGTAGAGTGCTTGCAATCTGTGGAGATGGAGGGTTTATGATGAATTGCCAGGAACTTGAAACCGCAATCCGTTATGGAATTCCTGTTGTCGTTCTTATCCTCAAGGACAACGGTTTCGGCTTTATTAAATGGAAGCAGAAAAAGATGAACTTTGAAGATTTCGGGCTGGACTACGGAAATCCTGATTTTTCTCTCTTTGCTAAGAGTTTCGGAGCTGCTGGTTTTAAGATAATGAAAGGTGATGACCTTGCAGAAGTTTTGGAAAGAGCTTTTGCCCTGAATAAGGTAGCAGTTATTGAGTGTCCTATTGATTATTCCGTGAATTATGAAACTTTTTCAATAGAACTGGAAAAGCTTACATGTATATTC
>DASXVB010000213.1:0-3534 GCA_036504475.1 Methanosarcina sp.
TTTTTCCTGCCTCGGCACAGGCGGCGGCAACGTTTGAAGCTGTACTTGATTTTCCTATGCCGCCTTTTCCGTAGATTGCAATGATCTTTTGTTTTTTCAAAGGATCTTCCTCCTGATTTTATCCTATTCCTTCTTGCTCAGGCTTCTTTTGCAACTTCCCGTAAGGTAGCCCCAAATTCGGATTCCACTATCTCACTCACTCCCAGAGTTTTCGGGTGGAGGTCAATTTCAACCAGCACATATTCATGCCCCATCTCCTTTAAGGGCAGAACCTGCCTTGGGCCGTTAGTGATCGAAATAAGCTCCATGTTCCTTATGTGTTCCATAGGGATTGCATGGGGAACGCCCGAAATGACCGCAAAGTCGAAATCACTGTATTTTTCTTTTATCAATTCACTGACTTTTTCCCCTGCAATCGGGTACTCATCCATACCTCCAATTATTTCGTGTATTTCAATCCCATGTGCTTTCAGGTCTCTTACTATATATTCGGCATGCTGCCTTACTCTGGGAAGCCCAAGCCTTGGATCAATATTTGCCATATTGATAAGATTTTCCTTTTTCCCGAGAGTTTCCGCAATCTCATTGACTGCAAGGGTGATGTCTGCAAACATGTAGCCGGTTTCTTTTTTGGCATTCATGATGACAAGCCCCTTCTTGCCATCCTTGAGGAGTTGAATTACGCGCTGTGCGGCTTTGTATTTGACATCTCCACGGGAGGGGGCAAGGTATTCCCGACTTGCAGCCCCGAACCTTTTTTCTACCTCTGTGGCTTTTGTAAGGAGGTATTCCTGGCGCTCAAACTCTTTATGGTCAATAATTCCTGCATCGAGTGCGGATTCCAGGGCAAAGAGTACTCCTTTTGTATTATTGTGATAGCCTGCATGCACTTCAACCTCGATTACAGGGACATCAGGATTTGCCTCGAGCACTGCGTCGTGCATTTCTTCTCCGATAATCATGCTGGCGCAGGTTCCTACAATACCTATAATTTTAGGGCGAAAAAGTTCCACAGATTTGTTGATAAGCTGTACAAGCTTGTCATGTCCTCCGAATACGAAACCATTTTCGTCAAGACCTGTGGTAACAACATGTATACCATCTTCTTCGAGCAGCCTTGCATGTTTAAAGGAACACCCAGGAGGCCCATGCAGGATAGCAACATCGACATTTAAGTCCCTTAGAGTGTAAAGAGCCGCAACTATGGAACTTGGGCGGGGATGAATGATTGAAATCTCTTTTCCAGCCATGAAAAATCCTCTTATTTGATAATAGGAATAGATAAGAATGATAGAACGCATTTCCTCAGAAGATTTCTGTATTCTATGGAATTTGGACTACCGCCTGCGCCGCAAACGGGATCTGGAAACACGATCAGTTGAAATTAAAGCGAATAATGGAAACGAATACAGATTGGAAGAGCCGGTATAAAACTATATCATAAAAATTCCGGCAAAGGCCTGAAGTCTAAGTTTAGCCTGTTCGGATTGATAAAGTCATATCCGAAATTTTATTCTAAGCAGAATTCCTTGATAATTCCCTTAGTAGTCTCTTAGTAATTCCCTGCTAATCCCCTGATTTCTCAGTAACTCCTCAACAATTCGTCAGTGAAAATACCCTACAAAGAAATCTTTAACGGAAGCATTTTACTGAAGAGATTATTATATCATCGCTTTCTGCAAATTCAGATGCTCTTGAGAGTCCTTCCGGAAGATCCCGTGCATAAGAAATGTTTTTCCCAGTTACTGCCTTCATCCGTTCTCCTACCAGGATAACCTGCTTACACTTTGTACCGAACTTTTCTACAAAGCCCTGTACAAGTTCAGGTGGCAGCCCTTCACAGACTTGAGAGGCTTCTTCTCCCAACACAAGGATGATACCTCTTTTTTTTTCGTCCTTTTTCTTAAGGAGAGCATATTCAAGAGCTTTCTCGGCAGAGAGGATGTCCATACCGGAATTGGAATTGTCTATCAGAGAGATCCCGTTCATTTCCTTTTCCTGCATCCTGCCTGAAAGCCCTCTGAATCCTTCAATTACCGAAATAACAGCTTCAGGTTCAATTCTAAGTTCGATGGCGGCTGCTGACGCTGCGACAAAGGCAGTCTTGTAAGCCGAAATATTATACCCTGGGCGCAGGGAAGCTGAAAAAATTTCCTTTCCCCTATGTATAAAGCGAATGCTAGAATCTGAAGATGTCGGAGAAGTCTTGAGCTCTGGTAAGCCTGCTGGAACTGACAAGTCTGATAAACCGGCTGATACTGATGAACCTGATGATCCTGAAGACATTGACAATTCAGAAGAACCTGATAGTGTTGCAAGTTTGAATCCGGTTTCTAGCACAAAGTCGGCTATCTTGCCTGAGGTTCCAGGAGACTCAGCATTGAATGGATCTTTAAAGGTTAGAACTCTTACTTGATCCTTTTTTGCAACTTTAAGAGCTTTTTTGGCCTCTGAATCTATAAGAAGTGTGCTTCCGGGTTTTGCGTTTTTGATGAGTTGGAGCTTTGCCTCGCTTGCAAGGGTTGTATTGTTTGCAATCCCATAGTCCGGCGAAAGGGTTGTAAGAATCCCTAAATCAGCAGTGCCTGTGCCTCCTATTGAGATTTCGAAGATAAAAAAATCCGGCCTGAACCCGGCCTCGAAAGTTTTCTCAACTGCCACCAGAATGCTTCCGGGAGTTATGCTGAGGCCTCTGTAAATTAGAGAAGAAACACTATCTTTCCAGTATTCGAGCCCTCGTGAAGTGTGTAGCACTACTTCAAACTGCCTGGAGATTATATCGGCAAGGAGAGATGCAGTACTTGTTTTTGCTTTAACGCCTGTAACCTCAACCGTTTTAATGCCTGAAAGCCTTGAATCACCTTTGAGAATTTCTCCGACAATTTCATGGTGCGAAAGGATGCCTTTTCCATGTGCTTTTGCTTCTAAGAGCATTGGATATGCACTATCAAGGTGCACAGGCGCAATCAGGAGATCGAATCCGGAGGTAGGGAGAGGAGTTTTTGAGCAGTGTATCCCATAATTCTCCTTAAGTTCGAGCAGTGTTTCAGGCTTGACTGTCCCGTAGGCATCTATTCCGGTTACTTCGCTTCCAGCAGCTGCAAGACTTTTTGCAATGGGAATGCCGCCGTGAGTCAGATCGAGCACGACGAACTTCTTCCGATACAGGTCCATGATAACCGGACCTCATATATGAATTTAAAGGGTTTCCTGAACCCTTTTGAACACAAGGTCGGCGATAAGCTCATCGGCCCCTAGAGGCTTGGCATAGCATAGAGGAATTGCTTTTCCATCAATCTCCAGAGTACCACAGCCATTTTCATCCAGACTTAATATCTCAGGGATATCTTTTGTGATATGAACTCCGGAAGCCAGGAAAACAGGTACTGCTGTAACTTTTGTCACTCCCGTACCTGAGAAACCTTCAATTGCCTCTTCGAGGGTCGGCTCACTGTTTTCCATAAAGCCGGCTCTGACAACGATATCAGAGTGTTTTCGGGCTATATAATCCGCAATCTGAGTAACTACTTCCTT
>DASXVB010000214.1:0-2017 GCA_036504475.1 Methanosarcina sp.
TGAGGTTCCGGGAGCCTTTCTTCAGATAGAAACGATTCAATCGTTTTCCTTGCAAGTTTGACTGCAGCCCTGCCTTCAACGTCTGTAAGCATATTTGAACCAACACCTTATCTTGTTACTCTAGCCTGTAGATCTCGACCATCATTAGTTGTAAGGTATTCCAGCACTACTATTAGTACAAAATCCAGCTATGTATCTAGCATACGATTAGTATGATAATATGTAAATGGAAACTAGTATAACAGTATGTTTATCGGGTCTGGTTGAAGTAGATTTCCGGAGTTCTACTTCTAAGTAGCTGGAAGATGAAAAGAATTATTTAGAAAAAAGAAAAGCCTGGGAGTTAGACAGAAAATAACTCCCGAATAGAAAGTTTATTGTTAAAAACGCCATAAATTGCAGGAATCAGGACAATTAAAGTTTCTTAGCTTCCTGATATCTTTTAGCTGCAGCCTTTAGAGCCTCAACACCTGGAAGCTTTACTCCGGCAAGATAATCAATACATGCTCCTCCGCCTGTGCTGATGTGAGAAAAGCGGTGTTCAAGGCCGAGATGGGCAACTTCTGCTGAGATATGTCCACCACCAATAATTGAAAACCCAGATTTTGTAGCAGCTTTTATAATCTCATGGGTTCCAAGAGCAAAATCCTCAACTTCGGAAACACCTGCCGGACCGTTTAAGACAACCGTTTTTGCATTTTCGATTTCACTAGTAAAGTTCACAATAGTTTCAAGCCCAATATCGTTTATAGGAAGAGAATCAGAATTAAGTTCTGAAACAGGCATTTCAACCCGTTTCTTATTATCATTCAAAGCCACATCCTTAGGCAGGCCGACTTTATCGTTGAATTTTGCAAGCAGCTCTTTTGCTTTTTCTATCTGGTCTTCATAGCCTTGAGATTTGATGAAATCCAGATTTACTTTCCCGATGTCTACACCAGATGCCGCAAGCACTACATTTGCTACTACCCCAGTCAAGAGTACCCGATCAGCCCCTCCATTTGCAAGTACATTTTCCGCCACCCGTAGCGAGTCATCTACTTTTGCTCCTCCAAGTACAAAAACTGTTGGCCTCTCTCCTCCTTTGATTCCTCTATCCAGAGATATTAGCTCCTTTTCCATAACTCTTCCGGCTCCGGTTGGGAGAACCTCAGTAAATCCTACTACGGAAAGATGAGATCTATGAGACACAGCAAAGGCATCATTAAGGAAAATGTCCACAAAAGGTGCCAACTTTTTAACCGGATACGTTTTAGCCTGTTCTGCTGGAGTTCTTTCAAGACTTTCTTCAGAATAGAACCTTACATTTTCAAGCAGTATGACATCTCCATTTTCCATTGAAGCAATCCTGGTCTTTGCGTAAGTCCCGAAGATATCATCCACATATAGAACTTGCTTGCCCAGATACTTGGACATTAACTGAGCATGAGGCTTCATCGTAGTGAAGTCTTTTTTTCCGGGCCTGCTCTGGTGCGCAAGCAAAACAACTTTTGCATCCTCAAGATCCTTCAAGGTAGCAATATGGCTTCGTATCCTCATATCATCCAGAATATTACCCTGTGGATCCATAGGGGAGTTCAGGTCAACCCTTATAAGAATTGTCTTTCCGTGCGTATCAAAATCATCGATTGTAAGAAAGTTTCTAGAAGTCATGCCCTCAGCGCACCTTTATGAATAATTTTTATATATAGTAGAGAATAAAATTTAATAATAGATTTTAGAAAATTTCTTTTAATTAAATAGTGTGATTATTTAGTGGTTACGTTTGTCATGGAATTTTTTCCATAAATAATTTTGTTTATATCCTGGTCTCATGAAATGGATTACTAATTTTATTTAAAAGTCTGCAACAAAAAAGAACCATTTAACTTAAGAAGATGTCGGATTACAGAAAGAATATTAGAGGAAGTAGAAAACGATGACATATGAGAAAGATAACCGTAGAGATTTTGAAGAAAGAATAAAAATGATGGTGGAAGCTGGATATGAGACTGTTGCAAAGGAGATAATCAAATGC
>DASXVB010000215.1:0-27267 GCA_036504475.1 Methanosarcina sp.
TGTCCTAGCAAGCCCAAGGCGGAGAACCTGGGTTTGAAGCCTCCTTTCGAGGATATTTTCAGTTTTTAAAGAGAGGATATCATCAATATCAGCGTCTGATTTAATTATACCATAGCGGATAAGTTTTGAAAGAATTTCTTCGGACTGGGTCTTCTGATGTCCTTCAAGTCCTCTTTCCTGAGAGTTTGCAGCACTTGCAAGTAACTTCCTGGCTTCAGACCTATACATCCTTAGCATACTGGCTGCTTTCCATACCTCTCTCTTATTTCTGAGGCCATATGCCTTTACAAGCTGGACTTCAGATGCCATCCTGGTTTCCTGCCAAGGATGCCTCGGAGTCTCAAAACTTTTACTTTTTTTACCTGGATATGCCATTTAAAATCACCTTAACCAGAAAATCACTTTTTCTTGCTGACACCAACAGTTGACCCGCGGCGGCCTGTGGATTTCGTTCTCTGTCCTCTGACCTTCAGACCCCTTTCGTGCCTAAGACCTCTGTAAGCACGAACCTTCTTCAGGTTGTTAATGTCTTCCCTGAAAGTCAGTACGATATCTGTACTCAGCAAGTGTTTGTCCTGTCCTGTTGCAAGGTCTTTCTGCCTGTTCAACATCCAAGAAGGAACAATTTCCTCAAACTTTCTGATTGCACTGTCGAGCTTTGCCACTTCTTCATCTGGCAAGTATCCAAGTGTAGCAGTTGGGTCTACCCCTGCGCCCTTTGCGATAAGGATAGCAGTGCGCCTCCCTATTCCCGGAAGACCTGTTAGGGCGTACTCTACGGGTTTTGCCCCCTTCAAGTCGGTATTCATAATCCGAACAAGATGCCTTAATTCTTCATTATTCTTTTCTTCTACCATATACTCCCTCCAAGGGAATGCATACAGCATCCTGTAGCCCCTGATCGAATACCCTTAAGGAAACGAAAAGTCAGGAGCAGCTCTCAAAAGGAGCTTCTTTACAGCATATACTGATGAGTGCATTTACATACAATTCCCAGTATATAAGGATATCTGCGCTAGCCCCAACTGAAAACGGATGTTCGGAAGGACTGAAAGCTGATAGCAGAAAAGTTACTGAATAATGAAAAGACAGGAAGAAAGCCGCACTTCATGTAAAATCTTTTCTCTCGGAAATAGAATACAATATTATGTTCCATCTTGACAATTTATCGCACAACCTATCTTTCTAGTTTACATAAGACCGCTATTACGCAGCTTGAATGTCTTTGGTGCAAGCCTATATGCAAGAATCAACGCGACGGCGATATATACAATGCAAAATACTGAAATCAACGTGCCGAAAATCAGAGTCGGGACATTCTTACCGATGGCAAAATAACAAACGAAATAAGTAAAGGAATTGACAATGGCAAAAGTACCACTTTTTATTTCGAGATTGATATTGTAAGGCTGCAAAAGATAATATAGCACCATGTTGTGCACCGAAAAAAATACCGACATGGCAATAATAGAAACAAACAGCAACACATAATTGAGCGCGTTGCCCGTTCCGCCTGTAAGCCATAACAGAAGCGGTAGCCCTAGTGCAATTACCGAAGCGGGCATCAAGTTTATCGATATAATGGATTTTAGCCGTTCCGTAAAGAGAAGCAGAATTGCATATGGCTGCCTGTAAAACCGGTAGGTAAGCATACTGTGGTCACAGTTCATGAACATGGCTTGGGTGATAACCTTGCCGCGATTAATAAAATACATGACGAACAGAAAATAAGGCAAAAAAGTCAGCATCATCCCGTTTATTATCGGTTTTGCCCCGTGAATAAGAAAACAGGCCGTGATGGAAAACGCAAGCACTGAAAGGGAAATCAAGGTGATATGTTTTGCCGATTTGGTAAGTAACATGCTATGCCGCTTAACAAAAAGATCGTTGAAATACTGATAACCGCTTTTGCTGCTTGTTGCCTTAATGTCTATATTCGTCTGCAAAGATTTTTGAACAGCCTGTGCAACCATGCTTTTTTTGTTCATAGCAAAACTGTCCGCTGTGAGAAGCTCCTTGCAAATACTTCGGTATTCATGGAATTTTAGCACATAAAAAAAGGAAAATACAGACATAACAGCAGAAATGACAAACAACGCGAGAAAAATAGCTCCGTTCATGGCATAGCCGAAAAATGGTGGGATATATGCCGCAGCCAATGATGCAGCAATGCCAACCAAAGCAACCTGATTGAGCTGATTTTCATTTTTTGCATGGCCTGTTCTGACATAACCATGAAGAGCGAAGGCAGTAAAAATCAGTTTTATGGAAACCACAAAAAGCGGCATCATAAGGCAGATAACGATAGGTACCCCGGAAAGCAATCCGAAAAGCAGCGTGAAAGGCAAAAATCCGACAACAATTTTCAAAAGGAAATAGAAGTAATTCGAAAGCGTATACTCCCGCGCATTCATTCGCATGAGAAAAATGGCATAATACTTGTCTTTGGTAGGATGAAATATTTGCGTGTTGAGAAAACCGCCTGCAATGGTCAGAAAGAAAAATATATGTATAAAGCTGTTCACGGAGCTGCTTTTCATTGGGTCTTTTAGAAGAAAAATCAGAATAAGCAAATAAAGCAGCTTGCTCAAAAACAACGAGATGATCTCCCACAGGATGCTGACTAAATTGGCAAATTTTTTCAGCCCCGGACTTCCATAGAGCGAAACCGGCAGCAGCCTTTTGATGACAGGGATGGATTTGAGCGAATAAATAATGCCATTGGTTTGATATGCGTTTTTAAGCCTGAAGGACAGGAGGAAAGTTTCAATCATTCTCCATCCTTCCTGAGAGCCTGAATGATCTTATCCTTAAAGGCTTCGTTGTTGAGGTCATCCTTTTCCATTTTTTTCAGAACTCCGCCGCTCAGGATCACGATCTCGTCACATAAATCCAGCGCAAGCTCCATGATATGAGTGGAAAAAATAATAATGTGGTCTTTTTTGATTTGGCGCAGCAGCGTCTTCATTTCGTCGGCGACCACAACGTCAAATGAGGTCAGCGGCTCGTCTAAAAGTAGAATGCAGGGATTTGCGATGAAGCTTACAAGCATTTGCATCTTGCTCTTCATGCCATGGGAATAATCCTTCAAAAGCCTGTCGCGATCCTCGCTTCCGATCTTTACAAAATCGAAATATTCGTCAATAGGCTTAATGTCCGGAATTTTTTTCATATTGATGTCAAGAAAGAACTTTAAAAACTCTCTGCCTGTTAAGAACTCCGGAACGACTGGCGTCGACAGGACATATCCGATATCGTCCGGACAAACTTCTCTCTTCACTCCGTTTTCTTCAAGGAGAATTGAGCCGCCGTCAATCTTCAAATCCTCATTGATGCAGTTAAACAGCGTGGTTTTGCCTGAGCCATTTCTTCCGAGGAGTCCGTAAATTTCCCCCTTTTCAAAAGTAAAGCTCGCACCCCGCAAAACCTCTTTTTTGTCAAAACTTTTCACGATATCGTTCAGGATCAGTTTCATTTTCAATATTCCTTCTCTGTTTGTTTCCGTTTATTTTTTTCGTTCCCACCTGAAATCAATCGATCATTTTTTAGCTGTGTTCTTACCTTGACATTATCAGATTAACTTTTTTTCGGTCATAATTCCTTTACTATCCCATCTCCTCCATGCTTTTAAAAGATTTTTATTTATATTCTCATTCTACAAATGCTAGCTTGCTTAATTGAGAGACCTTTTTCTTTTACAAACTTACAACCAATTCCAGCAAAAATATAAACTTATCAGTCCCAGGAGCAAGAATTTATTCAACTTCAATCAAAACCCAAGTGTTTATGATCCTTTTAACCTTTTTTTACAGAGAAGTATTCAACACTTCAGGTACAGTGGAAGTCTTCCTCTTGATCTTATTTTCTGAGGGATTTCAACTGTTGATTCTTCAAGATAAAACTGAGAATTAGAAGCTACATTCGCAACAAAACCGGAGATGTCTGCAGATTTAAACATAATTTAGAAAAGGATTAAAACATAGTGTTTAGAAAAGGCTTAGAAACATAATTTAGAAATGATTTATAAACGTAATTTAGAAAAAGCTTAAGAAGATACGCCGAGGGGGAGATTTGAACTCCCGAGGGGCTAAGCCCCACAAGCTTTCCAGGCTTGCGCCCTACCACTAGACTACCTCGGCACAATTATGACATTCATAAGATTATGGACTTTGATCAAACTTTCTTTTAGAAAGGTTGTAGTCAAGCTTTCCTCTGAAAGGTTGGCATAAAGCTTATGGCACGACTTATACCATAACGGAACAGTGATATATAAACTTTATTCTAAACATAAGAGTTTAAAAAAGAATTATAAAGGTGAGAGTTTAACACTATTTTCTTTTTTAGCCCAACCTTTCGGATAACTCCCAGTCTCCATCAGAACCCGGATTGAAGCAGCTGCAAGCCCTGTAGAGGCTTTGAGAATCTCTTCTGTACTCATTTCAGCTTTTGCAAGAGCAACAACTTCACCTTTAAGGGTAAACAGTGCTATAAGCTCTCCTTTTTCAAGGTTTGCGTCTAAGCTTGTGATACCTGGAACTGCCAAAGCAGCCCCGGAACAGACCGCATCTACTGCACTGTCCCGTAGGATGATTTTGGGAAGATGGGACACAGCCGTTTCCATTGGCATGATTACTCTCCTGATTTCAGATTCATCTCCATCTTCCTTCCAGAATATATATGCGTCTTTCAGTTCCTGAAGGGTGACAATTGTTTCCTCGGTAAACGGGCCTGCTTTTGTTCTCCTGAGTTCCTGCATATGTCCACCACAACCCAAAGCAAGCCCTATATCGTGACAGAGTTTTCGAATATAAGTTCCGGCTTCGCATCCTACACGAAAGAGCACCGAACTGCCTTCAATTTCAAGCACTTCAAGATAATATATCGTCCTTACTCTTATAACTCGTTTGACAGCCGATTTGATAGGAGGCATCTGGTAAATAGGGCCTGTGAATTCCTCACAGACCTTCCGAACCAATTTTTGAGGCATCTCTTTATGAAGTTTAAGAAGGCAGACATACTCCTTTCCGGAGAGGCGGAGAGCAGGAACAGCCTTTGTAGCCTTTCCAAGTAAAGTAGGCAAAAGTCCTGTAACCTTGGGATCAAGAGAACCTGCATGCCCTGCCGTACTTACGCCAACAATGGCCTTTACCCAAGCTGCAACCTCATGGCTTGTTGGCCCTTTGGGTTTATCAATATTTACAACTCCTTTCTCAATATACTCGAGAATAGGGCGTTTTTCGGGATAAAAACCGTAAGAGGGGTTGGTCCACGCGCTGGATTTTCGGACCAAAGTTCTTTCAACTTCCGATGGCAATTTGCCGGCAGGTGACATAGTTTTTCAAAAACTCCTTAATTGAATATATAGACATAAACAATATCAATATGCAGTATAATTTGTAGACGTATAAGCAGAATGAACCTGTGACCCAAGGAAATTTCTGTAATGCGCATAAGAAGAAGCTCTGACAATATATCTAAAAAGGATATACGCCTGAAGCCTTAAGATAAATACCCTTAATCTTAACTAGCGGTTATAGAATATCTTCACAGTACAGGATGCCCTTATGAAGGAACAGATATCTTTATGCCGGTATTCATGATTGCTGTAATATCAGGTTCCGGCGAATAAAACTCTATGCTTTTACATAAGAATACTGCCTTTGATAAAAAGCCTTACAGCAAATTACTCCGGCCCTACAAGAGAATCAATAGCTGTCCTAAGGATATCAAGAATTTGGTACTGATTCCACTTTTCTGAATCAATAACAATATCGTAAATAGAGAGGTCACTAATGTCAATATTATAATAATTCATATAGCGTAGGGCTTCAGATTTTTCCCTTTGGATTGTTTTTTCTAGCTCTTCGTCAAAAGAAGCTGATTTTTCCCGTCTCGAGATACGTTTTACCCGGACAGGTAAAGGAGCCTTTATCCAGATTTTAAGCACATTTGGAACATCTTTGGCCATATGGCCTGCAAGCCTGCTTTCAAGGATCAGCTTTTCCTGACTGTGGATAATAGCTCTCTGATTTTTATCAATAGCCAGATCAATTGAAGGGTCTTTTTCGGCCATAGCTCCGAATTCCGCCAGACTCATTCCCTTCTCCTTGGCTATCCTCCTAAAAACTTCACCCGAAGAGATTAATTCAAGCTCATAATATTCCGCAAGAAGTCTTGAAATTGTTGTTGTCCCACTTCCTGGAAGCCCGCTAACTGTTATCCGCATCAGACCCCACCGATATCCAGTGCCTTTCTGATAAACTGGCTAACTCCGAGAGAACAAATAAAGTACCAGTATAACCAGTGCTGGAAGTACAAAAAAGCCTGAGAAGTTAACAGCTGTTCACCCCAGAAAGGAAAAACCATCGTAGCATTCGCGTGCCCACTGATGTAATAATAAGCCCAATAAAAGAGAGGAAGGGAAATGATACTGATGTAAGCCATAGGCTTGAACTGCTGCTTGGACATTTTCATCTGGTCTTCCATCATTTCCTGGCGTTGTTCATCCAGTTTTTTCAGCATATAAGTATTCTGGGAAAGTTGAGCTTCCCTAAATTCCTTCTGGAAAACCTTCACGCGTTCCTGGGTATTCCGCATAAGATCCCAGTCAATTGTGTATTTCTGGATCAGGGATGCATAAACAGCAGTAATAGCTGCCATTACCAAAAGAATTAGATGGAAATTATTCTGTCCGACCAGAGTAAGTATAGGATTCATTAGAATCCCAACAGTTTCCCCGACGGCAGTCCTGAAACCCTGTCCAAGAACCAGAATCCCGATCATAAGGGAAAAACCGAGAGCCAGCAGGAACCGGTCTATTTGAGTTTTTAATGCCTCTGAAACCAAGTTGTTCTCACCATTCAGGTTCAATAGTTATTCTAAGATATTCAAGTGTAGAAGAATTCCTATAAATGGAAGCTTTATAAGCTTAAAATATTGTGACTCTTGATAAAACAGCTCGATTACAGAGCCGATTTTAACGATTACACAGGTTGTTCTGGTTAATAAGTGTTGATGTATATAAGTTATACTATTAGTGAAGTTCAAGTTTAACCCTTCCCGTAACAACACAGAAGGTCATATACAGGTAAAAGTAAGCACTTAATTACACATTCATGGTAGAATATTTAGATTATTCTTTACTTACTTTTTTAAAAAGGTTTGTGCTGTGCTGCAACCGTTGTGCCGGTTGATCACGCCTATAGGGTCTGGGAATAAGGCTATCAAACTCAAATGTTGCCAGAGAGGTTTTCGCTCAAGCCTTTTTTGAAAAGGGTTACGCTGGATAGAGTTTGGGGATAAGATCTTCAAATTCAAACGTTGCCATGTTTTCGATCAAACCTTTTTTGAAAAGGTTTGCGATCAAGCATTTTCTTAAAAATTTGCAGGACTCGGTAGAAAAAAGGAAGGAAATACCTTTAAATATGTTCTCATAATTTATCATAAAAGTTTATAACTACCTGGAAAAACGGAAAAAATGAACTTATACCACACCTCGAAGGAGTTTTAAAAATGCAGTTTCCAAACCCTAAGGGACAGTTCCCGAAAATAAGCAGTAAAGCCTGGATATTTGATACTGCACTGATAATAGGAAATGTGACTATAGAAGAAAACGTATTTGTTGGACCGAATGCGGTGATCAGAGCAGATGAACCCGGCTCTTCAATAATTATTCAGAGCAACTGCAACGTCCAAGACAATGTTGTAATTCATTCCCTTTCCAATTCGGAAGTGAAGGTAGGTAATAATACCTCTCTTGCGCATGGGTGCATAGTACATGGGCCCTGCGAAATAGGAAAAAACTGCTTTGTCGGATTCGGAGCTTTAGTATTCGACTGTAATCTAGGAGAAGATGTTCTGGTTCTACACAGAGCCGTTGTTCGCGGAGTCGAAATTCCTCCGCATAAAGTGGTGCCTGATGGAGCTGTTATTACAGACCAGAAAACCACAAGCCTACTTGAAGATATCACGACAGATCTTGAAGAGTTTAAAAAATCCGTTGTCAGAGAAAATCTCGAGCTAGTAAAAGGGTATAAAGCTCTAGGGTATAGAGTTCTGACACTTGATGAAGAAACTGTACGTCCAAGCATATTACAAGAAAGCGGAACTGAAGATATTCGAGGCCTTGAAAGCACAGAATAATGAATTGTCTGATTTCAGCAAATTAAAGATAAATTCCATCCAGCTTTTCCAATACTTTTTTTCCTGAATCTGTCAGGACATATTTTTTCCATGTAGTTTTATCAGGAGTCAGACACTGGATTAAACCTTTGTTTTCAAGCTCCTTCAAAGCGTGACTGATATTTTGTGTAGATCGGCTCGCTTCATGGGCAATATCTGAAGCTCGGACAAAGGTGTGCCTTTTCATGGAATCCATAAGAATCAAACGGCGGTCAACACCGATAACCCAGTTAACCAGTTCATCGATTGAGTTTTCAGTCATATTGAATCAGATTCTCCGTCGTATTGCTCTTGATGACATAAACGCCGCATACTATTTAAATATTAATTGTTTGAATCAAATAGAAGAGAAAGGAAATAGACTTGTTGGTATAAATACTGAGTGAAAGAAAAATTAGATAAATAAAAGACTTAATAAAAGAAAAAGAGATGAAGATTTCAGGCAAATCTTGCAAGAGCTGCCTTTATATCTTCAAATACCTCATTTATATCTTTGGTCCCGTCAAGAGTTACCAGAAGATCCTGCTTTGAATAATAGTCAATAAGGGGTTCAGTCTGCTTTTTATAGACGTTGAGACGATTCTTTACAGCCTCTTCTTTGTCGTCGTCGCGCTGGAAAACGTTACCACCGCAAATATCACAGACACCTTCTTTTTTCGGCGGGTTAAAAGTCCTGTGGTAGCTAGCACCGCAGTTGCACATCAGTCGGCCACTTATTCTTTCGACCAGTTCTTCATCAGGCACTCCAAGGTTGAGAACGACATCTATGGGCTTATTGATTTCATTGAGAATAACTGCTAGAGCATCAGCCTGAGGTATTGTTCTTGGATATCCATCAAGGATAAAACCCTTTTCACAGTCCTGTTCCTTCAGACGGTTCTTAATTATCCCTATAAGTACCTCATCAGGAACAAGTTCCCCTTTGTCCATATATGTCTTGGCTGCAAGCCCAAGTTCAGTTCCTTCTCTGACATTCGCCCGCAGGATATCCCCTGTGGAGATCTGCGGGATTCCGTAGAAATCAACCATTTTTTTGGCCTGGGTGCCTTTTCCGGCACCTGGGGGCCCAAAGAGTATTATATTCATCTGAAGATCCCTGTGTTTTTATCCTTTAATCTGTTTACATTACATCTGATTCGATTTTCCTTTTTACTGCTCAAAAAGAACCCTTACTGCTCCCCGAAGAAAGAACGGATCATCGGGTGCATTTCCATCATCTGCTCGGATGCGATATCCTCATACAGACGGTATACAATACTCACAGTAAGCAGCAGTCCTGTACCTCCAGCACTTCCAAGGGTACCGAGCAGGCTAGCAATCAGGGTAAGTAATCCTATGAAAGCTCCACCTATTACAGTAACTTTTGGGATATAACGCTGCGTAACTTTTTCGATACTGCTAATATTCCGTCTGAAACCTGGAATCTGCATGCCGGAGTTGAAAATCTTCTGGGCTGTGGGCTTTGCTCCCATACCTGTGGTTTCGATCCAGAAGAGGGAAAAGATAATTCCTCCTACAATAAGCATGAAAGCATCTGTAAGGACGTGAAGCCCAATCTGCCAGGTTGCAGGAGCTGCCGCCCCATAACTTGAGAAGGACTCCTTCACAAGAGATGGAACCCAATCATAAGGGCTGTGTATTGGAGCAAGGTAATACATGATTCCATTTACCGGATTGGACCCGCTGAACTTTCCAAGGAAAGTGATTCCCCTGCTGGAGAGAATGATCCCTATCATCTGGATGTTAGCCTGAAGAGCTCGGACAAGTATCATTGGCAACACTGAAGAGTATATAAGCTTAACAGGAAAGCGACCTCTAGCCCCTCTAACTGCACTGTGGGCGAGAGGGATTTCAATCCTTGTACTTTCCACATATACAACCACCAGGAAAATCAAAACTGTGCTCAGCAGTGCCAGAATTCCTCCATTGACTAGCATGAACACTATGCCCTGACCTGAGAATAGGTAATCTGCCCCGACATTCTGTGCGATGTAGATCCATTTTGGAATCAGCCCTACAGGAAGTCCTGACGAAGAGTCAGTCTGCCAGTTAATGATCCCTGTAACAATCTGCTGGGAGATTCCCGCAACAATGAAAAGCCCAACTCCTGACCCGATGCCCCACTTGGAAACCACTTCATCCATGAAAAGGATGAGCACGCCTCCAACGAAAATCTGGATAAGGAGCAGGAAAGTGATCACTCCCAGGCCTACACCGAGTGTAGAAGCAAGTCCTGAATCCGGCTGGATATATCCACCAAGTAGTTGCGGCAGAGCTTCCAGTAGGATCATGATAAACACGAGGAACTTCTGAGCTCCCTGGAAGAATGCCTGATCTTTAGGATCTGACAGGTCCATTTTGATAATATCTGCCCCAACAAGGAGCTGCAGGACAATCGAAGCCGTGACAATAGGCCCGATACCTAGAAGAAGGAGAGATCCAGATGCGCCTGCAAAGAAAGCACGGTAAGATTCAAAAAGGTCAATCGAATTCTGGGACATCCCAAAGAGCGGTACATTTGCCAGAGCAAAGTACAGCACAAGGACTCCCAGAGTCCACCAGAGCTTATCCTTAAAATGGACATGTTTTTCCGGACTTGCTACTGCAGGTAACTTATTAAAAAACGGTTCTAACGTATCCCTGAGAGTCATCGATTACACCATTTAAAATATAATTTATTTATAATGCTTGAAATGTTAGACTACGTTTTACCGTAAGATATTGGTAATATAGTACATCTAATATGAAAAAGTTACCAAAAGAATTAAAATAAGTAATGTCAGAGTGACACTACTTACTCGGCATCGATGCAACTTCCGCCGGCATTTTCAATTTTTTCGCGGGCAGAAGCGGAGAATTCTTTCGAAGTAACTATAAGGTTCCTCGTAACACGTCCGCTTCCGAGTACTTTTTCGATTCCGATGTTTTCAAGATTAATATGGTATGCTTCATCCTTGACTTCTGCAAGACCTTCTTGAACAAGATAAGGAGCAAGTTCGTCAAGTTCTCCCACATTTACTATGGATGGGTCCTTGGAAACTTCAGCAGGGAGTTTGAAACCATGTTTTCCATAGCTGTATCCCCTCATCATTGCTCTTACGAAGTGGTGTTTACAGCCTCCGGCTTTTCCACGGCCTCCACGGTTTCCGGCTCCACGCCTGTTTTTATGAGTGCCGCCTCCGCAGGTCCTGGATCCTCTGAACTTCTTTGTATCCATTCCAACCACCTTATCTCATTTTGTGCAGGAGCGCGTTAATATCGTCGCCGTGGTCACCGAGCTCGCCGCCCTGCTTTACGGTTCTTTTAATCCCCAAATGCCCTTTTCTTGGAGGGTGAAGCCTGAAAACAGGCTTCAATTTAGGAACGTCCTTAAGGGAAGTTTCTCCCTTAACTACAGCGTCTGCAAAAGCCTGTATTGAATCATAGGCTGTGTTTTCCCGAATGTATTCTTCGGTAAGACGGGTATCCCCTGCAAGTCTTCCACGGTTTTCGAGGATTTCTGCAAGGGTCTTTGCATCGACTTTCCCAAAGGCAACGTAGTCCTTTACCTTCTGAACCATACCTTTGAAATGAGGATCTTCGGACACAAATACACAGTGGTTAATTTTGTGCAAACGAAGCATCTTCATGGTATCTTCAATGGTATATCGGACATTAACCTGGCCTCTCAACCTCACAACTGCATACATCTCAAGCTTCCTCCTTACAGTACACTGGCAGCCTCATAACGTTGACCTGGTTAAGGGCGTCAAAGGTAGCCTTTGCGAAGTTGAGAGTAGAACGTGTAGTTCCAAAGGTCTTGGTCCATACATCTTTAATTCCGGCTTTTTCCAGCACCTTGGTTGCAGTATTTCCTGCAGCTATTCCAAGGCCTCTTGGAGCCGGAATAAGAGTTACGCTTACACTACCTGCTTTTCCGGTAACTTCATAAGGAACAGTGTGAGGCAGACCACAGGCGCATTCCCAAGATCCGCAACCTCTGCGAATGTAGCTGATATCGAGCTTTGCAGCATCAATTGCCTTGCGGATGGCAGGCCCTACCTGCACATCCTTTGCCTGCCCGAGTCCTACATAGCCGTTTCTGTTCCCTACGATTACGGTTGCTCTGAATTTCACACGGCGTCCAGAGTCAGTCATTCTCTGGACCATGTTAATATCGAGCACCTCGTCTTCCAGGTCAGGAAGCAGCATATCAATTATCTGGGGTTCCCTGATAGGCAGGCCTGATTTGATTGCTTCTTCCATGGAAGCAACCTGTCCTTCCACAACTAATTTTCCAAGCCTGGTTTTCGGAACCCAATCCTCATCGAATGCCATTTAATCACCTTAACTAAACTCAGCAAAGATTTTCTCTTTGGTTGCTTCAAACTGCTCTGGCAGGTCTGAGCTCTCTTCTCTGTATTCAGCAATGTGCTCTCCCCGGATTCTTTCGTCCGAAGGGAAAACCTCAGGGCTGCAGGGGACTTCGAAACCTGAATCCACTATGCCTTTTAGAGCAGCATAGACTCTGGAACCTGCAGAGGATGCCTGGAGTCCTATATCCAGAATTCCTCCCTCATATCCCTTCTTCAAACTTTTCAGTCCGAACAAGAGCCCTGTAAGGTATGCAGCCGTTGTATTTCCGGTAGCCCCTGTGTAACCGTATTTAGCAAGCTCACTCGAAACGGCTGAGGAATAAGTAATATCCCCCTCTGGGGTTGGAGCTATTAACTGGATTTGAACATTTCTTGCACTCTTCCTTACAACAACACGATCCTGCTTTGAGAGCAGTAACTTGAGTCGTAGGTGATAATTAGTGCGTCCTTCTCTTCTTCGTCTAAAAGGAACCTTATATCTTGGTCCTGTTGCCATATTTAGCTCCTCCAAGTTATTTCTTTAATAGTTTTTCAGACCCAAGGTGGGAATTAAGGTGAGCAACGCTTCTATATTCGCCGCCTTTTGCTTTCCTATAGAGTCTGCAGTACACAGATTTATCAAGTGTCCCATCTGCACGCAGTTCCTTGAGCCTTCTTCTAAGAGCCCGGATCTTTTTGATCCACAATTCTTTCTTTGGAGTACGAGCTCCTTTCTTACCTTTCCTTGAACCATGACCTTTGCAGTGCCCATATTTGCGCTTAGCAGCAAGAGCTCTGGCTCGGCCTCTGCTGACTCCTTTGACCGGCTTGGCCTTAATAGTACCATTCTCAATGAGCCCGCGAATATCTTCCCTGGTAATTGCTGATGCGATATCTTCAGAGGCTTCTGGATTAAGCCATACCCTGTCAAGCCCGCATCCGAGGATTTTAGAGGCTAACCTTCTCTGATTGGCCAAATCTGACATTTTTATTCACTCCTTCCAGGGTTCAGAATTTTAATTCCAAGTTCTTCAGCTTTTGTGATAATAATAGCTTTCTTTCTTGCACCTACTTTCGATGCAATCCTGATAGCCTCATAAGAAGGATCAACAAGCTCAAGTTCAGCAACGCTAGAAATAAGCACATCAGAGTAACCGGATGGATGCAGACCTTTTACTGCAGCAGGGCTTCCATACCCTACCTGAGCAAGAGCACCTTTTGAGACATACTTTCTGCGCTGTTTGCCCTGAGAACCTCTAGGACGCCTCCAGTTACTGTCAAGTCTCTTGAATTTATGACAGGCCGCTCTCTTGAACTGGGGTTTCTTTCCCTTCTGGACCTTTCTCACATTGAATAATCGCCTGGATTCAGAGTCCATATCAAGGGTAGAAACTGAAGTACTTTCTGATTTGAATTCTTCTGCCATCATAACCACCTCAGGCCTTCTGCACAATATAGATTCCGTCCTGGAAAATCCTCGGATCGAATCTCTTGATCTTGGTCTTTTGTTCAATGTTTGCGGCAGTCTGCCCGACATCTTCCTTGTTGACTCCAGAAATAGTTACTTCATTTCCGCTTACCTTAACCTTTGTCTCACCAAGGATTTTTGCAACTCTTGGCTTCTTCTCTCCAAGGAAGTTTCCGATTATAAGGGTCTTACCATCAACTTTTACCTGCATAGGGAAGTGAGCGTACACGATAGTCATTTTGTACTCAAAGCCTTCATTTACGCCTTTTATGAGGTTTTTGATGTGGGAAGTAAAAGTACCTACCATGGCCTTCTGTTCTTTCCTGGAGGATTCTGCATCCACCTTTACTTCGCCTTCCCCGATCTCAATCCTTATTCCAGGATACCACAATTTTCTTTCTACAGTTCCCAGGGGGCCCTTGGCTATAAACACATCCTGAGAGAAAGAAACGGAAATTCCTTCAGGAATCTCTATTGTTCTTACAATTTCCTTAACCATTTCCTGTTCCCTCCAGCTCAGTATACATAAGCAAGAAGTTGCCCACCAATCTTCTTCTCACGGGCTTCGTACTGGGACATAACTCCGCTTGAAGTAGTTATTATAAGGGCACCAAAGTTCTTTGCCGGCAGAAACTGCTTTTCCCAGCGTTCAAAACTGTCAGTTCCTACGGAATACCGCGGCTTGATTGCGCCGCATTTGTTGACTCTTCCCACAAGGGTGACATTGTAGATTCCGGCTTTTCCATCATCGATAAACTCGAATTCTCCAATGTAGCCGAGATCTTGCATAACCTTCAGCACGTTGCCAATGTTTTTTGAGGCAGGCCTGATAATACAAGCGCTTTTCCCAATAACTTCGGCATTCTTAATTGTGGAAAGGGCATTTGCAAGAGGATCAAGTAATACCATTTTAATCACCTTACGAATACTTCTCAAAACCCATCTCGTGGGCAATCTCCCTGAAACAGTGCCTGCAGAGGTAAATGTCGTATTTGCGGACAAGACCCTGCTTTCTTCCGCACCGTTTGCACACGTTTACCCCTCTTCCGGACTTATCTAGATTCTCTGTCATTTAGATGACCTCCACGCCATAGCTTTCGTTAAGGAAAGAAACCGCATCCTCGACTGTAACCTTATGGTTAATCGGGATCTTCCGAGTTGCAATTCTCCTTTTGCAGATTCTTTCTCCAGGGCGTTTGATCACAACTGTTATGTCCATCCCGAAAACTCCAATGTTAGGGTCATATCTCATGCCCGGAAAATCAGTGTGCTCTTCAATTCCGAAAGAGACGTTTCCAAGGGAGTCAAACTGGGATCTGACCAGAGTTTTATCAACGATACCCAGAGCAGTCTCAAGAAACTTCTGGGCATTCTGGCCTCTAAGAGTTACTTTGCAGCCTATGGGTTCGCTCTTCTTGATCGAAAAAGCTGGAAGAGTTCTCTTGGCAAAGCATCTGACAACTTCCTGTCCTGTGATAGTCCTGAGAATTTCTTCGGCATTTACTAGATGCTGGCCACTTTCTCCAACACCCATGTGGACAATTACCTTCTCAACAACGGGAGTGCGCATAACGTTACTCAATTACTTCACCACCGAGTCGAATCTCAGGTTTGTCCTCGCCAATGACAATCACGTAATCTTCGATCGTTTCGAAATCGGTTTCCCCGGAAATCGCGATGGTGTTGTGTCTGGAACTCTTAACTTCCCTGATTTCCTTGATTTTGCCGATTTCTCCAGAGTGCTGACCACCCACTACCATTGCCAGGTTGCCGACTTTGAACTGAAGGTGCTTTACTACCTGCTTGTCAGGCACCGAGAGAATCAGGGAATCCTTTGTGCTGTACTCGTTAGAACCGAGAATGTTGGTCCCATCATTGAGATTAAGCTGCACCTTCCCTCCTTTGAGGGTAATTTTGTTGTCGATCCTACACAATTTGTTAACATTTGTCTCGCTCAACTTGTGAAGGCTCAGACGCCCCTTTTCATCCTGAAGCATTCTGTATGTTTCATTTATGACCGGGAGTGTAATTATGTCAAAAAGCCCAATAGGGAACCTGAGGTCTTTCCTGGGAATTCCATCCACAAGAACTTTGCCTTCCGAAAGAATCCTTTTACCTTCCCTGCTGTTATCTACAAGCTTTAGAACGTCGCGAATTATGATTCCGAGCGGAAGACTGCGAGCCTGGCTGTGAGGCCCCGGGCTAGTGGCGGAGACCCACTTATAACCTTTTTTCCCGGCCTTCCAGCTTCTTGGGATTGATAATCTTTTCTGGTGTGTCACAAAATCACCTGCCTCACTTCTTAATGCTTGATGCTCTGCGCCCGTCCTTCAGTTCAAGTTTTGTAATCATAACATTGGAGGGGTATATAGGTCTTGGGACTTCAGTACCGTCTACCTTAGTGGAAATTACTCCATCCACAGTAATAGTACTATCCTGAAGAGAAACAGTCTGGACCTTTCCTTCAGTACCCTTAAAATCTCCACGCATGATTTTCACGGAATCTCCCTTGATAACTGCAGCGCTTCTTGTGCTGTATTCCTTGGAGAGTTCTTCGCTGAGCCTTGCACCCATAAATTTCTGTCTGACATGCAAAGGTGCATTAAATCTTGCTTTTCTCTGCTTTCTAGGCTGTTTAGATACCATTTTCGCCACCTCAGACAATAATAGATGCCGTGGTCCCGATCTTAGGGTATCTTTCAGCTACTTCTCTTGCTACAGGACCTTTTATATCCGTGCCCTTTGGAATCCCTTCTTCATCCGTGATTACCATTGCATTATCCTCAAAGGATACACGCAATCCATCTGGGCGGCGGAACTCCTGCTTCTGGCGAACCACGACTGCGAGGACAATCTGCTTCCTCATTTCAGGTGTGCCTTTCTTTACTGAGACGACGCACATGTCCCCAATTCCTGCGCAGGGCATTCTGTTCTTGACCCCTCTGTACTTTTTGACAGAGATAATCTCGACAACTTTGGCTCCGGTGTTGTCCACACAGGGAATCTTGGCGCCTGCATTAAGAGCCCTTGGAATGCTGGAGCGTATGCCTTTCATTTAGGCACCTCTGCTTTGACTACCACATAGGATTTGGTTTTGCTTATACGCCTGCATTCCGCAATCGTAACAATATCCCCAACTTTTGCTGAAATGCAAGGTGGGTTGTGTGCATGAAGTTTCGAGCGCCTCTTCTCGTATCTCTGGTATTTCGGCACCAATTTCATGTATTGCCTTTCAATAACTACCGTATTGTCCATCTTGCTGCTGACCACGGTACCCACAAGGATTTGACCTCTTACTGGGAGTTTTCCGTGGAAGGGACAGTATAAATCATCACATTCTTCTGATGGCGCCGGTATATTTAATCCAATATCTCTTGCCATGAGTTTAGCCCCATTTATGTAACTTTTTGATGTTCTTGATCCGATTTTCGGGTTGTGAGAGCAGCAGGTTTCCCTGAATTTTAACGAATGTATCGGATCTGCGGCCTTTTTCGGAGAGCTCGGCAGGTATTCGGAAGAGAATTTCCGAATCCGCCTTTGGAATTTTCAGTTCCCGCGACTTCGAGTTCTCTACGATTAATAGATTTTTCGTTTCATCGATTACCCGACCGCGGATTCCTGTTAATGATGGATTAGTGGAACGAGTCACCTGAATTTCGAGCCCTATCAGTTCATGGTAGATAAGGGTCGAAGGTAAAATTTCCACTTTAGATCTCATTTAGCTCATGCTGAATTGTCTTTACCCGGGCAATCGTTCTCCTAATTTCTCCGATTCTGCCTGGGTTTTCAGGAGCTCCACCTGCAGAGGTAAGGGCACGTTCCCTGACCAGTTCACTTTTAAGAGTTTCGAGTTCATCAACTCGTTCCTCAGTAGTCATGGCCCGGATTTCTTCCATTTTAAGGATTGACATTATTCCTTAGCCTCCTTATGAACCCGTGCCATAGGATGCCAATAGTCGTAGCCCTCATGCTTGTGCTGCCAGACTCCATTGACCTGCCTGCGGACTTCTTCCGAGCCTTCGACCTGAATTATTTCAGCTTCTTCAAGGTCTTCTGCTACTTCAGCCTGGGGTTCTTCCTCGGCTTCTTCAGGTTCTGCAACTTCAGCTGTTTCTACTGGTTCTGCCGGTGTTACCTCAGGTTTTGCAGGTGCTGCGGGAGCTTTCGGCTTTGCCGCACTTTCCTTTTTAGGGACTTCAGCAGGTTTTTCGGCAGGCTTTTCAACCGGTTGTTCAGTTGCAACCTCACTTGCTTCCTTTACCCTGAATGAGTCAGGCAGGACAATGTCCGGCTGAATGATCCTGACTTTACAACCAAGGGTTCCAAGCTTTTTGACTGCTACTGCAAACCCTTCGTCTACGACCTCTTCTACAGGGTGCCCAGAGTGCTTTACGTGCCCGTCAATAAATTTTTCAACTCTTGACCTGGAACCTGTGAGTTTACCGGAAATAACAACTTCACAGCCGAGTGCACCTGCATTCATGACTGCCCGAAGGGTGTTGTGTCCGGCTTTCCTGAAGTACCAGCCTCTCTCAATTGAAGATGCAAGCCTGGATGCCATCATCTGAGCGTTAAGTTCAGGTTTCTTTACTTCCTGAGCGTCAATCTGCGGGTTTTCGAGATTGTACTTGGTTGCCACATCCCTTGTAAGCTTTCTGATGACCTTCCCAGCTTTCCCGATTACCATTCCAGGCTTTTCAGAATAGATAACAATCTGGGTGCCCATTGGGGTCCTGTTAAGCTCCATACCGCCGTATCCAGCTCTGTTTAGCTGCTGTGCAAAATACTCGTCCATGGAGGCTTTAACATACCCATCATTGACGAACTTTCTCTCTATTGCCATTTAGCGCACCTCAGAAAGAATCATCTCGATATTTACAGTGTCTGTGTCTTTGGGAGTGGCCCTTCCTCTGGCCCTTGGCATAAACCCGTGAATTACCCTCCCGCGCTGAATTGCAGCGTGAGTTATATACATATTTGCGGGTTCAAGACCCTTGTATTCAGCATTGCTTTCTGCATTCTTCAAGATCTTGAGGATCTCTTTTGAAGCATTAACAGGGTACCTGCCTGCAGCCATTGGACCTTTTCGGTGTCCTGTTCCATCGTGGTGTCTTTTGAAGGGGACTGCCTGTTTTAAAGCAATTACATCTTCTAAAAACTTTCTTGCTTCAGCAACCTTCATTCCCTTAATTTTGCAGCAGACCTCACGGGACTTCTTAGGGGAAACATGGAGTTCAGAACCCATAGCCTTAGAGGTGGTCTCAGGGCTTCCCTTAACTGAATAATTAATTCTTGCCATTCCCTCTCACCTCATTTCAGCGGCACGAACTTGCTTGAACGGGTTGCTCCCACACCAGCACTGCCGTGTGAAACCCTTGATCTTGTGGGTGCAAATTCTCCGAAGCGATGCCCGATTGTTTCAGGCTGAAGTTCCACACTCACGAAGCCTTTCCCATTGTGGATTTCAATAGTCTGTCCGATCATTTCCGGAAGGATGATCATGTCTCTGTGATGAGTCCTGACCTTCTTTCCCTCCTTGAATTCGTGCAGAACTTTTTTCTGCCCGTCAGTGAACCCGCGTTTGATGCTCCTACGTTCTCTAGAAGGCAGGAGTTCTGCAAACTCTTCAAGACTTAGTTCCTGAAGTTCTGAGATGGTTTTCCCGCGGTAGGTATATTCACCCTTTCTCTTTGGTAATCTTGATGATGATTTCTTAGCCATAACGAATACCCCTCATCAGCGCTTCATTCCGGTCCTTCTAGCTGCAATCAGTCCGACCTTTCTTCCAGGCGGAGCATTTCTGCTAACTGTTGTAGGCTTGCCCGGGTGCTTCCAGGCACCTCCACCGAATGGGTGATCACGTGGGTTCATAGCGACACCTGACACCCTGGGATACTTTGCAGCTCTTGTTTTCATTTTGTGGTACTTTTTCCCGGCTTTGAGCCAGGGCCTGTCCACTCGGCCTCCGCCTGCAACAATACCGACAACTGCCCTGCACTTTGGATTAAGCCATTTAATGTTACCTGAAGGCATTGCCACTGCAGTCCTATTAGGTTCATGAGTTACCACAGTTGCGTATACTCCAGAAGAACGCACAAATTTGCCGCCGTCATTTGGTTTTGATTCGATGTTGCAAATAAAGAAACCTTCAGGCACATTTGCTATAGGAACTATATTTCCTGGCTTGACATCAGCATCGTCTCCACACTCGATTATGTTGCCTATTGCAACTCCTTCTGAGGCAAGTAGGAGAAGTTCTTCCCCATTTTCAAAGGCAACTTTTGCAATCGGGGCTGAGCGAGCAGGGTCATGCTCAATACCAATGACCTTCCCCTGAATCGATGTGTTTTCATCAACACGAGGATGCTTCAGTTCTGCCTTGTACTTGTGAGAAGGAGCTCTGTAGGTTGGAGTACCTCTACCCCTATTTTGTGATATGATTCTTTTACCCATACATCACACCTCACATAAGTCCTATCCGGGTTGCAATCTCATGCGCCGATTCAGGATCTTCGAATGTCAGGATTGCTTTTTTCGTGCCCTTCATTGTGGACATCGTCTGCACAGACTTTACTTTGAACCCGTACAGTTTTTCAACATCTTCTACGATTTGCTTTTTGTTTGACCTGGTATCCACGATAAATTGGAGCTTGTTTTCGTCAAGCAGCATCATCGCTTTTTCAGTAACAAAAGGATAATTAATGGAACTCATTGGAATGCACCCTCCAGTTTCTCAACTGCGGATTCTGTCCAGATTGTAAGGCGCCCTGCATGAGTGCCAGGTGCAAGCAGTTCAGCATTAAGTGAATCCACTGTTGCAACGTCTACTCCTGATAGGTTTCTTGCAGCCTTCATAATAGGAGCATTTTCCCCTGCAACAATAAGGATACTCTTTTTATGCTTGTATTTTCTGCCTCTGAGCTTTCCACGGCCTGCCCTAATATGCCTTCCGTATTTTGCCCTGAGCACGTCATCGTAAATTCCGATGGCCTGCAGGAACTCTATTACCTGCTTTGTCTTATCCAGGTCTTCAAGAGCGTTTTCCGCAACAATAGGAAGCTCGGCTTCAAAGACATGACCTCTCAAGCTTACGAGAGTCGGATCCCTAGTCGCTGCGATTGCGGAACGTATTGCATAACGGCGTTCCTTAGTGTTGACTTTCTCACTCCTGTCAGCTTCCGGTTTTGGTGGGTGGGCTCGTCTTCCTCCTCTTGCGTGTGGAACTCTTGCAGCTCTGCTGCTGTTTACGAGTCTTGGAATATGGGATACGCCTCTTCCTGAACCCCAGCCTCTTGCGGAAGTTTCCATACCTGCGTAAAGACGGGGACCGTAGGGCTGAAGCCTGTTTGCCTGTGCCGCAAGCACTGCCTTTTTAATCAGGTCAGGGCGGTAATCCACATCAAACACGTCGGGAAGTTCAATCTCCCTGACAACCTTTCCTGTAAGGTCTATTGTTTTTGCTGTAGCCATTTCACTTCACCCCTGCTTGGATTCCCTACTTATGTGAAGGACATTCGGTTCGCCAAGGTCGGCTTTCTTTGCCCTGATCGGATCTCTGAGTCTGATAAGCCTCTTGGAAGGCCCGGGAACACTGCCTTTAATCAGCACGTAGTCTCCACGGACAAGGCCGTAATTCATAAAACCACCATCAGGAGTGATTTCTTCCCCATTGGATCCAATCTTAAGAATGCGCTTGTTGAACTCAGTTCTCTGGTGATATCCTGTCTGACCCATCTGTGGGACTCTCCAAGAGACGCGACGAAGACCGAAGCCACCAAGAGTACCGATCTGCCTGAGACTGCCCTGCCTGGAGTGTTTGCCTTTCATAAGTTGGATGCCCCAACGCTTGACAGGACCCTGAGTACCTTTTCCGATGGTTATTGCAGCAGTGTCAACAAGTGTCCCGGTCTTGAAAACATCGGTAACACTTACAAGGGTGCCGAGGATTGACTTTGCGTACTCGAATTTGGTGTTGAGATCCCTGGCGCTAATTCCTGATTCCATGATATCAGGTGTCTTTTTGGGAACTCCGGTAAGGCTTTTTGGCAGAGTATAGGTAACTGCTTTGATGTCGCTTACTTTTCCTTCTTCGATCATTTTCCCAATATTCCCAAGGGTTTCAGCCACGTTCTCGCCTTTTGGCACAGGGATCCTGCGTTTGAGTTCAGGATCAAGGTCTGCTGCCCATACCTCAGCAATTGCCTTTTCTCCGGTGGTGTCTTCTGCATAAGCCCGGATGGCTGCGACCCTTATTGCGGGAGTTTCGATGACAGTTACAGGTACGGAGATTTCCATACCCTGGGTAAGGCTGTTCTTTGTGTCATCAACCATGATCACGTGGGTCATGCCCACCTTGTACCCTGCAAAACCCTGTAGCCTTGGTTCACCTGTAGCCTCCGGCCAGGCTCTGAACCGTGGAATGTGGCTCTTTGCCCTTTTGCGCGGACTGAATGCGAGGGAACCTCGTTTTGGTCGGTGTATGCTTGCCATATTTCTACTCCGTAAATTTCAATTGAAATGCCAGCCCCTCCGGTCGGCTCAATGTGAGTGGCAAAAGAAAAATGCACTGGATTCCCCGAACGCTACCAGGTGGGGAGGGACGTCTTTCAGACCTGCCTGGCAAATATGCCTCGAGCAGACCAGAGCTTTATGCTCACGGTACCCTAATTCCTTCAGGCATCTGCAAATATCCGATCCTCTTCCCAGCTTGTCTAGCAGGAGCATACTCTTAAAGGACCGATTTTACGATCCTGACAGACCCAAATCCAGGTATCCGGCCCTGATTTGAAACATTTAGTAATCTGAGTTGAAACTTCAGTATATGGTAACCTGATTTCGAATTCAGTTCCCTTTATTTGAAACTTCAGTATTCAGTAACTGCAACCGCGACTCATCGAAAACCTGAACAGCTTCGTGCGATTTTAGGCGCCGTTACGACGCCAAAAGCGGGCGTTTCAAAGCATTGGCCCTTTTACACTCATGTTGATCCGACGTTTCTCACTGGATTTATCTTCAATGCAGGAAATCTTCCGTAAAGCACGGCAGAAAACCCTATTTCCCAGAAATTTCCAGGAAGTTAGCATTAAGCATCACATTGATCTGACTAGATAATTTCAAGCATTAAAAACCTGAAATTTCCATCTAGGATGTACTTTGCCTTTAGATAGCATATCTATTATATAAAGTCTTTGTAGGGAGAGAAGAGAATTCAGAAAGAAGAATCAGTTACAGGTGAGAAGAAGTAAAAAAATTAAAGATTTGGAGTTCACATTTTTCCAATCAAAGAATTGAGACATAGTATAAAGCGGAAAGAATATCAGCTCCACTTACTGACCAAAAGAAAATTACGTCAGCTTAGAGGCATTTTATAAAACCAGTTTATTGTTTTATTGTTTTATTGGTTTATTATATGTAGGCTTGTAATGTAATTAACTTGTAAGTTAATAATAGATAGCCATTTACAAAGTACATTTGAAGCCAGATATACTATGTAAATTTGAGAATTGCTTTATTTTTTTGGTTAATATTTCAGATTTTCTGAGTATTTTTTGAATGTTATTTAGACTTCTTTTTTTTATCTAGATTTGGGACGCCTTCATATGAGATTATAGTTCCGATCCCACTGTTATAATCTGCTTGAATTGTGCAGATATAAAAGGAGAAATACTGCCATTCCTTTCAGCTTTAGACATTAAAAAATGTTGTGGAAAAAATTACAAAACAATTACCTGAACTAAGGAAGATAGAACGAAAAAAGAAGATTTTTAAGTAATGAAAAGCCGGCATATGCAGAGAGTTCTTAATCGGAATATTATTACCGCTAGTTTACTCAAAAAGAAAAGGATTTTAAAAAATAACAAGACTATTATAGAATAAATTGCCTTAAAAGTCATTAGATATTCAAATAAATCCCTGAAAATCTATTTAATAGGAAATATCTATTTTAACAATTATATGAAATAGCTGATCATGCTAAATTAAAACTGAGGGTAATATAAAAGTTCTAAGAAGTCAAAATTCTAAACTACTTGGATTCCAATCAAGAGAAAGTTCAGAAAGTGGACGTGAAACCCAAATATACGTAGAAAAGAGGATAATTAAGGAGTGTAGGCATTGAAGAAAAAAACAGGGACAGAAAAAGTCACATATGGTCGAAAATGGAGATCAATTTGGATTATTTTGATTCTCGCTTTTTTAATAATTTCAATATCAATTACAGGAGCAAATAAAAACAAGGACGATCAGGCAAGCAACGAAACTAGTAACCTTGAACAAAACACAGTAAATAACTATACTAATAGCTCTTCTGAAAACTATATTGATAGCTCTTCTGAAAACTATACTGGTAAATCAACTAATAGTTCTTCTGAAAACTATACTGGTAAATCAACTGACAAATCTGCTGAAAACTATACTGGTAAATCAACTAATAGTTCTTCTGAAAACTATACTGGTAAATCAACTAATAGTTCTTCTGAAAACTATACTGGTAAATCAACTAATAGTTCTTCTGAAAACTATACTGGTAAATCAACTAATAGCTCTTCTGAAAACTATACTGGTAAATCAACTGACAAATCTGCTGAAAACTATACTGGTAAATCAACTGATATATCTACAGATGAATCTACTAATGAATCTACTTATAAAGATATTAGTGACTATATTAATTATATTAAGAGTTATCTAGGTAATGATACCTATGTTGAACTGGGAAGTGTTGCAGAAAACTCAAAGTTAAGCAATACCAATAAAACAGCAGAATATGGGACAGAAACAGACCAAACTAATACCAATAAAACAACAGATCAAACTAATACCAATAAAACAACAGACCAAACAAATACCAATAAAACAACAGATCAAACAAATACCAATAAAACAACAGGAAATGGGACAGAAACAAATCAAACTAATAACATAGAAAGGAATAAAAGTTCAGGATCTAATGCAAAATTAAAAATAGTACAGAGTAACAGCACAGAAAGTAATAAAAGTGCAGGATCTAACGCTACATTAAAAGTAAAACCAGTAAATGGAACTGAAACTCAAAATAGTACGGGATCGAAAACTGGAACAAAAATAATAGCATGCAAATGCACAAAAAATCAAGAAAGTGTCAAACCTGAAATAAAAATATGTAGAGGGAAGACAAATTTAGGAAGTACGGAAGTAAATTCTGAAATAAAAGCATACAACTGGACATACAGCTTAGTAAATGAGTCAGTAGTATCTGAAATAAAATCAGATGAAAGTAGCTGGAACAATCTGAAATCTGTATTCTCATATCTCTATCCTCTTTGCTCATTTTATACCGTAAACGATAGCGTGAAGATAAGCTATAATGGGCCTGAAACTCTTGGACAACGTAGCGTGGACATATATCTTATCAAGGGACGCAGCTTGAGTCTTCCTGAAAATGTTACTTCAAGTAGCATGAATGAGGGCAAGATTAGCTTAGAAGATGTCATCAATAATAATACAGAATCTTACATCCAAATACCTGCAACTTTGAACGAAGATGGAGACCTATCTCCTATGACACTGGGTCCTCTTCCAGCTGGAAATTACTGGGTTCTTATTAACCTTGCAGGAAATAAAACGGAAATGCCAGAATCGGAGAATAAGACCCTGTTAGCAAAATCTTTTGAAGTTTTAGAATACGAAATGGAAGCGCAAGCTCCATATACCGTAGAAGAAGGCAAAAATTTTGATGTTAACATGAGCTTGATAAATGCACCTACTCAAAAGAATTATACATACTGGTCAATACTGATAAGGAAAGATGCTTGTACAACGGAAGAAGGTACAAAGCCACTATGGATGACAGACGGGATAAGACCTATTGTAAACGGGGTAGACATTATCAAAATATTAGAAACAAACTTGACAAAATACGAGTCTGAAGACGGAAAAGAAAAACTTAAGGAAGAAATACAGACTACTATAGGAAAAGAAAATGGTACAATAAGCATAGGAGAGGAAAACCAGAGTAATCTTTCTATGGAAAGTCTAGGACTAGCTTCAGAAGACTACATCCTCATTGCAGGTGCTAATGAAAATGATAAAGGTCTTGTAGGTATAGCCCAGAAAAAACTAGAAATATCCACTGAAACGTCATACGGATTAGATTTAGGATCCAGTTCTGGTACCTTAGGAAGTATTTCTTCAATGAAAAATAGAGATACTCCGTTTCTGGGAACTAAGTCCATTCTAGAAACTCCGAAAGCATTTATTTCAGAAGAACTCAAGCCATACATTAAGACAAATGAATTCGTGCAAGCCGTAAGGAATCCTCCAAAAGTTCCCTCCTTCCTGATAGGCTTTACAGGAGCACTCTTGATTGGGCTTGCTGTATGGGGAAAAAGAGATAAAAATAAAAAATAAAACCAAAAAGTTATACTAAAAAATGTTCAGTCAGTCAGAATGAAAAAAGAAAAAGTTGAAAGACTGAGAGAAAGGATTGTAGCTTTCTACATCCTTTCTCTAACGACTGAATACAAAACTTGTATACTGATATGTATTAGAAAGTTTTTAGGGGATTTATCATATATGTATTTTGCAGGCAGTGAGAGATACTAAAAAGCGAAATACATAACCTACTTTTATTATTTATTTTCAAATATGTCAAAAGTTTTTAGAATTCCTCAATCAATAAGACATATATTACTATAACAACTATTTTAATAAAAAGTAGCCAAACTAGGTAAAATAGTAAGTGAAAGAGGTTAGAAGAATTGCTTTCTGAAAAAATTGGATTAACAAAGTCCATTCTTATATCCATTCAAAATATGGAAAAGAATGAAAATTTGAAATTTCTGATTTTACTTTCCGTTTTGTTGTGCTTGATCGTCTCTCCCGGAGCTGCTGCCTCCAGCAATTGGGACATCACTCCCCAAAATCAAGTTGTTGGAAATATAATGGAGATAAAAGGGACAGGTTTTACAGGAGAGAACGCAGAAGTTCAAGTAACCTTTGAAAAAGAGGTAAAAGTTGTAGATGGTAACTACGAATACCAGCTTGAAGACGTAGTAATTCCATCCGGAATCAGCAACAGGTTTACTGTGCAGGCAACAGGGGCAGATGACCTAAATGTGGGAGCAAAGATTCTCTTATGGATAACTAAAACCTCAAAAGCAAAAAATGGCGTTGCTACTGTTTCTCAGACACATGTACCTCCAGGAACATATAATATTAGGATAGACGGAAAGTCAAATGCTTCTAGTGTCAAGCTAAAGATTACAGCTACCCAAAAGGTGGAAGTAGATTCTACAGGAAGTCTAA